>CAXFOQ010000012.1:0-30005 GCA_964004705.1 uncultured Flavobacteriales bacterium | reverse complement strand
GAAAATAGAGGATTTATAAAAAAGGGATATGCAGCTGATTTAGTGCTTGTAGAAATTGACAACCCTTGGGAAGTCAGTAAAGATAATATTTTATACAAATGCGCTTGGTCTCCATTTGAGGGAAATACATTCAAGTCAAAAGTAACCCACACTTGGGTTAATGGTCATTTGGCTTATCAAAATGGAACTTTCGATGAATCCCAAAAAGGTCATCGTTTAACTTTTAATAGATAAAAAAAGGGGCCAAAGCCCCTTAAATTTTTGATGTGAAACGGATTACTCAGTTACTTCCTCTTCGGTAGCAGTAGAGTCCATCTCAGCAGCAGTAGAGTCCATTTCTACTGTTTCAACAACTTCCACAGTGTCAACAGCTTCTTCAGTAGCAGCTTCTTTTTGTTCAGCAGGAGCACCACAAGCTACTAAGCCCATAAAAGCAATTGCTGAAACATAAACTAAATTTTTCATTGTGTTTTTTTTTAGTTAAATAATTATACAAATATACTTTTATTAGTGTATCAAATTACTTCATTACCTTTGAAAAATGAAAAACATCTTGTTAATAATTTTTTTTACGGTAATTCAATCGTGTTCTGAAGGACCAAAACTTAAAAGGACAGATGTCATATCTTCTGATGACATGGTTAAAATTTTAACCAAAAGACAACTTATTGTATCTGAGTTAAACACTTTTCAGTATCAAAGTGATTTTTCAAAATTTCATGTCGATTCATTAATGTCAGAGTGTTTTCTTTCTTTGGGATATTCCGAAGATGATTTTAATAAGAGTTGGAATTATTACACCACCGATGCCAACGAGGAATTGTTAGTAATTTATGATAATGTATTACAAGAATTACAACTTTTGGAAGAAAAGTCTAAGAATTAGTATGTTCTTTTAAAAACCATTGACTGTATCGTTTGATGCTTTCTGTAATAGGAATGAATTCATAATCCAAAGCATCTACAATTTTTTGGTTTGAAAAGCTTTTATTCTTCATAGCAGTACTTGCTGTTTCTTTGGTAACTAAAGGGCTTTTGTTGGTGATGACAGATTTAAACCATTCTAATCGCCAAGCGACTTCTTTTAAAAAGGGTGTAACTTTAATGTGAGGTTTTGGTTTGTTTAGGCTATCTGCTATTGTATCGAAAACTTCCTTAAATTTCATCTGTCCAGCGTTTATAATGAACCTTTCATTTATAATATCACTATTTAATAGTTTTATTAGGCATTCAGCAACATCCAAAACATCAACATAGCCAGTACTACCTGTGCTGTAAAACTTTAAGCCACTCCATACTTTTTCAAACATTTGAGAGCTTCCTTTTGTCCAATCTCCTGCTCCCAATATAACTGATGGATTGACAATAATTGAATTCAAACCTTCTTCTATACCACGCCAAACTTCTTGCTCAGATAAATATTTGCTTATAGCGTATTGTGTATTTGACTTACTTTCTTTCCAATAATCATCTTCTGTTCTAACTTTATTTTCTTCGACACTACCTAGAGCAGCAACAGAACTGATATAGCCTAACTTTTTGATATTATGTTCAAGGCACAGATTTACAATATTTGCAGTTCCCTCCACATTTTGTTTCATCATTTTTTCAAAATCTTTTGGGTTGAATGAAACAATAGCTGCACAATGTATTACTGTTTGACAATCTTTTATACCTTCTTCTAAGGAAAATAGGTCTAATAAATCGCCATCTATCCATTCTATAGACTGTAATAAATCTACTTTATTGTAATGAGAAAAGATATTTTCAATGACAGTTAATGAACTTTCTTTTCTTTTCAAAGCCTTGACTTTATGCCCATTTTCGGTCAATTTTAGGAGTATATGTGCCCCAACCAAACCCGTTCCACCTGTTAAAAATATCATTGAGAACAAAGGTAGACAAAAAATAGCCCCAATGTTTTACATATATTTATATTTGCCTTAAAGAAATAACAACTAATGAACTTTGTAGAAGAATTAAAATGGAGAGGTATGATTCATGATATCATGCCTGGTACAGAGGAGCAATTACAAAAAGAAATGACAACTGCCTATATAGGTTTTGATCCTACTGCAGAATCCTTACATATCGGCTCATTAGTTCAGATTATGATATTAGTTCATCTGCAAAGATGTGGTCACAAGCCAATTGCTTTGATGGGTGGTGCAACTGGAATGGTTGGCGATCCATCTGGTAAGTCAAAGGAAAGAAATATGCTTTCAGAAGATATTTTACAACACAATTTAAAATGTGTTCAAAAACAAATGGAGTGTTTTTTAGATTTTGATTGTGGTGATAACTCTGCTGAAATAGTTAATAATTATGATTGGTTCAAAGAACTTAGTTTTTTAGATTTTATAAGAGATGCTGGCAAGCATATTCCGATTAATTATATGATGGCTAAAGACTCTGTTAAATCCCGATTGGAAACCGGTATGAGTTTCACTGAATTTAGTTATCAGTTAGTTCAAGGTTATGATTTTTATTGGTTGTTTAAAAATAAAAATTGTAAGATTCAATTAGGCGGTTCGGATCAGTGGGGCAATATTACTACTGGAACTGAATTCATAAGAAGAAAATCTGGCGGTGAAGCGTTTGCTGTTACTACTCCATTATTAAAGAAGTCTGATGGAGGAAAATTCGGAAAGACTGAAGATGGTAACGTTTGGCTAGACAAGAAATTAACATCACCTTATAAATTTTATCAATTCTGGCTTAATTCCTCTGATCAAGATGTTAAAAACTACATTCGTATTTTTACGCTAATGACAAAAGAAGAGATTGAGCATCTTGAACAGCAGCACGATGAAGCACCGCACCAAAGGCTACTCCAAAAAACTTTAGCTGAAGACATTACTAAACGTGTACATTCAGAAGATGAGTTTAATGCAGCAATTACAGCTTCTAATATTTTATTTGGCAAATCTACTTCGGAAGATTTGATGTCTTTAGATGAAGATACCTTTCTTTCTGTATTTGATGGGGTGCCACAATTTGAGGTCAGTGCCTCTGATTTGGAAACGGATATTTTTGATTTCTTGGCCGAAAAAACTCAAGTGTTTGCCTCAAAAGGAGAGGCTCGAAGAATGATACAAAGCAATGCAGTAAGTCTTAATAAAGAAAAAATAGGTGCTGAATTATTATTGTCTGAAATTGATTTAATTTCTAATAAATACCTTTTGGTACAAAAGGGCAAGAAGAATTACTTTTTGATTACAGTCATTTAAGGTAAAGATGAATGATGTAAATTGATTTTAATTTTACCTTCTTCGATTACATATCCAAAGCTATATTCTACTTTTGTTTCTTCTCCATTAGAATCAGTAAAAAAGTAATGACCAACAGCAAAAGCTTGTTTATTTTTAAAGTGTATTCCTTCGTTCTCAAAACGAACATTTGTCCAAGGTTTAAGTGCAAATCCATTATCTTCTGAAATATGCCCACCAATAAAATATGAAATAATATCAGCATGACTCATTCTAAATGCTTGTTCTTTAGCCATTGTGGGTTTCATTAGCACTTCAGTTGCATACATTTTATTTACAAAGTCTTTGGCATCAAGTTCATTTTTTCCAATTTGAACTACTCCATTTCCCCATTCTTCCTGTATTTGTAAAATATCTTCTTTTAACATGTTTGCAATATATTAATTTATTAGTGTTTTAAAAGTAATTTTTCAAAACAGTAATAAATATCTTTTTCAGGCTTAAGTTTAATATCTCCAAGTTGATTATATCCTAAGCGTTTATAAAATGATATTGCTTTGGGATTATTGATATATGTATCTAATCGTATTGAAACACAATTATTCTTTTTTGCTAGTCTTTCAGCAAATTCCATCATTTTTTTACCCACACCTTGGTTCCATACTTTGGTCTTTGAGCATAGTCTGTGTACTACCATAAAATTATTGGTTTTATCTGCCCAATCTATTGAAAGATAGGTAGGGTCTTGGACAGAATCAATCTTTATGCCTGCAACAATTTCGTTATCAACAAGTCCTACATAATAGTCGCCAATTTCTAAATCTTTTTTAATGATATTACGATTAGGGTAGGTTTCATCCCACTGGTCTATACCTATTGCAATCATTCCATCAACGCATGATTTGTAAACCTGCATAATATCGTCAAGATCTTGTTTTTCAGCTTTTCGTATAATCATTTTCTTCAAGCATTAAGTTACAGCCTCTAAGGTCTGCTTGGTCAAAACGACCTACAAGTTCAAAGCGAGCATCATCTAATGATTTACCTAAATCTTGAGTAGCAATAAATGAACAAGAGTTAATGTTAGCTAAGTCAATGATATTAAGTCCACCTGTTTGGTTGTGAGAAATAAGCTGAAAAGGGTCTTCAGCATCTCTAATTAATACCTTCATCCAAGGCGGGCTTTCAAATATTCCATTTCCTTTAGAGTAGGCCTGAGAAAGTAATTCAGTCATACCATATTCGGAGTGGATGTGTTGGACTTGAAAAGGTGATTTTAGCTTTTGGTGTAATTCGCTTTTAATTATTTCTTGACGCTTACCTTTCATACCTCCTGTTTCCATTACTATAGTATTTTTCAATTGTTGAGGGAATTGTTCAGCAAGGTCTAATAGTGCATAACTGACACCAATGAGTAATGTTTTACTATCACAATTCTGAGATAATATTTCTGATAAATCTTTGAGATTATTTAGATAAAACCCACTTTGTGGATGTTGACTATCGTTTATAAGTTGGTTACACATATATACTAATGATGAGCCTTCTCTTTCAAGGTATGATGGTAGAAGTGCAAGAATGCGATAGTCTTTAGGACTGCCATAGAAATAATCGAAACCTTGTCTAAAGCTATCTTCATATATAGACAGTTCAGCAATATGATGTTGACTTCGTTTTTGACCAGTTGTGCCACTACTGCTAAATGTTATTTGTGCAGTTTTATCTTTTGTCAATATGGTATTAGATTTAAAAAACTCTATGGGTAAAAAAGGTATTTTTTGAATGGAGTTAATCTTATCAATATCAATTTTTAAAAGGTCCAAATAGTGTTTATAAAGCAAACATTCTTTAGCTTGAAGTCTAAAAACTTTTAATGCTTTTTCTTCGAAAGAGATGTTGTTATCAAAAACCCAATGCATTTTACTAAGTTATAAAAAAGCTCCTCTGATGGAGCTTTCTTATAGTGATAATTTTATAATTTATAATTCGAGTCTAGTAAAGAACTTTTTGAATATAGTAATAAATTCACTTGAAAGTTCAACCAGCATTAAACTAAATGTCAATTGATCGTTTTCTTTCGGTGCTTTATGACTTTTGATTCAAGAGAAAAAATAAGCTCTTCAGAAATATTTTTTATTAAATCTCCAGCTCTTTCTAGTTTTCTTATAGAAGATAAAAGATAAAATAGTGCTTCTGCATTTTTCTCATCATAGTTTTCTATAATAGCCCTACTACAATTAGAGTTAATAGTGTTTAGTAATTCGTCTTGTTTGAAAACTCTACGTGCTATTTTGGTATCTTCTTGTTCAAAAGCTTCAATGACATTGTCCATCATAGCTTGGCATTGGGAGAACATTTCTTCAATTTTAATATTAATGATGGCTTTCTTTGGAAATGGTGCTTTAACATTATTCACATAATTTGCTATACCATCAGCGATATCTGCTATACGTTCCAATTCATGATTGATCTTGTAGACCGAAAGAACAAAGCGTAAATCTATAGCAACAGGTGAATACAAAGCCAGTATATTTTCACAATCTCTATCAATTTTCAGTTCTAGAGAATTGATTCTTTTTTCAGCATTTGTTATTTCTGCTGCCAAATCTTTATCAAACTCTAAAAGTGCTTTTTCACTTTTTAGCAATTGGTTGTTTACTGCTAAAAACATATTTAACAGTTCTTGTCTTAAATCCTTTAATTCTTGTTCTAATAATGTCATTTCATAAATTTTTAACCAAACCTTCCAGTTATATAGTTTTGTGTTCGTTCTTTTTTTGGATTTCTAAAAATATCTTCTGTTTTACCATGCTCTATTAAATCTCCCATATAAAAGAACGCTGTATTATCACTAACACGACTGGCTTGCTGCATATTGTGTGTTACAATAACTATTGTATACTTTTCTTTTAATTTATTAATTAACTCTTCCACTTTTGCTGTAGAAATAGGATCTAGTGCAGATGTTGGTTCATCCATTAATAAAACATTAGGTTCAACAGCCAACGCTCTTGCGATACATATTCTTTGCTGTTGTCCACCCGAAAGTGCTAATGCAGATTTTTTTAAATCATCTTTAACCTCATCCCAAAGTGCAGCTTGCTTTAATGAGTTTTCCACTCTATTCATTAAAAATTCTTTATCATTTATCCCTTGAATTTTTAATCCGTAAGCAACATTTTCATAAATGCTTTTTGGAAAAGGATTTGGTTTTTGAAAAACCATTCCAATATTTTTTCTTAGTTCATCAACTCGAACCTTTTTATCATAAATGTTTTGACCTTCCATGAAGACGTCCCCCTCTATTTTAAAAGAATCAATGTAATCATTCATTCTATTAAATACTCTTAAGAAGGTAGACTTACCACAACCTGAGGGGCCAATAAGAGCTGTCACACTATTTTTTTGAATTTTTAAATTTATATCTTTAAGTGCATGTAGTTCTCCGTAGTAAACATTCACATTTTTTGATTCTAATATGTAGTTCAATTCATTTGTCATTTTACCAACTAATTTTCTTTTGCCATTTATTTCGAAGATAGACCGCTATTCCATTCATGATGAACGTTATCAATAATAATATAATTATAGCCGCAGCTGCATTAATTGTAAAACCATGTAGTGGTCGTGATACCCAATTAAATATTTGAATTGGCATTACAGTAAATTCATCCATAGGCGAAGATGGTGTGAATGGAACATAAGCTAGTGCGCCAACTACAATCAGAGGAGCGGTTTCACCAACTGCTCTAGAAATAGCTAGTATAACACCTGTAAAAATTCCTCCCATTGAGGCGGGTAATACTTGATGCCAAACTGTTTGCCACTTGCTAGCTCCTAATCCATAGGATGCAGCTCTAATGCTTGAAGGAACAGCTCGAATAGCTTCTCTTGTTGCAACTATAATTATTGGTAATATAAGTAATGCAAGGGTAAATGCACCAGCCAAAATACTGTTGCCTAAAGAAAATACCCGTACAAAAATTTCTAATCCAAGTAATCCATAGATTATAGAAGGTACACCGGCTAAATTAGATATATTAACCTCTAGCAATGAGGAAAGTCTACTTTTCTTTCCGTATTCTTCTAGATAAATACCCGCAGCTACACCTAATGGAAAAGCAATAAGCGTTGTGAAACATAAAATCCATAATGAGCCAGTCCATGCTGTCAATATGCCAGATTTTTCTGGCTTTCTCGATGGTAGATTTTGTAAAAAATCTAAATCGATTCTTGTTAGACCATCAATCAAAATATTTCCTATGAATATTGCTAGCATTACAAGTCCAAAAAAGGTACATGCAATACCGAAATATTCAAATAATTTATCTTTTAATCTATTCTTTTTTGAATTAGTCATACTGTTCTCTGTATTTTTTTCTTATCCAAAAACTGATATTATTTAATATGAATGTAAAAATAAATAATGTAATACCTGCTGCAAAAATTGTTCTGTATTCCAGGGTGCCATGAGGAACATCTCCCTTGGCAACTTGTACAATATATGCTGTAATTGTTTCAATTGGAACTAAAGGGTTAGCAGTAAGTCTTGGTTGTTGACCAGCTGCAATTGCAACTATCATAGTCTCACCAATTGCTCTAGAAAAAGCAAGTATTACGGAAACAATTATTCCTGATGATGCTGCGGGAACCATAACTCGAAATGAAGTTTGAAATCTAGTAGACCCCAATCCATATGCAGCATTTTTCAATGATTTAGGTACGGCTTGTAAAGCATCTTCACTTAGAGAAGATACAAAAGGAATTATCATAATTCCCATTACAATACCTGCTGATAACGCATTAAACCCTGCCATGTTTGGTATTAAGTTTTGCAGAAATGGAGTAACAACCATTAATGCAAAAAAACCATAAACTACTGTTGGAACAGCTGCTAGTACTTCTAATAGAGGCTTAATTATTTTACGAAATCTCTTTGGCGCATATTGACTAAGGTAAATTGCTATAACCAAACCTAAAGGTAATGCTACACAAACTGCAATAAATGTTGTCAGAAGTGTTCCACTTATTAGCGGTAAGATCCCAAAATGTTTTTTTGCAAATAATGGAGTCCATTGTGTATCCGTTAAAAAATCCTTAACTGAAACTTCTTTAAAAAAAGTTAGGCTTTCTGAAAGTAATACCCAAATGATTCCAATAGTTGTTAGAATAGTAACAACGGCACACGCTTTGAGAATTAATTCAATAAAATATTCTAAACTTTTTTTCTTCATAAACAAAAAAATTTATCCAGTTCAATATTGAACTGGATAAAAATAAAAAAACGATGTTATTAACTAAGCTACAACTTATTTAATTGTAAATTCATTGTATTTTCTACTTTGCTCAGCGTATTCTTTTTCCTGTAAAGGAATATAACCAACTTCTGAGACTAATGATGGAGCGCTTTCTAAATAAAAATTAACAAATGTATTTACCTCTTCTTTTTTAGCAGCTTCGCTACTTACGTATATAAATATTGGTCTTGATAAGGGAGCATATGTTCCATTGCTCACTGTTTCCATTGTTGGAATAACAACACCATTTCCATTATCTACGCCAACTAATCTTAATTTATCTTTGTTTTCTTCATAATAAGCCAATCCAAAAAAGCCTAAAGCGTTTTTGTCTGTTGCAATACCTTGAACTAATACATGGTCATCTTCAGATGCAGTAAAGTCTCCTCGAGTTCCAACCTTTTTACCACAAATAGCTTCTGCGAAATAGTCATATGTTCCAGAAGCAGTTCCAGGACCAAATAAATGTAGTTCTTCATTTGGCCAACCTTCGCGTACTTGATTCCAATACATTACTTTTCCTTGAGCGTCCGGATTCCAAATTTTCTCTAATTCTTCAACAGTAAAATAATCAACCCAATCGTTTTCTGGATTAACTAATACTGCAAGTCCATCATATGCTACTGAAAGTTCAATAAAATCAATTCCAATTTCAGCGCATGCGTCAGCTTCTTTGCTTTTTATTGGGCGAGAAGCATCATTTATATCAATTTCGCCTCTCATGAATTTTTTAAATCCACCGCCGGTGCCAGAAACTCCTACTGTTACATTAACTCCTGGCTCTACACTTCTAAATTCTTCAGCAACTGCTTCAGTTATTGGATAAACTGTAGAAGAACCATCAACTTTTACAGCTCCACTTAGTTCAGATTGATTGGATTTTTGTTCGCCACCTCCACACGCCGTAAGAGCTATTATAGCGATACTTAATATTAATTTACCAAATGTTTTCATATTATATAGTTTGATTTTAAATTGTGAAACAAATGTATTTGGTTAATTGAAATTTTAACTTATTCTAATATTAACTGATTGTAAAATCTAAAGCTGTAATGTTAAGTAATTGTTATCAGTTTAAATTCTGATTTTGTAAATTATAATAAATAAAAAGAGAAAAAGCGAGGACTTCGCCTCGCTCTTAAATTTACTAAAAAAAAGTTTAAAACTTAAACTCTAAATTCATGAATACTGAACTTTCAGCTTCAGCATTTTCAGTTGCTGCTGTTGAGCTTTGGTAGTTTAAGGCTACTTTTAAACCCTTTACCATTTGCTTTTGTACACCAACAATCATAAATGTACCGTCTTTAGATAAATTCCAGTCATTTTCTGAACTTAACTCATCGTATCTTGCAAATAATGACATGCCATCGTTTAAGTTATAGCTACCATAAGCGGAAATACCTGTACGCTCTTGATCCAATACATTTTTAGCGTTTTCTTGAAGGTTGTATTCAGCACCTAAGCTAAAATCATCTCCCTTGTATGCTAGAGCAGCACTAGTCGTACTTTGGTGGGCATCGTTGTCACCATAAGATTCTCTTGGCACAACATCTCTGTGTAGTCGTACTACCACATTTTCTGAAGCATCGTAAGTTAAGCCTACACTACCTCTGAACAAACCATTAGCTTCTTGTTCTTTTTTATAACCTTCGCCATTAAGAACCTGAGCATCGACACTTAATTTATCATTGAATTGGTAATCTACAGAAACACCAGCATCAGCCGAGCTAGCCCATTTATGCTTGTCTTGTAAAGACTTATAAATGTATCTGTGTCCCCAAGCTTTTTCCATAAATTTGAAATTCTTTGTACCAATCATTCCAAAATTGATCTTCATGTTATTATTAGCTTTCCAACTTATAGAAGCAATTTTTAGGAAAGCTGTGTATTGACTTCCTGCACTGTTGTTGCCAACATCGAAAGTGATTTTGGTAGTGAATTCATCACTTAAAGCATAGCTGTATCCTAAGTAAGCTCTATTAACTTCAAATGCTTTGAAGTTATTATCTTTATCAGAAAGATTGTAGTTGAAATTAGAAAATACTTTTGCACTTGGCTGACCTTGAGCAATTGCAGTTAAGCCTATAAATGTAAAGGCTAATACGTTTAAGATTTTTTTCATTTTTAAATTATTGATTATTTGTTTGTTGCTGCAAATATAAGTTTACATTAACATGTCTTATATTAAGTCTATGTTAAAAAATTGTAAATTACTGAAATGAAAAGCTATATATGATATTTTTGTAAAATTAAATTTGAATAGGTATGAACAATAATATTAAAATTCTTGTAGTTGATGACGAGGAAGATATTCTAGAGTTTTTAAGTTATAACCTACGAGCTGAAGGCTACGATGTTATCGTTGCTGATAATGGTATCTTGGCCATTGAATTAGCAAAACAACAGCAACCTTCCCTTATCATACTTGATGTTCAAATGCCAGATATGGACGGTATTACTACTTGTGAAAAAATCAGAGAAATACCCTCATTAAAAGAAACGTTAGTTACTTTTCTAACGGCACGTTCTGAAGACTATTCTCAAATAGCAGGTTTTGAAGCTGGTGCAGATGACTACATTACTAAACCAATCCGACCTAAAGTACTTGTAAGCAGGGTTAAAGCATTACTAAAACGCCGAGGTATTACTCAAGACACTAATTCCATTATAGAATTAGGGGATATTGTCATTGACAAAGAAAAACACTTGACCACTTATAAAGGTCAAGAGGTCATTTTTGCTAAAAAAGAGTTTAAACTTTTGAAATTATTGATTTCTAAGCCCGGCAAAGTATTTACTAGAGAAGAAATTCTTGAAAAAGTATGGGGATCAGATATTATAGTTGGAGATAGAACTATTGACGTACATATTCGTAAATTGCGAGAAAAATTAGCCGACCACTATGTCAAAACCGTAAAAGGTGTTGGCTATAAATTCGAATATTGATGCAATGGACAACGCCTAAAAAAATTGCAATTGTACTTACACTAGCCCTGGCAGTGCCTGTTTTTGTATTGTTTGCTTTAATGTTTTTATGCTTTGAAATTAGAATACCAATCTTGCAAATAATTTTAATTTTAGCTTCATTAATACTTACTATTTACTTTATTACTTATTCTTTTTTAAAGAAATACATTCATGAAAGAGTTAAGGTTATATATAAAACCCTGACTCGACAAAGAGGCGTAAGTACAGATTTAGAGACAGATTTAGATAAGGTTGATCAAGATGTAGATCAAATGATCAATGAACGCCAAAGAGAAATAGAAGAGCTTAAAAGTATGGAATCTTTTCGTAGAGAATTTTTAGGAAATGTTTCACATGAGCTAAAGACACCTATATTCAACATTCAAGGTTATATACATACACTTATTGACGGTGCCATAAAAGATGAAAATGTAAATATGCAATATCTTAATCGTTCAAGTAAAAGTGTTGATCGAATGATAAATATTGTTGAGGATTTAGAGATGATTTCTAAAATTGAATCCAATCAACTTGAATTAGAGTTCACTCGTTGGAATATTATTGATCATATTTCAGAAATTTTTGATGTGTTGGAGATGAAAGCAAAGAAGCGTAGTGTAACCTTAAGTATCAACAATCAGTCAACAAATAATTTTGTAAAGGCAGATAGAGATAAAATCTCACAAGTACTAATTAATCTCATTGAAAACTCTATCAAGTATGGTAATGAAGGTGGCCATACCAAAGTTCGCCTTTTTGAAATGGGCGAAAACTTATTAATAGAAATTGCAGATGATGGTGCAGGTATTCCAGCAGAACATTTGCCTCGATTGTTTGAACGATTTTACAGAGTAGATAAGTCCCGTTCTCGAAGTGAAGGTGGCACAGGCTTAGGTTTGTCTATTGTTAAGCATATTATTGAAGCACACCGTCAGACCATCAATGTCAGAAGTACTGAAAATGTGGGAACTACCTTTTCATTCACTCTTAAAAATGCTTAGCAACTCTTGCCAATTGACTTCGTAGTCATCACTTTTTAAAGGGGTTACATGCTCCACTTTTTGCAACGCATATTGAATGTCCAACTCCTTTTGATGCATAGCAAAAGCTCTATTTTTATCGTAAAAGTACTTGGCTAAATAAAGTTGTTCTGTTTGTCCTGGGGTTGGCACAAAAATGGCTTTTTTATGCAGTTTGGCAATATCCATTACTGTAGAATAACCAGAACGACTAATGACAACATTAGCATTGACCATTTGCTGATTTAGTGACTTGGCGTTGAGGTGGCTAATCACCTTTAAATTTTCTATATCCTCTTCTTTATTTTCCTCAGTTTTGCCTAAAACTAATAATGCTTTTAGTTTTGATGCTATTAACTGTTTTTTAAGTAATTCCTCAAAAATACTACGTTGAGGTTCTGGACCAGAAACTATGGCTAGAATATCTAAATCTTCTGTTTTTTCTAGCTTTTCAAAACGTGATAAAGCACCGATATATCGACATTTAAAAGGAGTATTATAAGCTTTTGAAAGCTGACCGCTCAAAGAATGTGTATTTGAGTCAGGGACCCAACATTCATCAAACTTTGAAATGTATTTGAAATTAATCTTTTGTAAGCTTTCAGAAAATATTGGTGATTGTATTTTTAGTTGATGAGTCACAAATACGCAAGTTACTTTTTTGGAGTATAAGCCATAACGATTATCCGAAATAACGCCGTCAATGTTGTAATCATCAATAATTTGTTGCAATTGTTTGTGTTCTACCTGAATACCTTTCCAAATTTTAAATAATTGACTCAGCATACTCAGAGCCATTTGTCCATTTTTAGGGTAGCTAATATTATAACCCTCTAACTTTATGAAATCATTTTTTGGAAACTCTTGAATAAGCAGCTCTAAAGGTCTGCCACTAGTGGCAAATACTACCTCATAACCTTCTTTTTCCAGTGTCTTTGCAATAGGAACGCATCGACTGGCATGTCCTAATCCCCAATCTAATGGGGCAATAAGTATTCGCTTTTTAGAATTCACGCTTCGAAAGTACTTAAAAATTGACCTATTTTTGCATAAAATTTTTAGCATTGGCAAAGAATAAACTCCGTAAGTTTTCTCAAATGGTAGAATTCTCTAATGTATTTCAGCCTACATTCGAAGATTTAAAATCAGGCTTTTCAATTAAAGGGAAATGGAAGTCTGCAGTGTTTAAAAATGATAATCCTTTAGTTGTTGAGTTGGGCTGTGGCAAAGGCGAATATTCGTTAGGCTTATCAAGAAAATATCCTGACAAAAACTTTTTGGGTGTTGATGTCAAAGGAGCACGTATGTGGAAAGGGGCAAGTGATGCGAACAACGAAGGAATATCTAATGTAGCTTTTTTAAGAACTCGTATAGAATTTATAGAATACTGTTTTGCAAAGAGTGAGATCGATGAAATCTGGATTACTTTTCCTGACCCACAAATAAAAAAGAAAAGAGCAAAAAATAGATTGACACACCCAGTATTTTTAGAGCGCTATTCTAATATATTACAAGATAATGGATTGATTCACCTAAAAACAGATAGCCAATTTCTACACGGTTACACCTTAGGAATTATTGAAGGTCATCAGCATCATTTAGAAGATGCCGAACACGACATTTATAATGCTGTTCTAAAAAGAGAAAATATGGAAATCAAAACACATTACGAAAAACTATTTCTAGCAAAAAATATGCCCATTAGCTATTTAAGATTTCGTCTTCAAAAATAATGGTGCAATTCCGTATCTTTGTACCTGATGAAAATAAGTAAAGAACAGCTTTTAAAAGCTTTATCAACATTCACATTGCCCGGCGGCGGCAAAGATTTAGTTTCTACTAATGCTATTCGTAATATCCAAGTCTTTGGTACAGAGGTTTTGTTGGATATAGTTATTGATAACCCAACACTTCAATACAAAAAGAAAGTAGAGGTAGATTGTATTAAAGCTATCCACCAACACGTTTATGAAAAGGCCGATGTGAAGGTCAATATCATTGTAGAAGCCCCTGAAAAAAAACCTAATATAATAAGGGGTAATGAAATACCGGGAGTTAAAAATATTATTGCTATTGCCTCGGGTAAGGGTGGTGTTGGAAAATCTACTGTCACCGCAAATTTGGCTGTGGCACTTGCCGATAAAGGCTACAAAGTAGGTTTAGTCGATGCAGATATCTATGGGCCTTCAATGCCTATTATGTTTGATGTGGTTAAGGCTAAGCCTAATGGTAGAGAGGTGGGAGGTAAGCGAAAAATTTTACCAGTAGAAAGCTACGGTGTAAAGTTATTATCTATTGGATTTTTTGCCAATACAGATCAAGCTGTAGTTTGGCGTGGTGCTATGGCGTCCAAGGCTTTGAATCAGATGCTTTGGGATACCGATTGGGGTGACTTAGACTACATGCTTATAGACTTGCCACCTGGTACCGGTGATATTCATTTGTCCTTAGTGCAGTCCATTCCTGTTGGTGCTGCTGTTGTGGTTAGTACACCTCAAAATATTGCATTAGCAGATGCCCGTAAAGGGGTGGCTATGTTCCAAATGGACTCCATCAATGTTCCTGTGCTTGGGATAGTAGAAAATATGTCATATTTTACGCCACAAGAATTACCGAACAATAAATATTATATCTTTGGTAAGGAAGGAGCTAGAGTACTAGCTGAAAAACTAGAACTCCCTTTATTGGCTGAAATACCACTAGTGCAAAGTGTTAGAGAGGCCGCTGACGCTGGTCGCCCTGCTGTTTTGCAGGGTTCAACTCCAGCAGCCATTGCCTTTTTAGATTTTGCTGACAAAGTAGTGGAGGAAATGAATAAAAGAAACCAATTAGATGCAACTAAACGTGTTGAAATTACAAACACTAACGGTTGTTCAACAAATTAAAAATGGGAATAATAACTGATTCAACAGTAATTAATAAAATAGAAGATGCTTTAGCTCAAGTCCGTCCCTTTTTGGAGTCAGATGGCGGTGATATACGTCTTATTGAGGTTACTGACGATTACGTAGTAAAAGTAAAATTACTTGGCGCGTGTAGCGACTGTCAAGTCAGTATGATGACTTTAAAAGCTGGTGTAGAGCAAGCTATTAAAAAGGTACTGCCTGAAGTTCAGAAAGTAGTTGATATTGATAAATTAGAAGATTAATGACCCAAGAAATAGTAGAAAAAGTTGTTATTTTCTTCGCTGGTGATTCAGGAGATGGAATTCAATTAACTGGTTCACAGTTTACTAACACCGCTGCTTTGTATGGTAATGACCTCAGTACATTCCCTGATTTTCCAGCTGAGATACGAGCCCCCCAAGGTACACTAGCTGGAGTGTCAGGTTTCCAAATATCTTTTGGAAGTACTGAAATATTTACACCCGGTGATGAATGCGATGTCTTAGTCGTAATGAATGTGGCAGCACTAAAGGCCAACCTCAAGCGATTGAAAAAAGGAGGAGCAATTATCCTCAATACCGATGGCTTTGATAAAAGAAATTTACGTCTAGCTGGTTTTGCAGATGATGAAAATCCATTAACAGACAATTCTCTTGTGGATTATAGAGTGAGCGAAATGAATGTCACTAAGCTAACACGAGAATGTTTGGTTGATATTACTTTAGGTGTCAAAGAAAAAGACCGCTGTAAAAATATGTTTGTTCTCGGTTTTGTCTATTGGATGTACAACCGATCTTTAGAGCATACCCTAGATTTTTTAAAACAGAAATTCAAGAATAAACCAGATGTATTAGAGGCCAATACTAGAGTACTAAAATCAGGCTATAATTTTGCAAATACTTGTGAAATATCAAGTAGTAGGTTTGAGGTGAAGCCTGCAAAAATGGCATCTGGAATTTACCGCAATATAATGGGTAATCAAGCTACTGCTATGGGTCTTATTGCTGCCTCTCAACAATCAGGCCTTGACTTATTTTATGGGTCGTATCCTATTACTCCAGCATCTGATATCTTACACGAATTAGCAAAACATAAAAACTTCGGCGTGCGTTCTTTTCAAGCCGAAGATGAAATAGCGGCTATAAGTGCAAGCATAGGAGCATCTTTTGGTGGTGCCCTAGGGGTTACGGCAACATCAGGCCCTGGCGTAGCTTTAAAAGGCGAAGCTATAGGTTTGGCTTTTATGCTGGAGTTACCTTTAGTTATCATTAATGTACAAAGAGGTGGGCCTTCAACAGGTTTACCAACCAAAACAGAGCAAGCAGATTTGTTACAAGCCATGTATGGCAGAAATGGTGAAGCACCTGTACCAGTCATTTCGGCTAGTACGCCATCAGATTGCTTTGAGGCTACTCTAGAAGCCTGTCGTATTGCAATAGAACATATGACACCTGTATTCTTCTTGTCTGACGGATATATTGCTAATGGTGCAGAGCCTTGGTTATTCCCTCAGTCTAAAGATCTTCAGTCCATAGAGGTGCCGATTACTAAAAAAGATAATACCGATTATTTACCTTATAAAAGAGATAATAAATTAGTTAGAGAATGGGCTATTCCTGGAATGTCAGGTTTAGAGCATAGAGTTGGGGGTTTAGAAAAGGAAGATTTGACGGGTAATGTTTCCTACGATTCAAGTAACCACGAATTTATGGTGAAAACTAGAGCCGAAAAAGTGGAACAAATAGCTTATTTCATTCCAAATCAGGAGTTAGATGCTGGTTCAGAAAAAGCTAAAGTTTTGGTTTTAGCTTGGGGCTCAACGTATGGTGCAATAAAAACAGCAATCAAAGAATTAATGGCTGAAGGATATTCAGTAGCTCATGCTCATTTGCGTTACATCAATCCGTTTCCTAAAAATTTAGAAAGTCTAATACAAGCTTACGACAAGGTTTTAATACCAGAGATAAATAACGGTCAGTTGATAAAACTGATACGTGATAAGTACGTTATAAATGCTATTCCAATGAATAAAATTCAGGGAATACCATTTGAAGCAAGAGAAATTAAAAACCGAATTATTGAATTGCACGATGGAGAATAAGGTATATACAGCAAAAGATTTTTCTTCTGATCAAGAAGTACGTTGGTGTCCTGGCTGTGGGGATTATTCCATATTGAAACAAGTGCAGTCAGTAATGCCAGAAATCAATGTACCTAAAGAAGATATTGTATTCATTTCAGGAATAGGCTGTTCTTCTCGTTTCCCGTATTATATGGAAACCTTTGGTATGCATTCTATTCATGGTAGAGCAACAGCTATAGCAAGTGGACTAAAAGCAGCACGTCCCGATTTAAGTGTTTGGATAATTACCGGTGATGGTGATTCACTATCAATTGGTGGTAATCACTTGATTCATCTTCTAAGAAGAAATTTTGATGCCAATGTCTTGTTGTTCAATAATCAGATTTATGGATTAACTAAAGGACAATATTCGCCAACTTCCGAAAAAGGTAAAAAGACAAAATCTACGCCAATGGGGTCGATAGACCACCCTTTTAACCCTTTAGCCTTGTGTATGGGTGCTGATGCAACCTTTATTGCGAGAACAATGGATAGAGACCCTAAGCATATGCGAGAAATGTTAATGCGTTCTAATAATCATAAGGGCACATCTTTACTAGAGATATATCAAAATTGTAATGTCTTTAATGATGGGGCATTTTTTGGTATGACGGATAAAGCTACAAAAATGAATCAAACCCTGTTTTTAGAACACGGACAACCTTTAGTATTTGGAGAAAATAAAGACAAAGGTATTCGTTTGGATGGCTTTAAGCCTATCATTGTTTCATTAGAGGATTGCTCAATTGATGATTTGTGGATTCACGATGAAAAAGATAGAGTCAAAGCAGGTTTGCTAACACGTTTCTTTGATGTTGATTTCCCTCGTCCTTTTGGGGTGTTTTATTTTGAAGATAGACCAACTTACGAAGATGCTTTGGTACAACAAATTGACAATGCTATAGAGCATAAGGGGCAAGGTAATTTGGATGAATTACTTAAAGGGTCTAACACTTGGACAATCGACTAAAAATCGAATTTAGCACTAAAATAGACTGTTAGTCTTTTTAGTCCAAAAAAGTAAGTCTCTTCTTATTTTTCATCAAGATAATTCAGTATTTTTTTAAATCAAATCCAAAGAATTTTTGAATATTAGTTACTCCTATGCTTACCTCATTATAGGGTTTTGAGGAAGTCTATTTCATCATTTCAAATGATTGGGTATTTCACAAATTGGTATGGGTGTCATCTTGTGTTTATTAGCTTTGTTTAAACGATTATAAATATCTAAAACTTCTTGCTGACGTTCGTTTAAAGAATCAGTATTTCCTTCAAAACTCATAGCCCACTCTAGCTCTGGGTAAGTTGCTCCAATTTGGTCTTCATCTGTTCTGTTGTCACTCCATAAACCATCGGTTGGTGCAGCCGTAAGGATGGAGTTTATTATGCCAATTTCTTTGCCGATTTCAAAAACTTCAGATTTTAGTAAATCTGCAATAGGACTTAAATCTACTCCACCATCACCGTATTTTGTGTAAAAACCAATACCGAAATCTTCTACTTTATTGCCTGTTCCTGCTACTAAATAATTATTGAGTTGTGCATGATAGTACAATGTTGTCATTCTTAGTCTTGCTCTAGAATTGACTAATGCCATTTGATGGCTATCTCTTTGATTATTTTTGCCAACAGTTTGTTTAAAGCAGTCGTAGGTTTCTCCTAAGTCAATACGTAAAGAACACACCTTGTTAAAGTTTTCTTTTAGCCAATTTATATGCTCGTTGGCTCTGTTGACTTGATTAATCTCTTGGTGAATGGGCATTTCTAAGCATAAGACTTCTAGTCCTGTTTTAGCGGCTAAAGTTGAAGTTACTGCGGAGTCAATTCCACCTGAAACACCAACTACAAATCCTCTCGTCTTAGATTGTTTTGAGTAGTTCAAAAGCCAATTAATGATGTAATTAATACATTCTTTTGTTTGCATAGCAGTACAAAGTTAATAAATCGTAGTTTTACAATATGAAAAAGAACATCTATTATTTAGTTTTTATTTCACTTTTTATATTCATGTCATGTGATCACGATGAATCCGCCAATTTTGAGATTGAAGTGAAGCGCTTGGATACGATTTATAAAACTGACCCCTTTAATGCTTATTATGATGATTATGCTGATGAGTACGGCTACTTTTGGGAGGTTTATAGTCAAAATGTGATTCTTTTAACTGCAGAGTCATTTACCGATTCTTTAAGTGCCTTTCAGCAAGAACAAGATTTTGCTAAACCTTATCAAGAAATAATTAATCAATACCAAGATTTTAGTCTTCAACACAAGAAATTATCAAGAGCTTTTTACCATTATCATATGGAATTTCCTAATAAGGTAATTCCGACGATTGTTACTTTTTTTGGAGGCTTTAATTATATAGCTATTGCTACGGACAGTACTTTAGGAATTGGCTTAGAGATGTTTTTAGGTAATGATAATTACTATTCCAATTTGATTCATAAATTCCCAAAATATATGCATCATCAATTTCAGTCAGAATATTTGACTTCTGTCGCTGTAAATGGTTGGTTAGAGGCTGAATTTCCTGTATCTCTTGATGATTTTCTTACTCAAATGATTCATTATGGAAAAATAAAATATGCGCTTAATGAATTTTTAGTCGATGCTCCCCCTCATATAACTATGGGCTTTACACAGACGCAAATGGAGTGGTGTAAAAAAAGTGAATTTTCAATATGGAAATTCCTCATTGAAGAGGGCTTACTCTACACCAATGATCAATTTATGATTAGTAAATATATGAATCCTGCTCCTTATTCAAAGGGTATGCCTCATGAGTCGCCAGGACAAGTTGCAGTTTGGGTTGGTTGGAATATCGTTGATGAATTTATGCAAAACAATACTGATCTTACCATTTCAGAATTATTTCAAATAAAGGACGCCCAATACATTTTAAATCAATCTAAATACAAACCATAATGAGCACTAAAGAATCTCAAATTAAAATAAACGTACAATTAGATGATAATAATATTCCTGAAAAACTTTTTTGGGAAGCTTCCGATGGAGATCAGGATTTAAGCGAGTGTAAAGCGGCTTTTCTGTCTTTTTGGGATAATAAATCTAGAGATACACTGCGTATAGATTTATGGACAAAAGAAATGCGTACCGATGAGATGAAGCAGTTTTTCCATCAGACCTTAGTATCTATGGCAGATACTTTAGAAAGAGCAACTAATGAGGATAAAATGGCTGCCGATATGCGTGACTTTTGTCATCATTTTGCCGAAAAATTATTACGATGATTTAAAAAAAAGCTCGTTGGTATTTGCAATGAAGGTTAAAATATCTTCTTTACCATTATTTTTGGTGGCCGAGCTTAAAAATATTTGAGGGAGTTCTTCCCAACTTTTGAGTAATTCTTTTTTGTAGTTAATCAGATTTTCTGCACTTTCTTTTTTAGACACTTTGTCTTGCTTAGTGAAGCAGATTACGAAAGGAATACCATTTTCGCCTAACCATTGCATAAATTCTAAATCAATAGCTTGTGGTTTAAGGCGAGAGTCCAAGAGGACAAACAGACACATTAAATTTTCTCGTTTCAGTAAATACTTTTTGATAAACTGAGCAAACTCATAGCGCTGAGTTTTTGATACTCCAGCATAACCGTATCCTGGCAAATCTACTAGATACCAAAGTTTATTAATTAGAAAGTGATTGATAAGCTGAGTCTTTCCTGGTTTACCTGAAACTTTAGCTAAACTTTTTCTCTCCGTTAGCATATTAATTAATGAAGATTTTCCCACATTGGAGCGTCCAATAAAGGCATATTCGGGCATATCAGCTTTTGGACATTTTTTAATGTCCGTATTACTGATAATAAACTCAGCGTGTTTGATGCGCATCTTAAATTTGTTTGATATTGGTGTTCAGCCATGTACAAAGTATTTGAGAAAATTCTTCTGGATGTTCCCACATGGGTGAATGACCACACTTATCAATCCAATACAAATCAGAACGTTTGAAAAGGCTATGAAATTCTTCGGCAACTTCGGGAGGTGTCACACTGTCTTGTTTGCCCCAAACTAAACAAACAGGAAAGTCTAAATGAGGAATGTCATTACTCATATTATGACGTATTGCTGATTTAGCCATTGTTAGTAAACGAATAACAGAATTCCTATTATTAGCAATCTCAAAAACGGTATCAACTAAAGCTTTTGTAGCCATTTTTGGGTTGTAAAAAACTTCTTCTGTTTTTTTACGAATATAGTCGTAGTCGCCACGTCTTGGGAATGTATCGCCCATTGAGTTTTCATACAGACCAGAACTTCCCGTTAGTACTAAGCCGTCAACCATTTCAGGATGATCTTTAGCGTATACTAAAGAGATATGCCCGCCTAGAGAATTGCCAAATAACGTGACTTTATCAAGTCCTTTAAATTTTAAAAATTTATGGATATAATCGGAAAAATGTTTGATACTTGTTTTTAAGATAGGTTTTTCAAAAAGTGGTAAGACTGGTCCAATCACTTTATATCCATTAGAGGCAAGTTTTGGAATGACATTTTCAAAGTTGTCCAAGCCTCCCATCAAGCCATGCAATAAAACAATTACGGGGCCTTCTCCAACCTCAATGTATTCAAAGCCCTTTTCTTTAATTGTTTCTAAAACCATTCAGATTAAATTTTTCACAAAAATAAGTAAAAAAATCATCTATTTATCAAATAGATTTTAACCCAAGAAAATAGGTGTAATTAGAAAAAAGTGTCATGATTTATCAACAAAGTGGTAAAAAGTGGTAAAAAGTGGAGTAAAATTATATATATTTACAGCTTACATAAGATTTTAATGATAAACTTAATTGGAACATATGAATGCAAGATTGACGCTAAGGGCAGGCTTATGCTACCTGCAGTCTTGAAAAAACAGTTGTCTCCTATCATAGGAGAAGCCTTTGTTTTGAAGCGTTCTGTGTTTAGTAGTTGCCTTGAAATACATCCTGTAAGCGAATGGAATGTCTTGATGTCTGAGGTAAATAAGTTGAATCGATTTGTTAAGAAAAATAATGACTTCATACGTCTTTTTACTGCAGGTGTCAAAATGTTAGAAACGGATTCTAATGCTCGACTCCAAATTCCAAAGGATCTAATCAGCTTTGCTAACATTTCAAAAAGCGTAGTCATTTCTTGTTCAGTCAATATGATTGAGGTTTGGGATAAAGATCAATACGAGCAAGTTCTAAAAGATGCTACTTCTGATTTTGCAGATTTAGCAGAGGAAGTAATGGGCAACATCGAAAAAGAAGACTAATGCTATATCACGAGGCAGTTTTATTAGATGAATCAATAGCTGGCCTTTCTATCGAACCTAACGGAATCTATGTTGATGTCACTTTTGGTGGTGGCGGTCATTCTAAATCCATACTACAAAAACTAGAAAATGGCAAGCTCTTTGCCTTTGACCAAGATAGCGATGCACAACAAAATTGTGTTGATGATGATCGACTAGTTTTAATTGCTCAGAACTTTAGGTTTATCAAAAAGTTTTTACGTCTAGAAGGTGTCTATGAGGTTGATGGTATTCTTGCGGATTTGGGTGTTTCTTCACATCAATTTGATACTGCAGAACGTGGATTTTCTATTCGAGAAGATGGTGATTTGGATATGCGAATGAATAGAGAGCAAGAACTGTCTGCCAAAATCGTGGTAAACGACTATGACCTTAACGAATTAAGTCGGATTTTTAAAGAGTTTGGTGAGCTAAACAATGCTTATTCTTTAGCAAAATCCATAGTTAATTACCGTAAGGGAAAGGTCATTTCAACGACTGAGGATTTGAAAGATGCTGTAAAAGAGCATGTGCCTCCACACAAGAAAAATAAAATATTAGCTAAGCTTTTTCAAGCAATTCGTATTGAAGTCAATGATGAAATAAACGCTTTAAAAGATATGTTAAGTCAGTCTGTAGATTTACTTAAAAAAGGCGGTAGATTATCTGTAATATCTTACCATTCTTTAGAAGATAGATTGGTGAAAAACCTCATAAAGTCAGGCAATTTCGAGGGAGAAATAGAAAAGGATTTTTATGGTGTTCCTAATCTCGTTCTAAATTCTATTAACAGAAAACCTATCACTGCAACACAATTAGAGTTAGATAGCAATCCACGCTCTAGAAGTGCAAAATTAAGAGTAGGTCAAAAGATATGAAGGATTTAAAACACACATATCAGCCTAAAAAAGGGTTTCAAAACGGACTTTCTGATTTATTGAGCGGTAAAGTTCTTGAAAAGGGCTTATTTGAGCTATTACCTTTCTCGCTTTACATCTGTATGCTCATAGTGTTTTATATCAATAATTCATACCGAGCTGAAGATTATGTAAGAACTATTTCATCTTTAGAAAGAGAGCTCAAAGACCTGCGTTCGGAATACATTACAACTAAGTCTTTATTGATGTTTCAAAGTAAGCAAACAGAAGTTCAATCTTTAGTGGCTAGTCAAGGATTAAAACAAAGCGATTCTCAACCATTTATAATTCGTACCAAATAATGAAACACTCTAAAAACATAAAAAGACGAGCTGTAGCCATATATCTTTTTATGATTTTATTGGCGCTTGTTATTATCATCCAACCACTATATACTCAGATTTTTGAGTCACATTTATACAATACTGAGAATTACAATGTCACACGAACGGTTACAGTTCCAGCATCAAGAGGTAATATTTATTCTGATGATTTATCGCTATTAGCGACTTCAATACCTGAATATGAGATACGATGGGATGCTAAACAAGTTAATAAACAATTATTTCTTGATGAGGTTGAAGAATTATCGGCTAAATTATCGGCCCTTTTTGATGATAAACCAGCCTCAGATTATTCCGATTATTTAAGAAAAGTATGGGCTAAACAGAGTCGCTATGCTCTCATTAAAAGAAAAGTAAACTACAATCAGCTTAAGTTATTAAAGCAGTTCCCAGTTTTTAGTGAAGGCCGATACAAAGGAGGTTTTCAGTATAAGCAACTAAATATACGTCAAAAGCCATTTCAACAGCTGGCAGGTAGAACCATAGGTTATCATAAAAAACAATCCAAGTCTGTTGGTATCGAAGGTGCTTTCAATTACGATTTGAAAGGCAAGAATGGCGAGAGATTAGAGCATAGATTGGCAGGTAATGAATGGATGCCTATTCGAGAAAGAGAGTCCTTTCCTGGCAAAGATGTGATTACTACCATTGATATTCGTTTTCAAGATATTGCACATCAAGCCCTCGAGGATAGGTTGTATTTTCATGATGCAGACTTTGGTACTACTATTCTTATGGAAGTAGCTACTGGCGAAATAAAGTCAATTGTAAACCTCAAAAAAGTCGATGAAGATAAGTATGTTGAGTTTTACAATTTTGCTATAGGAAGAAGTATTGAGCCAGGCTCTACTTTTAAGTTAGCCTCTGTCATTGCAGGACTTGAAGATGGTTTTCTACAGTTGGACGATTCTGTAAACACAACAGGTGGAAAACATAGCTTTTATGATAGAGTTATGCGTGATTCTAAAAAAGGTGGCTATGGTGTAATTTCTTTAGAGGAATCATTTACTAAGTCTTCTAATGTCGGAATTTCAAAACTTATCAATAAACACTATAAAGCCAAGCCTTCGCAATTCGTAGATAGACTTTATAGTATGGGAATTAATGAGCCGCTTGGCATTGCATTGTCTGGAGAGGTTAAGCCTGCTATAAGACATCCTAAACAATCTTCCAATTGGTCTGGAACTACTTTGCCTTGGATGTCTATTGGTTACGGAATAAAAATGACGCCATTACAAATTCTAAGTTTTTATGCCGCTATCGCTAATGACGGACGGCGTATGAAACCACTTTTTGTAAAGTCAATAATGGCAAATGGTATAACAGAAAAAAACTTTAATCCTGAGGTTTTAAACCCATCTATTTGCTCTATGACTACCATTAAAAAAGTAAAGCAAATGCTAGAAGGTGTAGTCGAAAATGGGACTGCTAAAAGCATTAAATCTAAGCAGTATAAAATAGCGGGTAAAACAGGTACAGCTCAATTGATAATTGATGGGGTGTACGACAACCAAAGACACCTAGCATCATTTGTTGGGTACTTTCCTGCAAACAATCCTAAATATGCTTGTATAGTCATGATTAACGACCCCCAAGAAAACGGTAGTTATGGTGGTGATGTTGCTGCACCTGTTTTTAGAACAATTTCTGATTATGTAATGAATACGGACTTAAGTCTACAACCTACAGATACTATCGAAAAGCGACAAATTCCAGTTTCTAAAGATGGCTATAAGAAACACTTAGCTAATGTCTTCAATACTTTTGATGTACCAATTTCTAGCGATGACGATAGAGCGCAATGGGTTCTTACTAAATCCCAAAAAGAACAGGTAAAACTCCAAACAAGAAATATCACGAGAGATTTAGAAAAAAATAAAATGCCCAACATAAAAGGTATGGGCTTAAATGATGTGTTGTTTTTATTAGAAAATTATGGTTTGAATATCAGCTATTCAGGTCGTGGTAGTGTCAAAGAGCAATCCATCAATAAAGGAGAAAACATAAGAAAAGGACAAAATTTAACCATTGTACTTTCATGAAGTTATTGCAAGACATATTATTTGGGGTAGAGATACTTGAAGTTGCTGGTTCAACTCATGCTGCTATTCTAAACGTCTGTTTTGATTCTAGAAAGGTCGGAAAAGATGCTTTATTTGTCGCTGTTAGAGGTACAATAAGTGATGGACACGAGTACATCAATCAGGCTATTGAAAAAGGAGCAGTCGCCATAGTTGCTGAAGAACTTCCTTTAACAAAACCAGAAGGACTTACCTACATAAGAGTAAACGATAGCTCAAAAGCTTTAGGGATTATTGCCTCTAATTTTTATGATAATCCTTCTCAAAAATTAAATCTTGTTGCTGTAACAGGCACTAATGGTAAGACTTCGGTTGTCAGTTTATTGCATCAGTTTTACCAATCATTAGCTATCAAAACAGGAGTTCTATCAACTATAGTAAACAAGATTGGTTTCCAAGAAGTTCCATCAACACATACTACTCCTGATGCATTAAGTATCAATAAGCTTTTATCTCAAATGGTTGATGAGGGTTGTAAGTTTTGTTTCATGGAAGCAAGTTCTCACGCTATTCATCAAAACCGAATTTCAGGATTACAGTTTAAAGGTGCTGTTTTTACAAACATCACTCACGACCACTTGGATTATCACAAGACATTTGACGATTATATACTTGCCAAAAAAGCACTATTTGATTCACTTCCTTCCGATGCCTTCGCATTAGTTAATAAGGACGATAGACACGGTTTGAATATGCTACACCATTGTGAAGCTAAACAATACACTTATGCCTTAAAGTCTTCAGCAGATTTTAAAGCTAAAATTATTGAGCATCAATTTGACGGTATGCTTTTAAATGTCGATGGCAAAGAAGTTTGGACTAAGCTTATTGGTGAATTTAATGCTTATAACCTCCTCTCTATATATGCTACAACCCTTCTTTTGGGAGAAGATAGTTTTCAATCACTAACAAGTCTTAGCGTCTTGACTAGTGCAGAGGGAAGATTTGAAGTATGCAGAGCTAATGACGGTTGTATTGGCATTGTAGATTATGCTCATACACCCGATGCTTTACTTAATGTGATAAATACCATCAATGAGATTAAGAATAATCAGCAATTGATTACAGTTTTTGGCTGTGGTGGTGATAGAGATAAATCCAAGCGTTCCAAAATGGGGCAAATTGCTTCAGAACTTAGTGACAGAGTCATCATTACTAGTGACAATCCTCGTACTGAAAATCCAGATGATATATTAAATGAAATAGTACAGGGAGTAAACCCTAAACACCTTAAAAAAGTACTAAGTATTTCTGATAGAAAAGAGGCTATTAAAACAGCTTGCTCAATAGCTAATGAAGGAGATATTATTCTGCTAGCAGGAAAAGGGCATGAAAAATACCAAGAAATCAATGGCCAAAAATTAGCATTTGACGATAAAGAAGAATTAAAAAACACATTTAACCTACTTAGAAAATAATGATTTATTATCTATTTGAATATCTAGAATCCGTATATCAGTTGCCTGGAGCAGGAGTGTTTCAATACATTTCATTTAGGGCAGCCTTAGCAGTCATTACTTCTTTATTGGTTTCTATGGTGTTTGGTGGTAAGATTATCAATCTAATAAGAAATAAACAAATTGGAGAAGAAGTCAGGACTTTAGGTTTAGAGGGAGAAGCACAAAAGAAAGGAACGCCTACTATGGGAGGCTTAATTATACTCGCAGCTATTCTGTTACCAACACTTTTATTTGCCAAACTTTCAAATATCTATATCGTCATAATGCTAATCTCTACAGTTTGGTTAGGGCTAATTGGATTCATTGACGATTACATCAAGGTATTTAAAAAAGATAAAGAAGGCTTAGCGGGAAGATTTAAAATTATTGGACAAGTAGGTCTAGGACTCATCATAGGTCTTACTATGTATTTCCATGAGGGGATTACTATCAAGGAAGAAATCCGAAATATTGATAAAGCCAATACAGAAGTTGTTTTTGGGCAAGAAACAAAGTCACTTAAAACAAGCATACCCTTTGTAAAGAATAATGAATTTGACTACATCACTTTGGTAAGTTGGATGGGCGAAACGGGCAAGAAATACGCTTGGATAGTTTTTGTTTTAATGGTCATTTTTGTGGTTACTGCCGTAAGTAATGGCGCCAATATGACTGATGGTCTTGATGGTCTCGCAACTGGTACTTCAGCCATAATAGGTGCTACACTTGGAATCTTAGCTTATGTGTCTGGTAATGTATTCTTTGCCGACTACCTCAACATAATGTATCTGCCAAACTCTGGTGAGTTGGTTATCTATATGGCTGCATTTGTAGGGGCTTGCGTAGGGTTTTTATGGTACAACTCCTATCCAGCTCAAGTATTTATGGGCGATACAGGAAGTTTAGCACTAGGAGGAATTATTGCAGTATTTGCTATTGCTATTAGAAAAGAATTATTGATACCTGTGTTGTGTGGTATTTTCTTGGTAGAGAATTTATCAGTTATGCTACAAGTGGGTTATTTCAAATACACTAAAAAGAAATTCGGTGAAGGTCGTCGAATTTTCAAGATGGCACCATTACATCATCATTTTCAAAAGTTAGGTATGCACGAAAGTAAAATTGTTACTCGCTTTTGGATTGCTGGTGTCATGTTGGCCATATTAACCATTGTCACTCTAAAACTGAGATAATGGGGAAAGTTGTTGTGCTTGGTGGTGGAGAAAGTGGCTGTGGGGCGGCACTATTAGCACAACAAAAAGGATTTGAGATATTTCTTTCAGATATCGGAAAGATAAAGGAGAAATATAAAAATGTTCTTACACATAATGCGATTGAATGGGAAGAAGAAAAACACTCTGAAAAGCGTTTTTTTGAGGCAGACATAATTGTCAAAAGTCCAGGTATCCCTGATACTATTCCTTTGATACAAGATTTGAAAAAAGCTTCAGTGCCTATCATTTCTGAAATTGAATTTGCGGCTCGATATACAGATGCAAAAATTATTGGCATTACAGGAAGTAACGGCAAAACAACTACTGCATTATTAGTTGGGCATATGCTCAAAAAAGCAGGTTTAAATGTGGGTGTTGCTGGAAATGTAGGTGACAGTTTTGCTTTACAAGTAGCCAATGAATCTCATGACTTTTATGTCTTAGAATTAAGCAGTTTTCAATTGGACGGCATAGATAGTTTTAAGCCTCAAATTGCCATTTTACTTAATATCACGCCAGATCATTTGGACAGATATGATAACAAAATGGATAACTACATTCATTCAAAAATGAGAATTACTATGAATCAGACTTCAGAAGATTTTTTAATCTACTGTTCGGATGATAATAACATAACAATGAATTTAAAAACTCAGGCTCAATGTATACCATTTTCTATTAGAGAAAATCAAGAGAATGGAGCTTGTTTAAACAATGATGAGATTGAAATAAATATTAACCAAGAATCATTTAATATGAACATTCAACAATTAGCCCTTCAGGGCAAACACAATATCTACAATTCTATGGCTGCAGCTATTTCAGCTAGGATTTTAGATTTAAACAAAGATTTAATAAGAGAGAGTCTTATTGATTTTAAAAATGTAGAACATCGCCTCGAACGTGTCATTAAAGTACACGGTATCGAGTTCATTAACGACTCTAAGGCTACCAATGTCAATTCTACATGGTACGCTTTGGAAAGTATGACTAAAGATACCATTTGGATTGTCGGTGGTGTTGATAAGGGAAACGATTATTCATCACTAATACCTTTAGTCAATCAGAAAGTAAAAGCGATTGTTTGTCTAGGTGAAAATGTAGACTCTATAAAAGCAGCATTTGAAAATTTAGATGTTGATATGCTATTTGCCTCATCTATGCAAGAAGCCGTCAATCAATCTTATGAACACGCTACTAAGGGCGATGCTGTTTTGTTATCGCCAGCATG
>CAXFOQ010000011.1:0-33850 GCA_964004705.1 uncultured Flavobacteriales bacterium | reverse complement strand
TCTCGGTAATCTTGTCGTTAGTCTTTACGCCAACTATAGTGGCTGCTTTTCAACGATACCGTTATAGAAATCACACATTGGCATAATTTTACGGTTAAACTATCCCTTTTTAACCCACGTATAAATTTGGCTTACTTAGCGTATGCGAAAATCAAATCCTCTTTTGCGTTGGTGGCAAACCGACTGCGTTAAGTGTAAACGCATGAGACTTTATATCGTTTGGGGCGTAATCATGTTGGTGGTGTATTTTTATGTCTGGTACTAGTGTCGAACCAATCTATATCCGAGCTGCCTCGAAAAGTAACGGTATTACTAGCCTGGTGCTGGGCTGTATCGGTTTGTGTGTTGCGGCACTGTGGTTAGCCTTTCTTCCCGATTGGCTGTTCTTAGCGGGGATTTTCATCACCAGTGCCGCGTTAGTGTGCTTGCTCGTAGGGTACTTCAAAATTCGTGAGCCCGACTATAGTTTGGAAATAGCCAAAGACTATATTACTTATCGCCACCGTCTGGGCAGTTGGCGTATTCACTGGGACAACCTGCTGCGCGCAGATTGCCCCCGTGTTCGCCATGGGCTGGAGCATATTCCCCTTGAAACCATCGGTTTCAAAATCAAAAGTTACACGGATTTCCTCAATACGATTTCACCACGGCTTGCAACGCACTTGTTAATGGAGCAGCGGCCATTGCTAATGCAGAACACAGATGAGAATTGCGCCTCTGGAAGCTGTTATGAGCAATCTATGTTTGATGATAAGCAGTACGTTATGGAAGACGGGACCATCATTAAAGGCATTAAAGCTATGCTGGCACATCGTATGGTAGAGCTAAGAAAGCGCCTTGGGTATGATATTTTTATCGCGAGTTCAGAGCTAGATAGGGATGCCAGCGAGTTTGCAGGACTTATTGCTCAGTGCCAGAAAGCTAGGCAGTCTTCTGAAGCCAGCTAAGCTCATCGTAGCAATTAGACTTTATTCGCCTAGCTGCGGCTGTCCTTCAATTTACTCTCGTTAAGCACTTTCTTGGCTTCGGCAATAAGGGCTGGTAAGTTTTCCTCGACTAGCTTGTGCTGACCAAGTTTAAGTGAGCTCTCTGTTTCGTTGGCTAAATGCTGCATGCGCGGCAGACCTGTATAGCAACACGCACCGTGTAGTTTGTGAACTTCGGTCTTAAGCCCATTGTAATCTTGATCGTCCCAAAGCGCCGAAAGTGTCTCGATAGTTTCGGGCAGTAACGCAATAAAACTGTCTAACATTTCTTTTGCTGTATCTTGATTTTGATTCGCTCGTTTAAGTGCTAGCTGCCAGTCGATAGAGGGAAAGACGATTTCACCGGGCTCAACATTGTGGCACCACGAATTGATAAGCGTAATAAGTAGCTCAACCTCAATAGGCTTAGGTAAGTAATCGTCCATGCCAGAGGCAAGCAATCTTTCTTGCTCTTCTTTAAACGCGTGGGCTGTCACTGCCACTATTGGGGTACCCATATTCAACGGTGATTTACGAATTTCTCGGGTGGCCTGCAGTCCGTCCATGCCTGGCATCCGCACGTCCATGAGAATTAAGTCAAACTCTTGAGTCTGGCATTGATTGACGGCGTCTTGTCCACTAATCGTTGTGGTTAGCTCGACAGGAGAATGATCGAGCCACGTATGCAGCAGTTTAAGATTCATTTCCATGTCATCAACGGCAAGAATTTTAGCTTTTGGTAGCGTGCCTATTTTCTCTTGCATCGCATTTTTAGCTGGCGTTGTATGGTGGTGCACCAGGCTATCTAACTTGGTAAGCGTCATCGGCATACGCGCTTGTGAATGGAAATGTTGCGACAGGCTTGGGTATTGCGCAAAAGGTTCAGGGCCGGAATACCAAAGTATGCGCTTTTGCGCAGGGAATTGTACAAAACGACTTAAATAGGTATCCCGCAATCCCATCTTACTTACCGGCACAGTTGCCATGAAAAAGTCGTACTGGCCTTTAAGTGACATCAAATAATCTAGTGATTCAACAGAGGTAACCTGCGCACCCAAAATCGATAACATGCTTGCACTTGAGCGACGTGTTGCAGGTACCGGGTCGAAAATAACCACGTTCTTACCTTTCCAGTCTTCACTACTAGTTAACGCATATTTCTGGCTTAACTGGTTCATACGTAGTGATACGTTAAACGTAGAGCCTTGGCCTAATACACTTTTTAGCGTTAGATCACCGTTCATTAAGCGAACCAGCTCTCGACTTATCACGAGACCTAATCCAGTGCCTTGGTAATTACGGTTAAGGGCGTCGTCTACTTGCGAGAAGGCGTTAAATAGCTTTTTTCTGTCTTGTCGGCTTATTCCGATACCTGTGTCTTCAACGGTAATATTTACTATTTTGGATTTATCATCTGTACCATCTAATACCTCGCTTTTGACATCACGAAAGAAATTTAAACTTTTTATATTATTAAATTAATAATTTGACTTATTTTTATTGAAAATACGTGATTAATATGTTAAATTATCTAAATAGACACTCAACTAATGATTATTAATTATTTTTAGGCTATTTTGTGTTAAATTTGCTTTTATTTTAGTGATATGGCTGTAAAAATTACAAAAAAAACTTACATTAATTGGTACAAAAATATGCTATTGTGGAGAAAGCTTGAAGACAAAGCCTCTGCATTATACATCCAACAAAAAATTAGAGGGTTTTTGCATCTCTATAATGGACAAGAAGCTATTCTAGCAGGATGCAGAGAAGCTATTGATCCGTCTAAAGATAAAATGATAACGGCCTACCGTAATCACGTGCAACCAATTGCAATGGGCGTTGAACCAAAATATATAATGGCCGAGTTAATGGGCAAAATCACAGGTTGCTCGAAAGGAAATGGCGGCTCTATGCATATGTTTAGCAAAGAACACAATTTTTTTGGTGGACATGGAATCGTTGGTGGACAGATACCCCTTGGAGCTGGGTTGGCTTTTGCAGATAAATACAATGGTAGTGATGCAGTTACTCTCTGCTTTATGGGTGACGGAGCTGTAAGACAAGGTTCTCTACACGAAACTTTTAATCTAGCAATGCTTTGGAAGTTACCTATTGTATTTATTGTTGAAAACAATGGATATGCTATGGGAACTTCGGTAGAAAGAACAGCTAATCATACTGAAATTTGGAAATTAGGATTAGGGTATGAAATGCCTAGCGAACCAGTTGATGGTATGGATCCGGTAGCAATGACTAGAGCTGTTGAGAAAGCTGTAAAAAGAGCTAGGAAAGGTGATGGCCCAACATTTTTAGAGGCTAAAACTTATCGTTACAAAGGGCACTCCATGTCTGATGCTCAACACTATAGAACAAAAGACGAAGTCAATGAATATCAAAAAATAGACCCAATTAATACTACTCTTGAGTTTATCAAAGAAAATAAATACGCTTCTGACAAAGAGATTGAAGCAATTAATCAAGAGGTAAAAGAAACTATTGCGGATGCGATAAAATTTGCTGAAGAATCTCCATTCCCAGTAAAACAAGATTTATACGATAGCGTTTACGAACAAGAAGATTATCCATTTATAAAAGACTAAAAAGATGGCAGAAGTAGTAAATATGCCCCGATTGAGCGATACCATGACAGAAGGTGTTGTTGCAAAATGGCACAAAAATGTTGGCGACCAAGTATCAGAAGGTGATTTATTAGCTGAAATAGAAACAGACAAAGCCACTATGGAATTTGAAAGCTTTCAAGAAGGCTTTTTACTACATATTGGTGTAGTAGAAGGTGCTAAAGCCCCAGTAGATAGTATATTAGCTATTCTTGGCGAAAAAGGCGAAGATATTAGCTCTTTACTTGAACAAGACAAAGCAAAGACCGAAGACGAGAAAGTAGAGGTTAAAAAATCTGAAGCCCCAGTCAAAGAAGTAAAAACTGAAGTAGTAAAAGAAGCTCCAAAAGTAGAAGTTAAATCTACTCCAAAACAAGAAAAATCTACTCCTAATAATGGAAAAAACATCGCCTCACCTCTAGCAAAAAAATTGGCTGACGAAAGAAATATTAATCTTGCTCTAGTCAAAGGAACAGGTGATTTTGGTAGAATAATCAAGAGGGACATTGACAATTACACTGGTGGTTCATCAGTCCCTACTGTCGAAAGTTATACAGAGGTTGAAGTTTCTCAGATGAGAAAAGTAATTGCTCAACGACTTGGTGAAAGTAAATTTTCAGCTCCACACTTCTATCTAACTTGTGAAATTAATATGGACAAGACCATAGAAGCAAGACAAGCTATAAATACTGTTTCTCCGATCAAAATATCATTTAATGATATGATAGTAAAGGCTTGTTCTATGGCCTTAGAGCAACACCCACAAATTAATTCTAGTTGGTTAGGCGACAGAATTAGATTCAATGACCACATTCATGTAGGTGTAGCAATGGCTGTAGAAGACGGTCTGCTAGTTCCTGTTGTTAGATTTGCCAATAGCAAAAGTCTTTCTGAAATTTCTAGTGAAGTAAAAGACTACAGTGTAAAAGCTAAAGCAAAAAAATTACAACCAGAAGATTGGCAAGGCAATACATTTACCATTTCTAATTTAGGAATGTTTGACATTGAAGAATTCACAGCAATCATAAACCCTCCAGACGCTTGTATTCTAGCTGTCGGTGGAATAGTTCAAAAGCCCGTTGTAAAAAATGGTGAAATTGTTGTTGGTAATACACTCAAAGTAACTCTTTCTTGCGACCATAGAGTTGTTGATGGTGTTGTAGGTTCAAAATTCTTAGGAACATTAAAGAGTTATTTAGAAAATCCTGTTCTATTTATGGGAGCTAATAATATTTAACGTTTCTCACAAACTATTTAAAAGCCCTATCAGATTTGATAGGGCTTTTTTTTATCTTTATGCCATGCAAGAGTTGTTCAATTCAATAGAATATTTGAAAGGTGTTGGACCCAAAAGAGCGGAACTCTTAAGAAAAGAACTAGGTGTTCACACATTTGGTGATTTACTTCACTATTTTCCATTTCGATATGTTGATAAAACTAAATTCTATAAAACAAATGAAATAAACAGCGATTTACCTTATGTACAACTTGTTGGTCATATTAGCCGATTACAAGAGGTAGGTGCAAAACATAGTAAACGATTAACGGCAAAGTTTCAAGATGAAAATGGTGCTATCGAATTAGTGTGGTTTAAAGGCACTAAATGGATAAAAGATAGTATAAAGGCTAATAAAAAGTATGTTGTATTTGGCAAACCTAACCTATATAATGGCAAGATAAATATCGTCCATCCAGAATTAGAGTCCATTGACGAAAAGCATCAAACAAAACTCAATGCACTTCAACCTATATATTCTACTACCGAATCGCTATCAAACAAAGGGTTAACCAATAAAGCAATTGGCAAACTCACTTCAGTATTATTACCACAAGTAATCAATAGTATAAAAGAAAATCTTTCTAGTGAACTAATACAAAAACTCAATTTAATTCCTCGTCGTGAAGCTTATACTAATATTCATTTCCCAACCAATACCAAAACTTTACAACAAGCACAATACAGACTTAAATTTGAGGAATTATTTTTCATACAATTACAACTTATAAGAATGAAAATCGTTCGCCAACAAAAGCTTAAAGGCTTTGCTCTTTCTCAAATTGGCGAACACTTCAATAACTTTTTTCACAATCACCTGCCCTTTGAACTAACAAACGCTCAAAAACGAGTTTTGAAAGAAATACGTCACGATTGCGCCAAAGAGTCTCAGATGAATCGCCTACTTCAAGGAGATGTTGGTAGTGGTAAAACACTTGTTGCCTTAATGAGTATTTTAATGGCTATAGATAATGGATTTCAAAGCTGTCTTATGGCTCCTACTGAAATTTTAGCTCAACAACATTTTGAAACCATATCTAATTTACTGTCTGAAATGCCAATAAAGATTTCACTTCTTACTGGCTCGGTAAAAAAATCACAACGCAACCTAATACACGAAGGCTTAGAAAACGGAGAAACACACATTCTTATTGGCACACACGCTTTACTAGAAGATAAAGTAAAATTTAAAAATTTAGGCTTTGTTGTAATTGATGAACAACACCGTTTTGGTGTAGCTCAACGTGCTAAAATGTGGCTAAAAAATAGCAAACCCCCACACGTGTTAGTGATGACAGCAACTCCGATTCCTAGAACGTTAGCTATGACTCTATATGGTGACTTAGACGTTTCTATAATTGATGAATTACCGCCAGGCAGAAAAGCTATAAAAACCATTTGGAAATCTGAAAGTGGTAGACTAGCTATGTTAGGCTTCGTCCAAAAAGAAATAGAAAATGGAAGACAAGCCTACATAGTTTACCCGCTTATTAATGAAAGTGAAACACTGGATTATAAAGATTTGATGGACGGCTACGAAAGTATTTGCAGAGCTTTTAAAGGAAAGCAAATCAGTATCGTACACGGACAAATGAAATCTGAAGACAAAGATTTCGAAATGAGTCGATTTGCTAAAGGAGAAACACAAATTATGGTTGCAACAACCGTTATTGAAGTTGGTGTAAATGTTCCTAATGCCTCAATAATGGTTATCGAAAGCGCTGAACGCTTTGGCTTATCTCAGCTACACCAATTAAGAGGTCGAGTTGGCAGAGGGGCTGAACAATCGTATTGTATCCTGATGAGTGGCAATAAAATAAGTACGGAAGGTCAAGAAAGACTAAAAACTATGGTTAGGACAACTGATGGCTTTGAAATTGCAGAGGTAGACCTGAAACTTCGAGGGCCAGGTGACTTGATGGGCACGCAACAAAGTGGAATGCTAGAGTTAAAAATTGCCGATATAATGAAAGATAATGCTATTTTACAATACGCAAGACAACTTGCCCTAACATTATTGGAAGAAGATCCAGAACTAAAACTTCCTAAAAACAAAGCTATTCTCAGCCATTATAAGGAGATTAGCAACAAACAACTTGAATGGAGTAGAATATCTTAGTATAATTAGCTATATATCACCTCATTCTTTTTCTTACTTTTGCCTTAATAATTATACTCTAGATGAAGATTTCATACAATTGGTTAAAAGAATACATAGATGTTGATTTAAATGCAACAACTGTTGCTCGATACTTGACCGACACAGGACTTGAAGTTGAAGGAATAGAACACGTAGAAAGTGTTAAAGGTGGACTGAAAGGTATTGTTATTGGTGAGGTATTAACAAAAGAACAACATCCCAATGCCGATAGACTTAGCATTACAACAGTAAATATAGGCCAAGAAGAAGCTCTTAAAATTGTTTGTGGCGCACCAAATGTTGAGGCAGGACAAAAAGTTCCTGTTGCTACTATCGGAACTGTCTTGTATTCTGATGACGAATCTTTTAAAATCAAAAAAGTAAAAATTAGAGGTGAAGTATCGGAGGGTATGATATGTGCTGAAGATGAAATTGGTCTTGGCGATAGTCATGAGGGCATTATGGTTCTCGACTCAAAAGCAAAAGTAGGCCAATTAGCTAGTGAATACTTCAATATAGAAACGGATATTGTTTTTGAAATTGGATTAACTCCAAATCGTTCAGATGCTATGTCACACATAGGAGTAGCTAGAGATTTAGTGGCAGTACTTAACCATAATAACATAAAATGCCAGTTAAATTTTGCTGATATAAGTGCATTCAAAGAAGGGTCAGAAGAACCTCTTTCTATAGAAGTTAAAGATGAAAAATCATGCCCTAGATATGCAGGTATAAGTATAAAAAATGTAAAAGTAAAAGCCTCACCAGATTGGCTACAAAAAAGACTTCAATCTATAGGATTAACACCAATCAATAATGTTGTGGACATTACAAATTATGTCCTTCACGAAACTGGTCAGCCATTACACGCTTTTGACGCTAAAAAAATTGAGAAGGATACTGTTATCGTACAACAACTAAAAGACAAAACAAAATTCACTACACTTGATGATGTAGAAAGAGAACTGTCATCTGAAGACTTGATGATATGTGATGGTAAAAATCAGCCCATGTGTATTGCTGGTGTTTTTGGAGGTAAAAATTCTGGAGTTGAGAAAAACACAACTGAAATTTTTCTAGAAAGCGCCTATTTCAATCCTGTTTCTGTAAGAAAAACAGCTAAAAGACATGCCTTAAGCACAGACGCTTCCTTTCGATTTGAAAGAAGCGTTGACCCTAATCTAGTAATTTATGCTTTAAAAAGAGCTGCTTTGCTAATAGAAGACATTTGTGAAGGTTCTATATCTAGTTATATAAGTGATTTTTATCCAATCGAAATAAGAGACACAAACATAGAGCTCCGTTTCAATAAAGTCGATAAGTTAATTGGTGAAAAAATAGATACAGATACCATTACATCTATTTTGAAAAGTCTAGACATTGAAATAACTAAAGAAGACAAGGATAAATTACACCTTTCAGTTCCCCCTTATAGAGTTGATGTCACTAGAGAAGAAGATGTTATAGAAGAAATTTTAAGAATATATGGCTATAACAACATTCATATTCCAACTCAGCTTAAATCATCAATTGTATATTCAGACAAATTAGATGAAGACTATTTACAAAATGTCATTTCAGACTTACTCTCAAATAATGGTTTTAATGAGTGTATGAATAACTCTTTATCCAAGTCTAGTTACTCAAAACTAATAACTGAAATTAAATTAGATGAGCAGGTAAAACTACTCAATCCATTGAGTCAAGATTTAGATGGAATGAGACAAAGCTTATTATTTTCTGGATTAGAAAGCATCGCTTATAATTTAAATAGAAAGAACCATAATTTAAGCTTTTACGAATTCGGTAAGACCTACCAAATTATTAATAGTAAATACATTGAGAATAAGAAACTTATTTTACTAGCTTGTGGAAATGAAAAATCTGAAAGTTGGAACGAACAGAATAAGAAAAAAGATTTTTTCTGGATTAAACAAAAGGTTGAACACATTTTAAAACGCTTAGGATTACATAATTTGAAAGGAAAAAGTACTGAATTATCATATCTAGTCGATGCATATTCATTTAATTTCAAGAAAAATAAAATTGCTGATTTTGGTTTTGTTAATAAAGCCACTTTAAAACCCTTTGGCATCAAAACAGATGTTTTATATGCAGAGTTAGATTGGGATTTAATAGTTAAACATATTCACTCTAAAACTAAATATTCTGAAGTCAATAAATTTCCTAGTGTAAGAAGAGATTTAGCTCTTTTACTAGATAAAGACGTTGAATTTTCAAAACTAAACTCATTAGCAAAACAAACGGAAACAAATTTACTGAAATCAGTCAATTTATTTGATGTTTATGAAGGCGATAAATTACCAGAGAATAAGAAATCATACGCTTTAAGTTTCATTCTTGAAGACAAAGAAAACACCCTAACCGATTCACAAATTGATGGGGTCATGGATAAATTAATTAATGCATTTGAACAGAAAGTAGGAGCTGAAGTAAGAAAGTAAATTCAATTTCTTATATTTGACAACACTAATTTAATAGAAAAACACCTAGTTATAATGAAAAAAGTTGCCATAGTACTAGCCATGATGTTTGTCGGAATTATTTCTCAAGCACAAGAAAGTGTTGTAAAGATTAGCAGTTTGGATGCTGCTTTTGGTATGTATGAAGTTTCATACGAGCGTACCTTCAATGAAGGAATTAATAACATTAAGCCTAGAGGAAGATCTAGAAAACAAGGAAAGTGGCCAAATATTTTAACTAAAGGATCGATGCAATATTCACTTTCATTCTTTTCTTCAAAACACGACCAAACTTTTGGTGCTGGAATGACTGCTGTTATTGACACTAACAGTAACCATGATCCTGGCAATTTAGTTTCTGGAACACAAGTTGTTGCCGATCCATTAGAGCATTCTGTATCTAGATTAGCAACTACAACAATTAGTGGCTTCGGCTTAGGAGTTGAGTATAGAAGCTACATTAAAACGTATGAACAAAAAATTGGTGACCCTCCAAGAGGCTGGTATATTGCTCCTTTTGTTAACATACAATCTAAAAGTATAGATTTCGACGATAATACACCTCTTGAAACTAATCAAGCTATGAATTACTTAATGTACCCTAATAATCCTACATATGTTGATGCTGTTTTTGGCAACTACTCAGGCCCTTGGTTAGGTACTGAAAATACTGACCCTGCATCACCTGACTTTGGTTCCCTAAGTACAAATGGAGCAAATACAAGCAACCCTAACGGCTCAAATGCTACGGTAAGCAACAATGACCTTAGTTGGCATGATGTATCTTATAAACATAACGAATTTGGCTTAATGGCAGGTATCGCTATTGGTCGTCAATGGTTGTTTTATGATAAGATATCTCTAGACGTACAAATCGGACCTCAATATAGCATCGTTAATAGAAGCGAAAGGGTATTTAATGGAAACGATGATTGGAATTTAAACCAAACAGCTGATAATGTAAATACAGTTGCTTCTGTTACAGGAAATACTGCTGATTTTTATTTACAAACAAAATATGGAGATGTATATGCTTTTGATGGTAATGCTCCTGATTCAGATGTTGCAAACGGATATTATGGCATCGTTGATGAAAGTGGGACAAATGTTGTAATCAAAGCTAAAGGAAATGAATCATTAAAGTTCTCATCTGGTTTTTATAGAGACTTACCTGGATTAACAGATTTTGCTAAAATAGAAACATATAGAATTAAAATTAGAGTAGGATACGCGTTCTAGTCTTTAACACAATCACAACCTTAACATTTTATAGTATGAATATTAAAATTTTGTTTACTGGACTATTGTCTACAATCCTATTGACTTCTTGTTTGGATTGTTTGGATTGTCAAAGTTCTACAGATATCAGTTTATCAGTAGAGTATTATTCATCCAATAACGGCTCAATGAGTTTAGACTCAACAACTAACTTTAGTTATAGCGGGCCAGGATATGTCAACACAGCCCTTCCTACTAATATTACTTCTTCTACTGACATCAGCCCTTACCTAAGCCCTATCACGGTAAGAGAAGCATGTGGTGAAGATTTAAAAGACATTAATAACTCTACAGTTAGTTTTGAAACAACAATTGGTGACTCGATTTCAGGAATTTACAAATACAATTGGTCCGAAAGTTGGGATTGTAAATAATCAAAATCTATTTATAAAAAAAGCACATCTATATGATGTGCTTTTTTTGTTGTAATAAATAGTCTTTCCTTTAAAACTCTGAGGCAAAGTCAGTCCTGACACCATCTTTAAACGCTATAATAAATGCGTTCTCATATCCATTAGAACTAACTTTCAATAAATAAGACTCTGCTTTTTTGTAGCTATCATAATTTCCACATATGAAAGTGAAAAAGTCATTACCTAATGGTACGGTAATTAAATCATCATGCAAATAGATATCTATAGGCATATTAAATTCACTGAAGTCACCCAATGCAACTCTGAAAATAGCTCCATCTAAGAAGGATAAATCTACATCGCTATTTTTAACACCAGTTCTTACGTATTCTTTATAAACTTCTGTAAGCTCATTCTTGTATTTTTCGTGATTTTTAAAAGCTTTCTTAGCACTTTTCAAATCATCTAATTCATTGTGAATAGCCACTTGATTTTGATAGGACAATAAGAAGTATTTATCCAGTGAATTACACTTTTCTAATAATTCTATCGCTTTCTCTTTCTTTCCTAAGCCATATTGCATTACAGCTATATTGTATGTCAAATCTCTATCGTCATACACTTGTTTAGACAGCATTTCAATAACTGGACCTACTTTCTTTTGATCTCTCTTTTCTGAGCTTCTATAGTAAGACATTGCTAAATTAGTGTTAACATAGCTTAGCGTTAATTGTGATACCTTAGCTTGATTAAATTTCTTCAAAGCTGACTTAAATGCTTTAATGGCTAAAGTAAACTCTCCTGAATTAAAAAGTACGATTCCTTGATCATATAATTCTTGACCCTCTCTTAGCTTTTTTCTTAAACGATCGTCAAAAGCTGTAATTGTCTCATTTTTTAAAACAGATTTTCCATCTCTCTTGGCTAATAAGGATGTTGGATCAATATTAATGCCTTTAGGGGGTGTTGACTTTTTTTCAATTTTATCAGCTTTATTGGAATTTTTAGCTTTTTCTTTCTTCTTAGCTAAAGCTAATTGCTCTTTTCTTTGCTTTTCTGCTAAGTCATCTTGAGCATATTTTAGGCGAGTAAGCACTTTATCCGCTTTCTTAGAGTCATTTATGGCTTGATATACTGCAGCCAAGTTACCATAGGCTTTAAAAAAGTTTTTATCCATTTTAATTACAGCCTCTAATTGCTCCGCTGCTAATTCCTCATTTCTATTTAAATAATTTAGAATAGCAAGGTTATATAACCATTCCTTTTCTTTTTCTACAGAATTAGTAACCAATTCAAGGTATCTTAACACTTTCTTTTGATTTCGAGCATCATTACTAAGTTGATGAGCTAATGCAAGTTGTAAATTTGGAAAATTTAGTGCGTCATCATTTAGCTTAGCTCTTTTATAATTTTTTAATGCTGTTTTAAAAGATAGAATAGCCTTTACGTTATCAGACTGTTGCATTAATTGCACCCCTTTAGTGTAAGCCTCGTCAGCAAGTTTAACTTGATCTGCAGCTCTATCGCTAAGTCCTTTAACCTTAGCGTACTCCATAACCTTAGCAACATCAGAAATGATAATTAAATCATTTTGATTAATAGAAACAACGACATGGTCCTCGATAAAAAGAGAATTAGCTACCATTGAGTTGAATGTTGCAAAAGCAAAAATCGCTATTAAATAAATAATTTTTTTCATCTAAATTGAATCATTTTAGTATTATACGAAAGTAATGAAAATTTAAAAACTAAAAATCATTGTTTAATAATCTTATAAATAAGCTCATTTTCATCCTTTTTAAATATTAAAAAATAAATACCATTGAATAATTGTGAAGTGTTTATTTCCCAAATATTTGAATCATATCCACTCTTTACAACTCTACCTCTAACATCACTAATCTCCCACAGTATTTTATCTTTAGAATCTGATGAGATATTTAAGAAATTATTAAACGGATTAGGATATACATTAACCTCCTCGCTAGCCCAATTTATCATTTCTAAAACTTCTATTTTATAAAGGCTTGATTCACCAATACAATCCGAGTCATCAGTAACAACAACGGAATATTCTCCAGGTAAGCTTGGTTCGAAAAGGCTATCATTTGCACCAACAATTTGCCCGTTAGAGTCATACCACTGATAAGAATATGGCGGAATTCCAGAAAGAGGATTGCTTATTGTAGGCTCAAGAATTACCAATTGACCATTGTCAAAATCAATTATTGGATAAATAGCATTTGGCTCAAACATAATAATATCTTCTATAATAAAACAACCATTAAAATCAACCATCTTAATAGCATACTCATCTGCACATAAATTATTAAAGAATAAACTGCTATCAGCTGTGTTAAGGCATATTAAATTATAAGGAGTAGTACCACCGCTCAATTGACTTATGCTAATTGAACCATCACAAGTTCCATTACATGTTGGGTTTGAAAAGTCATACGTAAATTCTAAAGGTTCTTTATCAACTAATTCTATGGTGTCGCTATACGTACACATATCGGAGGAGTTTGGTATAAAGTAATTTGCCGAAAGTGTATAAGTGCCTTCTGAAAGCTGATAAAAACTATTATTAGCAGAGGTATTTCCATTTAGAGTAACCCAAGGGTTGAAGTCGCCAATGACTGCATCTACTTGTATAATTCCATCACTAAAACCCGGACAAGAAATATTACTAGTGCTATAAACTATATCTGCTGAATAAAAGGGGATATAAAGATCAAACTCTTGAACACAATCGTTTAAATCAACAATATTCATAGAATAATAGCCCGAATCTAAATTTTCAAACAAACCTAAAGTTTGATAAAGCGAACTATCTGTCTGGTCTAAAGAATAAAAATAAACACCACTTGAGCCTCCTTCAGCAATAGCATTTACAGCACCGATATCTGATTGACCTGAACTACTATTAATAGTTGGAGCACCACAAAATATAGTATCAATTGTCAATTCGGAAATGACAATAGGGTCTGGTTCATCAACAATGAATGATAAAGTATCTAAACAATTCAATTCATCTTTTACAACTAAATGATGAATTCCTTGATATAAACTATCAAACATAATTTCATCTTGCTGAATAAAAGGACCATTGTCTATCGAAAATGAATAATAACCTACTCCCTCAAATGCCGAGGTATAAATTTTTGCAGTACCATCTTGCCGGCAAATATCATAATGAATAAGAGCTGGAAGGTCAGCATTTATGTAATTTATAGTATCGACAACTAAGCAAGGTCTGTTCGGTACAATAAGTGAACTATCTTGTTTTTCACAGCCATGATTGTCCAAAATTTTAAATGTGTATGAAGAATCACCACACAATTGATCAAATAAACTTTCCGCTTGGAAAATTCCATCTTCAAATCCATAACTGTATGGCAATATTCCTCCTTCGGCTGATAAAATCACTTCCGAATCACAACTATAACAACACGAAGGCAAAGTTGCTGTTTCAATTTCTAAAACTAATTCTTGTGGCGAAGTACATTCAACAGTTATGGTGTCTGAAAAACAACCTTGAGCATCAATAACGAAGAATTGATATTCCTCACTACCAACCAATTTGTCAATATGGGAAGTTGTAAATGTATCAGGCTCATTAACTATAAAGTAAGAATAATCAGATGTTCCTCCAGTAATTGTAATATCTATAAAACCTGTTGAATCACCATAACACAAGACACAATAACCCATACTATCCGATAACTCATAACTGTCGATAAACAAACTCAAATCAGGTTGTGTAAGAATAACTGTCATCGTATCTTGACAACCCACACTATCCGTTACTGCAACTATAAAGGTATCAGCCAAAAGCTCAATCATTAAATTAGTATCTTGAGAGGGTTGACCAAAAATACTAAATTGGTATGGAGGCACACCCCCACTAGCATCTAGACCTATTTGCCCATCATTATTTCCAAAACAAGTAACATCAAAAGTCAAACTATCTACGATTGAAATAGCTAACTCATTAGGTTCGTTCACTATAAAGTTAGTATCTATAAAACAGCCGTTAGAATCAACAATTTCTAAATAAAAAGAACCTGCAAATAATTGATTATATGATATACTGGAATCATTATTGAATATAAAAGTATAATCTGGTATTCCACCGGTAAAATAAGCATCTAAAATCCCCGTACTATCGCCATAACAAACAACATCAGTAACTTTGATGGAGTCAAGAATAAAGGGTTCTGGCTCTATAATTTCTACCTCAAAAAAGTAGGGACAATCGTCAATAATAGAAGTAACTACTTCAATCGTATAAATTCCTCCATTAAGATTTTGAAATAAATGGGGATGATTATTCCAAGGGTAAATTGTGTTTAAGGTATCTGTGAGTCTAATAAGGTGTGAAGGATAATTACTTTCTATATGTAACATAAATTCTCCATCATCTGTATCGTAGCAACTGACATCTTTATGCATAACTAAACTATCAGAAATAATGACTTCATCAGCAACAATAGTAAAAGAGAGCTGTTGATGACAATCTTCAGCGTCAGTTAGATGCACTATATAATCTCCTACTGTTAAATTATTGAAAATATTATTACTTTGTGTAGCTAGTGTATCTCCATCCTTAACCAAGTCAAATATGTATGGTTCTGCACCATTTTGCACTCCAACTTCAACAAAACCAGTCGAATCTACATAACACTCTAATGTGTTATTAATATCTAAAATATCAAAATTTATCTGTGTATTATTTAAAATTTCAAAACTAACAGTATCTACACACAAGAAATTATCTTTGACAGTTATCTCGTAAAGATTTGCCCCTAAATCATTAATAGTAAATTGATTTTGAGCATCTAAAACAACAGGAATAATAGAACCATTAAGCTTAAATTCAAAAGGATTATTTCCTTCAATAAGTTCAAATGTAGCACTTCCCAAATCTTGACAATTAACATCAAAACTAGAAATAGCAACTAACTCGGGTGATGAAGGATTTGTTACTATTTCAGAAGTTAATGTATCTGAAAAACAACCTTCACTATCAATTGCAATAAATGAATAGTCCCCAATATTTAAATCAATAAACTGCTGTGGGAAGCTATATAGTTGACCATCAACAATACCAACGCTATATGGAGCTACACCACCTTCAATGATTGTTGTAATAGAACCTAATGCTGAACCATCACATAATACATCTTGATGTAAATCTAAGTCTTCAGTAAGTACTAACTGAGAATTTTCAATTATAGAAAAAGACAAACTATCTATGCAACCTTGGTCATCTTCAGCTATAACAACATAATTTCCAGCAGGCAAATTACCGAAATATGAAGATTGCTGATCAAAAATTAAAACCGTATCATCCTGAGCTAAAGAAAAGGTATATGTGCCTACTAAACCTGCATCTACTTCTATATATCCAGCACTATCGCCATGACAAGATAAAGTATCTGAAATATCTGTAATACTTAGATTAAATGTGCTTTCATCATCTATACTAAAGTTTACAGAGTCGATACAAGAATTAGCATCAGATAAAGAAAAAGTATAATTATCTTCAATTAAATTATTAAGTGTTACAACTTGATTTGAAACTAAAATTAGATTGGTGTCTAAACCACTCAAAGAGTAAGTGTAAGGCAATACACCACCTTGTACTTCAATTTCAACACTGCCTGTAGAATTAAAACAATCTATATTTTGCAAAGAGTTTAATGATATTAGAATATCTGAAGGCTCAGCAATTTGTATACTATCTATAGACATTGTACATGAAGAACTATCTGTAAATGTATAGGAATAATAACCTGCAATTAAATTTTCATAGCTATGTATGAATGATGAATTTTGAGAGTTGAAATCGCCTCCTACAATAGTTAATGAAATAAAACCTGTAGTATCTCCATTACACAAAACATCTTCATGTAAATTAAGATTTTCAATAATTTGTAATAATGGATTTTGATTTATTATAACTTCAAGAGAATCTTGACAACCTAAACTATCTGTTACAAAAATTTCATAACTATCAGCTGGTAAATTATTAAATAAATTGAGTGATTGTTGAGAATACAAACCATCCGAATTATATAAGTCGAAAAGATAAGAAGGTGTGCCTCCTAAAACGTCTAAATTGATAAAACCGGTAGAATCGCCATAACAACTAATCGTATCTGTAAAACTATTTATATTGAACTGCAACTCTATTGACTCAGTAATCTCAAAGTCTAAAAAGTGTGAACACCCATTTAAATCAATCGCATTTAATGAATAACTATTGGGATTCAAATTTTCGATAAAAAAATAATCATCTTGATTTTGAGAAACAACAATTGTATCTCCATTTAAAATAAAAATATCTGGATAAATCTCACCAATTACTTTGAATGCTATTGTACCTAAGCCCTCGCCATAACAATTAATATTATTAATTTGTAAAGAATCAAAAAATAAAGAGTTAGGCTGTATAATCTCTATTTCTTCACTTACTACACATAAAAACTCGTCCTTTAACTCTACAGTATAAATACCTGCAGAAATATTTTCAATACTATCCATTGGAATATTGGTAGTATTAAAATAAATAATATTACTCATTGAATCTATTAGAGTGTAATTTATAGTAGATGATGAATCAGTGTTTATGTAAATTGTTGCATTCGTATCCCCAAAACACAATAAATTTGTATGCTCAACATCTAAAGCTGGTGAGGGATAGAAATTTATAAAAAAATCAAATGAACAACTTGAAATGTTTAGTGTATAGGCCGTATTTTGTGTTGGAAAAATATCTATTGAAGAATTTTCTCCTATGAGAATAGAATTTGCACCAACAATTTCTCTCCACTCAATTGAATAATTACCTGTCATAAAAGGACTAATGTCAATATTGATAAAACTATCTGCACTACATAATACATAAACGTCGTCAATATAATCCTCATCTACATTAGCATTTAATAAATTAACAAAATCTGAAACAATCGAAATATAAATGGAATCAGATTTAACAAGACAATTATTACTATCTAACGCTTCTACTTGTATAAATACATTTGATGTGTCAATTAAAATTTGTTGGCTTTGTACATAGTTCAAAGAATCGTCAAAATGCCAAGAATAATTTGTGTATCCACTATCAGCAATAATATAACTGTTAAGATCGCAAGCTTGTATAAAATATACGCCATCCTGTTGAGAATATGAAACTAATGATGGGTCTCCATTCAGAGAAACCCCTAAATCGGAATCACTTACTGCCAATGTAAATGTTGTATCAAATATAATATTTTGATCATATGATATTTGTAAGTTATAATTACCTTCAGCTAAGTTATAAATTGAAGTATCATTAGAAATAAAACCATTAGGACCTTGCCAATTAAAAGTATAGTTATTATTTGAAATCAATTCAAATTCGATTTGTCCTGAGTTTATACCTAAACAAGTATTATCAACATTATAGACATATGTTTCCATTGGTGTAGTGAAAGTATATAAATCTGTTGACCATCCTTCCTCGCAAGACGATAAAGAATTTACTTTTACTTGGACTTCATACGTTGTAAACGGGTTTAGATTATTTAATGTTTTGAATGGCAGCATTTCTGCAACACCATTTGAATAAATTCCTGATGCTACTGGCCCTTGCCAAGGTTGACCAATCTCTCGATATCTAAACTTGTAACCATCTACTAATGAATCTGTTTCCCAATAAATATTAACACTAAAAGGATAAATTTCAGCAAACAAAAGTGTGTCAGGCAAAACAGGTAGTGGATTGAGATAAATAGTGTCGGAATTTTGACACCCATTTGCATCATTAATAGCCACAAAATAAGTGCCATATTCTAAAGAACTAAAAACACTATCACTAGCATATGGACTATTAGATAAAGAAAATAAATAAGGAGCTTCTCCTCCACTACCACTTACAACTATTTGACCATCGTTAGTGTAGGAACAACTTGCATCAGTAAGTTGACTATTTATAGATAAATCTTCACAAATAGTATCTGTCAAGGTTAAGGATACATAAGCATCTTCAGAAACTATTGAAAGTAGATTTCCATTTTCATCTACACTCCATAGTCTTAAGGTTGCTGTATATTCACCTGTTGGAGCTGTAGGATTAAATTGATTAAATTTAACTCTTACTGGTCTAACTTGTGTATAATCACAATTAGCAGTTTCACCAGTTTGACTACCCCAATAACCTAAAGCATTACCATTGGCATCAATGGTATAAGAAATTGATTCCCAGATAGATTGGGCATTATAAAATTCTATTATAAAATCTCCTTGCTGTAGTTGATCAGTTTCATGAGAAATGATAAATTCTGGTTTAAAATCTAATTGACAACCAAGATTAATAAGTTTTATATCACATTCCGAATATTGACTATAGCCTACTGGATTTAAATCAAATGAATTTTGAACTAGTAAAGAAGCAGTATCTTCTTCGCATGAATAATCAGAAAAAATATAAGAGATGGAATCATAACAATTTGTTACATTATCAGTCACATATGCCCAATAAGTTTCGTTTACAGTCAAAAAACTAAGAGTAGTTTGATTAGTTTGAGGTCCACCGGGAAGATAACCTCCATTAACATTTAACCACTCATATGAATAGTCACCAGATCCCGAACCCAAGCTAACATTTACTTTTAATTGACCTCCGTTAACACTACCTTGACAAAAAGGTTCTTGTATAACTTCAATTTGTAAATCTAAACAGCTATCAGATATTTGACTCGATTCAATAGTCTGAGCATATGTACTAAATACAAAAAGTAAGAAATGAATTAATAGTAATAATTTCAATGCATATGCTCCAAAGTGCAATTTTAACAAAGAAAAGTACAAGTATCTACACTGCATTATCACTTCCTTTTATTAGATTTATTATTGTTAAGAATATTAGCTTAAAATCGAGTAATAAAGTCCAGTTTTCTATATACCATACATCGTACTTAACTCTATTCTCCATATCTTTTATAGACTTTGTCTCTCCTCTAAAGCCATTTACTTGAGCCGAACCCGTTATTCCAGGAAGTACTAATTGACGAACCATATAACCATCAATAATATTTGCGTAGTCTTTGGTATGTTTTAACATATGAGGTCTAGGCCCTACAACGGACATATCACCAATCAAAACATTGAAAAATTGGGGCATTTCATCAAGACTTGTCCTTCTCAAAAAACTACCAATTTTAGTTTTTCTTGAATCATTTTTAGTAGCTTGTTTCAAGTCAGACATGCTATTTAATGTCATACTTCTGAACTTTAAACATGTAAATTCAATATTATCTAAGCCTGAACGTGTTTGCTTAAAAAAAATAGGACCTTTAGAAGATAGTTTAATGAGAAGCCCAATAATTGGTATTAACCATGTCATTATAAAGATAATTACTATTAATGAAAATAAAATATCAAAAAGTCGCTTAATAATTCTGTTCAGTTCATACTGTAAAGGCTCCTCCCTAAGCGTTATTACAGGAAAGCCTCCCAAGATATCTATCTTGATTTTTCTTTGCTTAAACGAATTAAAGTCAGGAACAATACGTAACCTAATCATCTTATTATCACAAAATAGCATCATTCTCCGTAAAGATATTTCATCATCAATTGATTCAGAATAATATATCTCTTCCACAGAATTATTTTCACAAAAACTTTCTAATTCATCAATACTATAACAGTGGCACTTAAATTTTTTATAATTTTTTTCCCCATTGAAAATTGCTAAAAGCTTGTAACCATGTTCTTTTTTTGAAAAGAATTGATGTAGTCTAGAGGATATATCACCAGATCCAATAATTACAACATTTTTATAGTTATAACCTAATTTTCTATATTTTTTAATCAGAAAAAATGAAAAAGCACGCCAAAACATTAAGAAAATAAATGCCAAAAATAATGTTAAACAAATATAATCTAATGAAAAAGTATTGTCTTTAAATGATATTAATATTATTGTAATTAATAAGCCAACAACAATAAAGGCTTTCAATAAATTTGATAACATTATTTCAGTTCTGGCAGCTCTATTGTAATCAAATACACGAAAAAATGAACCAATAAGTAGCCAACTCAAGCATAAAATAATCAACAAAAAAAGATATTTTTGGGAAATATCATGCGTATAAAAGACTAATCTGAATGATAAAAAAAACGAAAAACAAAGATGAAAAATATCACCTAAAGCCAATAATAGACGTAATTTTAGTGCTTTTACATTCATCAAAAAATAATTAGGGTACTGAATTATAAATATACTAAGAAAAGAAAGTAATTCAAAATCCCGTTAAAAGTTGCTCATAATCTGAGATTATTTTTCCCCATGAAAATGTTTTTTGAATTTTACTTTTATTGTTTAAACATAAATTTTGGTAATCTGACTTTTGGTATTCTTCAATAATATCAACTAAGTCTTCTTGATTGGTAAAATATATAGCATCATCGTTTAAAATGGATATATTAAAAATGTTTTTATGTGAACAAATTAAAGTATTTGAAGCCATCGCTTCAATTAAAGAAGGGTTTGTGCCGCCTACTGTGTGTCCATGAAAATATATATTGGAATAGTACCTCAAATTATTGAGCTTGTTTATATCAGAAACATATCCTAAAAAAACTACTCTTGGATCATCAATTTGTGATTGAATTTTTTTTCCAAGTTTAGTATTCATATTTCCAATTACAACAAGCTTTCTTTTAACACAGGATTTTATAAAAGCGTCTATTATCGTATTAATATTATTTTCAGGCTCAATACGTGCTATCAATAAGTCATATTTGAACGGAATAAGTTTAAACTCACTAAGAGTCGATTCATTTGGTGATTTAAAAATAGTTGCTCCGTATGGAATATATTTAGACTTTATTGCATATTTTTTTTGTAAATAAGCTTGAATACCTAGCGAGTCTGAAATTATAATATCACTATTTTTCACTGCTAATTTTTCAGCATATTTTAAAAATAAAGAAACTGATCTGTGAAATTTTGTTCGTTTCCATTCAAGCCCGTCCATATTAGTTATTAATTTCACACGACGCTTAAATAGCCAATTCCATACAGAACTACTAGTGTATCCTAACTGTAAAATGATGTCAAAATTTCTATTTCTTGAGTCCAAGGTGCAATTCAAATCATATATAAATTGACCTATTGTTCCTAACTTAAACTCAGGATCGTAGCAGTGAATAATATTTACATCATTCCACTTTTTATTTTGATAAGTGTGATTGTGGGAATTATAAACAAAAACTTCATGTCCCATTTGAGATAAACCTTCAGATAAATATTGTGCAAATTGCTCAAATCCACCATAATTATTTGGAATACCTCTAGTTCCAAAAATGGCAATTTTCATTCTCGTTAATTAATTACTGGTTTAAAGCCTTCAACTTTTTTTAGAAGAAGATTTCTTATTTTTTCTTCATTTAGATTTTGATGTGAATCAATTATTATACTTATAGACTTTTGTACATCTTGCCAAGAAAGCTTAGCCTCTTTAGCTTGCATAATTTGGGGGTGTTCAGATTGAATTACATTATGACCAATAAGCAGTTCTTCATATAATTTTTCTCCAGGTCTAAGACCCGTAAAAACAACTTTAATATCTCCTTCAGGATTTTCGTTAGTGATTGGACTAAGTCCACTTAGGTTAATCATTCTATATGCTAAGTCTAAAATTTTAACAGGCTCACCCATATCAAGAACAAATACATCTCCTCCTTTTGCCATAGCACCTGCTTGCAGCACTAATTGCACAGCCTCTGGTATAGACATAAAATAACGTGTAACTTTAGGGTTAGTAACCGTTACAGGTCCTCCCTCTTTAATCTGTTTTCTAAATAAAGGGACTACTGAACCTGCTGAATCAAGGACATTACCAAAACGGACCATACTAAAACAAGTTTTAGTTTTTTCTGAATTAAGACCTTGAAGAATTAACTCTGAAAAACGTTTTGATGCTCCCATAACATTAGTCGGACGGACAGCCTTATCAGTGCTTATCAACACCATATTTTCAACTTCGTATTCATGAGCAGAAACAGCTACATTATAAGTGCCAATCGCATTATTATATACTCCTTCAATAGAATTTTTTTCAACCAGAGGGACATGCTTATAAGCGGCAGCGTGGTAAATTGTATCAATTTTATTTTCAGAAATAACAAATTTAACCATAGCTAAATTAGTTACGTCAGATAAAATAGGTATTACTTCACAATCACTACTCTGTAGTGTGTTTAGCTCGAAGTCAATACTATATAAATTGAACTCTGAGTGATCAAAAAGAACTATTTTACTTGGATTTAAACGTATAATTTGTCTACATAACTCTGAGCCAATACTACCACCAGCTCCAGTAATTAAAATGTTTTTACCATTAATATTCTTTTTTAAAAGTATTGATTTTGGAGAAACAGGAACTCTTCCTAAAATATCTTGAACTTCTACATGTCTAATATTTTCAATAGATACATTACCTTCTACTATAGATGATAATGAAGGTAAGAGTTTTACCTCAACAGGATACGTTGATAATTTTTTCAGTAAATCTCTTTTACCGTTAGCTGATAAAGAAGGAATTGCCAATAAGATATTTTTAGCATTTCTCTTATCAATTATATTTTTTAATTCTTTAAAGGCATAGACTTTTGTGAAATTAATAAATGTACCATGCTTTGCTTCATCATCATCTATAAATGCAATTGGTGCATATTGATGATTTTTTCTCAAACTTTCAACTAATTGAGCCCCAGCGCTGCCAGCTCCATAAATAATAGTAGGTATTCTATTGTTCACAAAATTATCCCATGAATACAAGTACCCTTTAAAAAGAAATCTACCAAAAATAACAACCATTGTAGAAATAAACCAAAATATTAATACAACAGATCTAGGCATAAAAGAGTCAACTAGTAATTGTGTGTCTCTAAGAATCAACATTAAAAAACCAATTGTCATTGTGGTTAAAGTAATAGCTTGAAAAGATGCTACAACAACCTTAGAGCCAACGTATTTTATTACTGAACGATATAAACCAAATTTGTGTAAAAGTGGAATAGCAATAATTGGAGTAATGATGAATATCCACCAATTAGGATAAATGTATTCTTTAGGCCAAAACAAGCCTAATCTTAATGCAAATGAAAGCCACAAAGCAAATTCAATAAAAAGAAGATCTACAATCAACATTATAAATTGCTTTTGTAGCCTACTAAGATTTATGAGTTTATTCTTAAACATTATCTAAAATTGCTTTTGTAGTTCTATTTAAGTCAGATTCATCAAGACTTGAACCGGAGGGCAAACATAAGCCTCTTGTATATAATTCATCACATATTCCATCACCAAAAAATAAACAATCTTTAAATATAGGTTGTAAATGCATGGGCTTCCACAAAGGTCTTGACTCAATATTTTCATCTGCTAAAGCAAGCCTTATTTTTTCTCTTGAATCATAATCGGCTAGTAAAATTGTTGTAAGCCACCTATTTGAATAAAAACCATCCGGTTCATTCAAAAATTGAATCTTATCTGATTGTGATAAAACTTTTTTATAAAAACTATAGTTGCTTCTTCTTTGTTTAACTCTTTTATCTAAAACCTCTAATTGCCCTAATCCTATAGCAGCACAAACATTACTTAGACGATAATTAAAGCCAATATTCGAATGCTCATAGTGAGGTGCATCATCTCGAGCTTGAGTAGATAAATATTTAGCCTTCTCGATATAATCATTGTTTGAAGATATTAACGCACCTCCACCTGAAGTAGTAATTATCTTATTTCCATTAAATGAAAAGACACCAATATCTGACAGTGTTCCTAGAGGCTCATTAAAATAAGTGGAACCTAAACCCTCCGCAGCATCTTCAATTATAGGAATTCCAAACTTGCATGCAACAGCTTTAATTTCATTCATCTTAGCTGGCATTCCATAAAGGTGAACGACAATAATTGCTTTAGGCTTCTTACCCGCTTTTAATCGACTTTGAATAGCTTCTTCTAGTTTATTAGGGCATATATTCCAAGTATCGTGTTCTGAATCTATAAAAATTGGCTTTGCTCTCTGATAAACAATAGGATTAGCACTTGCTGAAAACGTAAAACTTGAACATAATACTTCATCTCCATCAGAAACACCTAGTAAAACTAGAGCTAAATGAATCGCTGCTGTTCCAGAACTTAAAGCTGCAACTGAATAGTTTTTAGACTTTTTAGATAGTTTATCTTCAAAAAGTTTAATGTGAGGACCAACTGGAGCTATCCAGTTTGTATCAAAAGCGTTCTTTACATAGTCAAACTCAGTTCCTCCCATATGTGGAGACGATAACCAAATTTTTGATTTAGACATACCTAGTAATTAGTTCTAAAGATTGTTGCAAAGATAATTTTTAAATCTAAAATTAAATTTTGATTGTAGTAATAGTCTAAATTTATACGCACTTTATCAGGGAAAATAACCTCCTTATTATAAACCTCTGGATTTTCTTGATAACTAAGTAACTCTTCTTCATTAGCATATTTTAAACTAGCAGGACCTGTAATCCCAGGTCTTAAGTTCAAGATCTTTCTATCCTCTCCTTTTAATTCGTCAGCATACCCTTTTACATCGGGTCTAGGCCCTACTATACTCATTTGACCAAGTAACACATTCCATAATTCTGGCAACTCGTCGAGCTTATACTTACGAATAAATGCTCCAACCTTAGTAATTCTAATATCACCTTTTACAGATACTGTAGATTTTCTTGTTTGAAAAACAGACATTGACCTAAACTTAATCATAGCAAACAATTTTCCATCTTTACCAACCCTATTTTGTATAAAAAAAATAGGTCCTTTAGAATCTAACTTTATAACTAAAGAAATTAGCAGCATTAAAGGAAACAAAATTAATATTCCAATGAGCGAAAAAGTAAGATCAAAAAAACGCTTAATCATAAAATTCTTTTCTTTAAAGCATTATAAGAATATCCAATAAAACACAATAAACTATATCCAATACTTAGCTTTTCTATATTTCTGTAAACCTCCCAAACTTCGGTTGCAGCTTTCCATTTTTTTGAAGTATTGGAGTTAGAAACCAATCGATAATAAGCTAAGTTTTCATTTATTCCACAAGCTGAAAATCCTCGTTTCATAATATCGAGCCATAAAGCCATATCATGACTTGAACGAATATTAGGCATCCTAAAGTTGCCAGTTTGTTCTTTGTCTATCACAACCGTTAAACAGCCAATAATTGTATTTTTTAGATAAGAATGATAATGTATTTTGGAGGGAACATGTATTACTGAAAATTTTTGAGAACCATCCTCAGAAATTGGTTGATAAGCTGTGAAAGAAAAAGCACATTTTGACGATTGCATGAACTTTATTTGTTTTTCTAATTTAGTTGGCATCCATAAATCGTCACTATCTAAAAAAGCTATATATTTTCCTTTAGAATATGCAAAAGCCTCATTTCTTGCTTCAGCTGCACCAACATTGGAGCTCAAGGCAATTAGTTTTATTCGGGAATCCTGCTTAGAAATCTGCTGAATTATTTTAACAGAATTATCTGAAGAAAAATCGTCAATAATAAGCATTTCCCAATTAGTATAACTTTGATTTTGAACGCTTGTTATACATTCCTTAATATATAAAGAAGAATTAAAAGAGGGAGTTATGATACTTACTAAATCTGTCATTATTTCTTAATTGGTTTAGCAGGAATTCCTACTACAGTACTATCATTAGCTATATCTGATATTACTAAACTACAAGCTCCAACAAAAGCTCTCTCGCCAATAACAACTCCTTTTTTACCTCCAAGCACTGATACCTTCATTCCTAGGTAGGCATCTTTCTTAATCTTAATTTGTGTATGGTCTTGTCTTTTACCATGAACTGCAAAATAACACCCATATGAGATAACTACATTATCTTCAATAATAGTATTATGAGGAGATATATCATCCATATAACATTTCATCCCAATAAAAACTTTTTTGCCAATGTTAAATCCTATTAGTCGATAACACCAGATTCTTATTAGATTAATTGGGATATTAGGAATTATAACAACATTAAAGTATTTCCTAAAAGGCTTAAATAATAACATTAGCAATGTATTTCTTGCGTATGATGGAGGATCTTTTTTTCGAAGTTTAAAATATTTCTGTAATAATGTCATTTAGACGCGAAAATAAATAGATATCTGAAAAAATGAGGTTTTACAATGATTAAATTTAGAACTCATTACAATAAAATCATAATTCACTTAATATATTATTATACATTTTTAATAACTTTTTTGATTCACTTTCCCAAGAATATTTGGATGAAGCTGAAACAGCAAAATCACTAATTTCACTTAAAGATTTACTTTCTAATATACTCATCATTACTTTAGATAAATCAGTAGGTGAATAAGGGTCTACACACCAACCAACATTGTTTTCTTCAACTATTTTCTTGTAAAGAGCAAAATTAGATGTGATAGTGGGTAAGCCTATTGCCATATACTCAAATACTTTAGTTGGATACGAACCCACATAATTACCAATAGGTTTTAAAACTGCTAAACCTGCAATGCATTTTAAAGATATTGCATATCCTTCTTCTAAATTCATTCTACCATAAAAAATAATTTTTTCTCTAATTTTAGAATATTTAGCCCAGTTTATTTCATCATAAACTCTTCCAATGAAATGCATTTTGAAATCATAGTTTTTAGAATCTAAAATATTAAGAGAATCAAGTATAGTATCTAGACCTCTGTCACGACTAATAACTCCGATGTAAAAGAATTCGTTACCTTTTCTATTTAAATTTTTAAATTGCTCCAACAATTGAAGTTCTGGAAAATTTAGTACAACGTCAAATTTATGTTTAGACTTTTGATTTTTATAGATTTTAGTATAGGAATTTTCGGCTATTATAACACTAAAAGATTTGGTGAAAATAGAGTTTAAAAAAGAAAATAAAAAGCTGAAAAGATTAGCAAATACTGGACTAAGCCACTGTTTATCCTTTATCTGTTCTCCAATATTTTCATGAACATCAAAAATTACTGGCTTTCCTAATAACCTGAAAAATAAACAAATTGGGGCTAACTCTGGGTCGTGAAAATGGTAAATATCAGCATCTAATTTTTTAGCTTTTAAAAATACTTTTATAGTAGTAATGAATATTCTTGAAAATCTATTAATTGGCTTGCCAACATCTATGATCTTAACATCATACTTAGTCTCATTACCTAGACCATCTGCAATCACTAGATTCATGTCGTATCCATTTTTTTGAAGTGTTAAGCACTCTTTAAAAAATACCCTAGTATCATTTCTTTGATGAACTGATGATAAATGACAAACTTTCATCAAATTTCTATTTCATGAACGATTTTACATCTTTAAATAATGCAGTAATAAAACCTAGTAAAAGAAACCCAAAAGATAAAATACTAGTCCTCAATAAAGTTCTGGAAGTAGGTTTCCTGTAAACTGGAAAGTCAGAAACGAAAGATAATGGCTTGAGCAACTGTAAATCTCTTTCTAAAGCTTGTTTTTTCTCATACAATTGAATAATTTGATTTTGTAATGACTCACTATTATCATTTGCTATAGAAATAGTACTCATTTCAAAATCGTTTTTTTCATTCAAATTACTTCTGTAAGATTGTAAATCATTGATTTCTTGATCTAGATATTTGATTAATTCAGGTGACTGTTTTTTAAATAAGACATAATTCATATTTGAATAACCATTATTATTGAAATAATTTAGAAAACCATTACTAACACTGTTTATAGATTGATTATCTGTTACTTTTATTGTTATAGAAAACTGTGATAGTTTTTGCCTTCTATTCTCTAAATCTAACTCATACAATTGTTCTGCTTCAATAAATTTCACTGTTTTAGCTATATCCTCAGATATTTTAAGCTTATTTGCAAGAATTATATATTCTTCATTTTCAATAATTTTACCTAATCCATTAACCATATCAATAGCTATCTTTTGGTCAATTATTGGGTACTCCAACTCGCTAGGGTCAATAATACCTTCAAAATATGATAAACCTGACGTTGCAGTAGCTGAAGTTTCATAATATGGTGATTTAAAAAAATCGTACAGCAAACCTAAAACAATACCAATTATAAAAAATGATAAAATATGTTTCCATTGTCTATGATAAAAATTGAGTGTTGATTTTAATAAATTAAATATTTCCATAATTATTGATTTTAGATTTTACTTGATACTGTGCTGTTTTACAAATGTATATAAATATAAAAAGATAAATTGTCCAAATGAATAATGATGAACTTGATGAAAATAGCAATATATTTAACATGAAAACTTGAACTGCTAAATCGTATTCTTTTAAAAATATATTTTGTACAATAAGATAAATATTCAATATAATAAATGCTAAAAATGCTAAAACACCACTATTTATTAGGATCTCAAATATATATGAATGCGGATTAACAATATGAGATAAATTAGGATCATTAATAGACTGAAAAAATTGTAATGAATAATCAACACCATAGCCTATTCCATAACTAGAAAATATAGACATAATAGAGTGTTTGTAAAGGTTAATTCTTATTGAAGTAGATTGTCTATCAGAAAATAATAAATCTGTTTTTAACTCTTTTAAAGACTCTAAGAATTGCATGTTCCAATTTGGTTCGAACACAATTATGCCAAGAACTAATGTTAATACTCCTAAAATACATGAGTATGCTAATTTAAGAGGATATCTATATGCTATGAATAGTACAGAAACTAATAGTGAAATTCTACTCTGAGAATAATAAACTATCAATAAGTGGAAACATATTATTATAAAAAACGAAAATATTGAAAATATTTTTTTCTTGTCAAATACGCTTAACAAATACATAAACATTAGCGTGAAAATAGAGGCGAAATCATTAGAATTATAATACACGACTGTTGGCGAATATCTTAACCAATATGGCGCATCGTATAAGTCAGATGTAGGTAAATGATTACCAGTGATGATTTCGTAAACTGCGTAAAATCCATATAAGAAATAAAATAAAATAGTTACACAATCAAAAAATTTAAAAAACTTTTTTGCATCAGCAAAAAATGTGATAAAAAAAGTAATAATTAAGCCTAATAAAAAAGTGAAGTTTAGTACTGAATTGAACTTATAATTATAACCAAATAATGTTTGCCTTATAAGGCTTACAAAATAGGTGTGAAAGAAATAGTAAAGAAAAAATAATAATGAAAAAATTAAAATAGGCTGTATTTTAATTTTTTTTCTCAACAATATAGATTTTTGAAAAATAAGAATAGAAAAATAAACAATGATTATTGGTAGAATTAGCCTTAATGGATATAAATTGGGGCCTATTCCCATAGTATTCATTAAAAAGATTGAAGAGAAAAATAAAATTAATAATAAACTAGTCAATATACTTTGAATTTGTGAAATGTTCGTCTGCCCAACACATGTAGATAAATAAAAATAAATATATTGGCCAAATAAATAAACTTGAGCTTGAAGAAAATAATATTACATTATATGCAACAATATTAAATGCACGTTCATATTGATTTTTCTTTAGTAATATATAAAAAACGTATACGTTAAATATTATAAAGAAAATAAAAACAATAATTCCACCATTTATAAGTAATTCTAATTGAAATGAATGTGGTTGTCTCACATTAGAAATATAATTTTCTTTATCGGCTTTGTTTAAATAACTAGCTGAAGAATTTATCCCATAACCTAATATAAATGATTTTTTAACTGACTTTAACGACTCTTTGTATAAGTTAAACCTTATATTTTGAGAAGCATCATTTTTCTTTACAAGAACTTTTCTAAGTAAGAAAGAAGTAGTTTTTTCATTTACTAAGTTCTGATTTGAAAATACCAAGAAAAGTAAAGATAATAATGAAATTAAAAATATTGATCTAAATCTATAAATTAATAAAAACAATATTAAAATAAAACTCGAAATTCTAGCGCCAGAATAAATTAAAATGCCAAAATGAATGATAAATAAAAAGCAATTAAGAAAATTTAACCTTAGATTATTGTGTGTAATTAAAAACAAAAAAATAAGCGTAAATACTGCAGCAAAATCATTTTCATTATAAAAAAATACAGTTGGGATATTAATCAGTGTACCATTATATCTTGATAACGATAAATGATTAAAAGTAAAAATTTCAAAAATGGCGATTAAGAGAAAAATCAAATAAACAAATTTTAAATAAAAACTTAATCGCTTCAAAAAATATTTTTTATCTAAAAGATATATTAAAATGAAATTAAATAAAACAATAAATATCATAAAAAAGTTCAGAGCATCATCTAATTTTGGAATTATAAAAAGTGAAATATATCCCGTGATTGAGGACAATAATGTTAATGAGAAAAATAAAATTATAAACCAAAAAAATAACTTATTTATAAAAGTTAAAATTGGTTTTTTATCATAATAAAATAACATTATAGCAATCATCAATAAAGGAGATATTAAACGAAGTGGATATATAATTCCATAAGAAATAGATGAGCCTATAAATACACTTAAAACAAAGACAAATACCACAAAGCTCTTTATATTATTAAGCATTTGAATATTTTTTTTGTTTATTAACGCATGAATCATATATTTTTGATAGAGATTGGCTAAATGGAATTTCTGAAAAATTATTAACTACGTATTTCCTGATAGAATCTGAATTGTAATTTGATTTTACAATTTTCAGCATTTCTGTATCTAAATCTTTTAAATCACATAATTTTCCAAGCTTTGAACTCTTAATTATTGACTCAGGACCTCCTGATTTGGTAGAAAGAACGGGTAAACCACATGACATAGCTTCAATTAATACAACTCCAAAAGTTTCGTGGTAACTTGATAATACGAAACAATCAGCTTGCTGCATTTCAAATTTCACTTCATTCCTATTTTTTTTACCTAATAGATGCACTTGAAGATCTAATTTTTCATTTCTAATAAAATCTGATAAATTTTTAAGCTCAGAGCCATCACCGACAATTTTCAACTGAAAACTATTTTGACCAAAGAAAGACTTCTTAAATGCTTTTATTAGTCCTAATTGATTCTTCTTTTTGTCTAAATGAGCAACATTCAGAAATGTAAACTTTTTTGTATTTGATTTCTTTACTAAGGGTGTAAAAAAATCGGTGTCTACTACATTTGGAATATATTTAAAATTATGCAAAGTTTTATCTTTTAAAAGACTACAAAAAGGTTCACTTACAGCTATATTACATTCACTATTTGAATATACTTTTTTGGCAGTTCGTAATTGTCTTTTGTTATAAATTCCTCTAGCAAAACCTGTCGAATGCTCTGTAACAACAAAAGGAATTTTATATTTATCTTTAATCCATAATGCTATTTCTCCAGCTAAAAAAGTATGTACATGAATAATATCAGGCATGCCATTTTCTTTAATGTATTTTTTAAACAATCTCTTTCCTTCATTAAGTCTAATATTAGCTGTTCTTTTTTTTTGCTTTGGAATAGATAAGAAAGGTTTTACATAAGTTATTATTCTATCATCGTCATAAAACTCATCAGAAAATATAAAACGTTTAGATTTTAAAATATTAACAAACGTTATAGGCATCGGACAAATTACTCCAACTTTAAATCCATTATTTAATAATGCTCTAGCTTGATCATAAAAGAATAATGCATTAATAGGATTAAATTTATTCTTATATGCCGAAGTCAAAAGTAAAACATGCATCTCAACGCTTTTTTAAAAAAAATGAAAATTTATTTTTATATAATTCAAAATCAGAAAATTTCATTATAATAAATTCAGAATACGGTATAGAATTTTTTCTAGAAAATACAATAGATTTAATAATTACGTCAAAAGTATAAGAAATAGAAGTTGAAATTGCAGCACCTTTAATACCATAAAGTGGGATTAGCCACAAATTTAAAATTAGATTTGTAAAAGCTATTATAATAGCAATGTAAGTATTAATTTCTGGATAACCCCTTCCAATAAAGTCGTTGGAAAGAACTCTACCAAATGAAAAAATAATTACGCCAGGAAGTAAACATAAAAATGGTAAAATACTTTCAGAAAAGTTATTACCAAATAAAATTATAATAATCCAATTACTTAAAAGTGCTAGAATACTACCTCCAATTAGCGATATAAATAAAGTATTTCTTGAGGCTAATGAAGCATTAATTGCTGAAAACTATAATGATGCTATAGACAAATACGAATCTATACTAAATAATGGATACGAGAGCACCGAACTTTATTACAACCTAGGTAATGCTTACTATAGGGCCGAATATATAGGAAAATCAATTTGGGCATATAAAAATGCATTAGAGATATCACCTAGGAATAGTGATATTGCTCATAATCTCTCAATAGCAAATACCCGAATAGTTGACAGAATAGAAATGCCTAAATCATTTATTTTTATTACTATTTATAGTTACTGATATTTTTGAATATGATAGCCTTGTTGTCACTGAAGGTAGGGCAAGTTTAATAGGTACATTGGCATTTCCTATGACATGGGATGGTGAAGAAGTTGTTGAAAAAAAATTTAAAGTCTATCTCATTCGATGGGCTGGGGAAAGTGAAGGTACTGAAAACAATTTTAGATTCATAAATGAAGAATGGTTTCACAATAACAGTTTTATTGTTCTACAGAGATCTAATTA
>CAXFOQ010000010.1:0-37810 GCA_964004705.1 uncultured Flavobacteriales bacterium | reverse complement strand
CAATAGCAATTCTTCTTCCAATTTCGTCTAAGGTTAGATGTTTTTGAGTTCTTACACTTTGTTCTCTTTCAAGCTGCATTCTTTTTGCAGCAATTTTTTTAGCTTCTTGTTCACTATTCATAACAAAAAACTCATCCCCTGCAGTTGGAGCTCCATCTAAGCCTAATAGAACTACTGGAGTTGATGGGCCAGCAGAATCTTTTTTATTTCCTCTTTCATCAAGTAATGCTTTTACTTTTCCACTACATCTTCCAGCTAAAACATAATCTCCAACCTTTAAAGTCCCTTTTTGAACTAAAATTGTAGAAAGAAAACCCTTTCCTTTATCTAAGGAGGCTTCAACTACTGTACCTTGAGCATTTCTATTTGGATTAGCTTTTAAAGCCAACATTTCAGATTCCAATAAAACCTTCTCTAATAAATCTTGTACTCCTGTTCCTTCTTTAGCAGAAATATCATTTGATTGATACTTACCTCCCCAATCTTCAACCAACATGTTAATTTCAGCTAATTCTCCTTTTATTTTTTCAGCATCAGAATTAGGAAGATCAATTTTATTAATCGCAAAAATAATAGGAACTCCAGCAGCTTGAGCATGACTAATTGCCTCTTTTGTTTGTGGCATTACCTTATCATCTGCAGCAACAACTATTATTACAATATCAGTAACCTTTGCCCCTCTTGCTCTCATTGCTGTAAAGGCAGCATGTCCTGGTGTATCTAAAAAAGATATCTTTTGACCATCATCTAATGTAACTTCATAAGCTCCAATGTGCTGTGTAATACCACCAGACTCACCAGCAATTACATTACTTTTTCTTATATAATCCATTAATGATGTTTTACCATGATCAACATGCCCCATAATTGTTACAATTGGTGCCCTAGCTAAAAGATCACTTTCTTCATCAATAATCTCTTCAATTTCTTCTTGAATGTCAGCTGAAACAAATTCAACTTTTAAACCAAAATCTTCAACTAACATTTCAATAGTTTCAGAATCTAATCTCTGATTCATACTTATCATAATTCCTAAACTCATACAAGATGTAATAATTTCTGTAACACTAACATCCATTAATGAAGCAAGTTCATTTGCCGTAGCAAATTCTGTAATTTTTATTACTTTTTCTTGAATTGCTTGTTCTTGAATTTCTTGATCTTGAATTGCCTTATGTGCTTCTCTTTTCTCTTTTCTATTTTTAACAGATGACTTTTTACCAGTTCCTTGAAGTTTTGCTAGTGTTTCTCTAACTCTTTTTTGAGCTTCTTCTGGAGTAATCTCTACTTGTTTTGATTGTTGTTTTTTAAATTTATTAAATTGTTTTGGATCAATTCTTTTTTTAACTAATCGCTTACGTTTTTTCTTAGCAGTATCAGAAACTTTATTAGCCGTAACTTCAGGTTTATCAAATTTTGATAAATCAATTTTTTCTCCAGTAGTCGTTAAACCTTTAATTTTTTGAGATTTAGCCTTAATTAAATCTTGATTAATATCAGTAACTTGTTTGTTTTCTACAGACTCTTCTTTAGTTTTTTCATCTTTTGAAACAGATTCTTCTTTCTCCTTTATTTTTAACTTAAGTAGACTAGATTGTTTTTCTGCCTTTATTTTTCTTTCTTGCTCCTCCTTTTCAAGTCTAATTATTTCTTCAGCCTTTTTCAGCTCATTCTCTTTGGCTAATAATTGAGCAGATATCTTAGCAGCTTTTGAAGAATCAAACTCCTGAAGCAGCTGCATATAAGTTTCATGTGAAACTTTAGAATTAGGATTTAATCCTGTTATTCCCTTTTCAGATAAGAAATCTAAAATTCTGTCAATTTTGACATTAAATTCACGAACAAGCTTACTTAATCTAAAACTATTTTTTTCTGACATTTTATTTTAATTTAATCTTCAAATTCAGCATTTAAAATTTCAAGAACATTATCTACAGTTTCTTTTTCAAGATCAGTTCTTGTAACCAAATCTTCTGCTTCTATAGCCAAAACACTTCTAGCACTGTCACAACCTATAGCTTTAAGCGCATCAATAACCCATCCTTCAATTTCATCAGTAAATTCGTCAATAGCTACATCATCTTCAAAGCTTTCCTGATCTCTAAAAACATCAATTTCATAGCCTGTTAATCTACCAGCTAATCCAATGTTATTTCCTCCTCGCCCAATAGCTAAAGAAACTTGATCAGCATTCATAATAACCTTTGCTCTATTATTTTCTTCATCTAACTGAACAGAAGTTATTTTTGCAGGACTTAAAGCTCTAGTTATTAATAACTGTGTGTTTTCAGTAAAATTAACAACATCGATATTTTCATTTCTCAATTCTCTAACAATACCATGAATTCTTGAACCTTTCATACCAACACATGCTCCAACTGGGTCAATTCGATCATCATATGATTCTACACAAACCTTCGCTCTTTCACCAGGGTTTCTGACAACATTTTTAATTGTAATAATTCCATCAAAAACTTCAGGGACTTCCATCTCAAATAATCTTTCAACAAATTCAGGAGCAATTCTTGATAAAACAATATTAGCTTTATTGTTTTTAATATTTACCTCTTTAATTACTGCCCTAACAGATTCTCCTTTTTTAAAAAAATCTTTTGGTATTTGTTCAGATTTAGGTAATGACATATCATTGCCTTCGTCATCAGTTAATAAAATCTCATTTCTCCATATCTGGTATACTTCACCATTTACAATCTCACCAATTCTTGATTCATACCTCTTAATTAAAACATCCCTATGTTGTTCATGAATTCTAGAAATTAAATGCTGCCTAATTGATAAAACCTGTCTTCTTCCAAATTCTGAGTCAAAGCTTACTAATTCAGATAACTCCTCACCTATTTCATAATCATCTTCAATTTTTAAAGCATCTGAAAGAGAAATTTGTGAAATTTCATTTTCAACTTTTCCATCTTCAACAACCTCACGGTTTTTCCAAATTTCTAAATCTCCTTTATCAACATTAATAATTACATTAAAGTTACCTTCACCATCATATTTTTTTTCTAAAACAGATGTAAAAACATCTTCTAGAATATTCATCATTGTTTCTCTATCAATATTTTTGACATCCTTAAATTCCGAGAACGATTGAATTAAATTATCTACTTCCATTAAATTTTATTTAAAGTTTATTTTTAATCTAGTTTCTTTTATTTGTTCAAAAGGAATAATTACATCCTTAAAAATATAATCAGCTTTTGAACCTTTCTTTTTCTTTTTCACTTCTAGAGTTAGCTGCTTATCATATTTTTTTAAAACTCCAGAAATTTTTTTTCCATCATTTTTCTTTACAGTAACTTCTTTTCCTTGATTATTAATGTATTGATTCTTGACCTTAAATGGAGAAGTCAGACCAGGAGAACAAACAGTTAATGAATAATCTTGAACTTCTCTATCAAAATTTTCATTTATAAATCTACTAATTGAAACACATTGATCTATTTTAACTCCTTGCTTACTGTCAAAATATACAACTATATCATTGCTAGAACTTACAGTTACATCAACTATATAACCTTTTAGTTCATTTGCTTTAATTTCAGCAATCTTTGATATTTCGTCTTTTAAAATCATCTATTAATAAAAGAGAGGGCGTTTGCCCTCTCCCTACATTAATTATTTCTCTACAAAGATACAATCTTTTTATTAATCATGCAAACTAATTAAAAAACTAGTTTAATGCATCCGCTTTTTGCTTAGATGTATTAAAAAAGTCTTCAGGACCTGTTGTTAAATCTCTACTCATTTCATAAGCTTTTAAATACATTTCTTTTGCCTGAAGCGAATCTCCAGAGGCTAATAAAATATCACCCATTGAATCGTATCCGTTTGGCTCATCTGGATGTGCAGTTATATAAATTTGTAAATGATTTTTTGCAGCTTCAAGATCACCTTTGTCTTTCATGAAATATCCCATCATATTATTTAATAAACTACTTTCAGGAAATCTTTTTAAACCTATTTTAGCATTTTCTATTCTTTCATCTAGATCTTCTAAGGTATATGAATACCATGCTCTCAACAAAGGATCATTTGCTGCGTATAACAATGCTTTCTCATATTTATCGAGCCTTTCAGCTCTATTTGATACCGGAGCATAAGTTTCTAAATAATACTTTTCAGCTATCGAAGCTCCAGCTAATTTTGGCTTAATTTCATTTAATAAAGAAACTAGCTCATCTCTTTTTCCATTAAAAACATAATAATGTAATCTTCCTACATGAGCAACAGCTAAATTTGGATCTAATTCTACTAAACTATCAGAATAAGCAAGAGCATCATTATTTCTAAAGTTTGCCATTGCATATCTCATGCTATTATACATTGATAAAGCTCCTTCAACTTCTGTTGAAGGCCAGACAAATGAATTTGAAGCTCTATTCATGTTCCAATTCATCCAAGCATATCTTTTAAAAACTAATTTACCCATTTGTTTACCTATGATAGCATGAAATCCAGCTCTTGAGGTTTTTTGTCCTGACATAAACCAGCTAACATTTCCATACACGCTAGCAACATTACCAAAAACTTCAATGCTTTTTAATTCAACAGTTGCAGAATCTTCATAAAACCATTCAGCTTTTATTTTACTATCATCATTTACCCATTCAGGCCTTCCAATCCAGCCATTTGATAAATTATAAAGCATTACAGAATCACCAATATTATTTGCCATAGCCATTACTCCTTTTTCTGGAGATTCATTGGCACTTGTAAAATGATTTACTACAAATGTTTCCACCTTATCTTCATCAAGAGATGAATTACATGCTGAAAAAAATGCAGCAATAAATAAAAAATATATAATCTTTTTCATAATTGTTGTTGTTTTAATTGTTGTTGTTTTAATTGTTGTTGTTTAAAACAAAAAGCCTACTTTATATCAGTAGGCTTTTTGTTATTTAAATATTTATTATGCTTTTATGTTATTGTAAGATTAATTTTTTGGTAATAAATCCATCTTTTGTTTTAAATCTCACAAAATATATTCCATCTGAATACTTAGATAAATCTAATTGATTAGAATATTTTAGAGTGCTTGATTCAAGAACTTCGTTATAAATTCTATCACCCAAAACATTAACTATTGACAATGATGAAATTTTGTTATCAATATTATTAAATTCAATATTTAATACTCCTCTTGTTGGGTTAGGATATATAGACATTAGTCTTGCAGCCGCATCTTCAACATTTGTACTAGTGTATACATATTGATTGCTCCAGTCAGAACATCCATTAGCATCTGTTACAACACACCAGTATGTTCCACTTGAATCTGGCAATATTGATTGTGTAGTTTCTCCAGTATTCCATGCATAAGTATAAGGAGCTGTTCCAGTAGTAACTGTAACAGTTAATGTGTCTCCATTTTGAGTTACTGTTGCATCAGTTGGACTTTCATGTATTGTAAGATCTAGGGTAACTGTACTATCACATCCATTTACATCAGTATAAACATTAGTATATAATCCTGTTGAATCATAAGTTACGCCATCCCAATCAAAAGAATCACAAGCTGTTACTGTAACTGTTAAAAATGGATCACAACAAATTAAGTAAGATAAGTTTTGTACATCAACAGCTCCAAGTTCAGAAGTAATAGTTGTTGTAAAGTTTAGTAGTGTTGTATTTGGGTTAACAAAAATGTTATTAAAAGTTGCAGTAGAGGCATATCCATTAGTTGACGAATTACCATCTGGAGGACTAGTTGCTAAAATACTAACTCCTCCTCCAGTTAAATTTGTTACTGCAAATGTACCTAAAACATTTCCTAAAGAATCGACAGATTGAACTTCAAAATCATCTAAACTATTTATAAGACTTAATTCCAAATCAGAAATAACTGAAGTACCATTTGAGAATAAAATGTTGGCAGAACCAACTACATCATTTAAGCTAAAAGCGGAAATGTCAAATGAACCTCCATCAGAAACAAATGAGGCAGAAGCAATATCAGTTTCATTTGCATCCTGACTTACATCAATGGTAAGATCTGATGTTGAATTACAAGTATTATCGCTTAGAGAAATTGCAACTGTAGGTGAAAAGTCCATACATGACATATAGAAAACAAAACTCTGATTGTCTAACTCTCCAAGTTCAGATGTAATAGTAGAATTGAGATTAATCATACCAGAATTTGGATTATGAAAAACATTGTTAAACGTAACTGTTGATGAATTTCCGCTAGTAAGTGAATTATTATCTCCTGGACTAGTTGCATCAATGCTAACTCCACCAGAAGATAAATTTTCTATGTAAAAAACATTACCTAATGAGTCAGAAACAGTAGCTGTTGTACCAGTTAACGAACTAACATAAAGGTTTGTATTGTATGTGCCGAGTCCATTAGTTAAAGAAGCAGACCCAATATTATCTCCAATTATCATTGATGATAATGTAAATGATCCTCCATCAGTAACAAATAATGCACTTGCCATATCAGTTTCACCTGCATCCTGACTTACATTTATTGTTAAACTAGAAAGACTATCACAATCATAATTTGATAAAGAAGTTGTTACAGTAGGTGAAAAATCTGAACAAGACATTAAAAGATTGATAGCCTGATTATCTACTTGACCAATTTCTGATGTAATTGTTGAGTTAAAGCCTAATACACCTACACCGGTATTAAAGAATAGATTCTGAAGAGTTACAGATGATGAGTTTCCACTTAATGTTGTATAGTTTCCATCACCTGGGCTAGTTGAGCTTATACTAACTCCACCACTACTTAAGTTTTCAATCAAAAAAGTATTTGATGTAAGGTTTTCAATTATTGTTGCAGTAGTTCCAGTTACATTATCAACAAAAAGATCTGCAGTGTATGAATTAGAGCCAGTACTTACAGTTGCATAACCAACCATTGCTCCAACACTTAATGATGATAAATCAAAAGAACCGCCATCAGTAGTAAATAATGAAGTTGCCATATCTATTTCTCCAGCATCTTGACTTACATCAATAGTAACATCGGTTAAAAGCCCACAATCGTTATTAGCAAGAGAAAGGTTTACAGAAGGGGAGAAATCTGCACAACCCATAAATTGAACAAAAGATTGATTGTCCACCTGTCCTAATTCAGAAGTAATTGTAGATGAAAAAGTTAATACAGAAATAGACGGATTTAAAAATAAATTGTGAAATGTGGCATTTGAAGTATATCCTCCGGTAATATTGTTACCATCTCCTGGACTTACAGCTGTAATTTCAATTCCATTTGTAAGGTTTCTTAATGTAAATGAGCCTAATGTTCCACTATTATCAACAGACAAAACAATTGTACTGAAAGATGATGTAGCTCCAACAATAAGAGTTGAATTAATAGTTGTTCCACCAGTTAGTGTCATATCTGCAGTACCAAGTGTATCCCCAACATTAACATTAGATAAATCAAAAGAACCTGCATCTGAAGTGAAGACTGAGTTGTCAATATCAGTTTCCCCAGGATCTTGACTTACATCAATACTTAAATCAGAAAGTTGACCACAGTTTAAGTTAGACAAGCTAACATTAACAGTAGGTGATAAAGTTTGTGAGAAACTATTTAAAGAAAAAATTACAGTAGCAATCAGTAATAAAGAAGTCTTTAAAAAGTTTAAATTGTATATTTTTTTCATAATTTACTTGTTTGTTTATAAAGCTGTTTCTTTCCTAAAATAAAACAGAAAGACAAACCTAATAAAAAAAACATTCTGTTGCAAGTAATTTACTAGAATAAAAACTACGTTTAAATCAAAGTAAGTGTGTAAGCTTAAAAAATTTGAGCTTTATGTAATAGGAAAAAGTTGCCCGACTAGGGCTCGAACCTAGACTCTTCTGGACCAAAACCAGACGTGTTGCCAGTTACACCATCGGGCAAAATAGGACAGTAAAGGTAATAATTAAAATTATAGCTGCAAACAAATATCCTAAATGTTTTAAATGATAAAAACGTTCTTAATTAGGAAAATTATTTACTAAATTCGCATGAAAACAATTACTTTGTCCTCATGAACTATATTAAATCAAACAACCTAATTGGTTGGTTAACCTTTTCTATAGCATTTATTGTTTACTATTTAACTATCGAACCCACTGTTAGTTTTTGGGATTGCGGAGAGTATATAAGCACAGCTTACAAACTTGAAGTAGGACATCCTCCTGGTGCTCCTCTATTCCAATTATTGGGAAGATTTTTTAGCTTATTTGCAAATGATGTTTCCAATGTTGCATTTATGATAAACATAATGTCCGCCCTTTGTAGCGCATTGACAATTTTATTTTTGTTTTGGACAATAACAGCTTTAGCAAAAAAATTGATTTTTATTTCTGATGGCAGTAACAAATTTACTACTGCCCAAAAAATTGGAATTTTTGGAAGCGGATTTGTAGGAGCTTTAGCTTACACTTTTTCAGATTCATTTTGGTTTTCTGCCACTGAAGGAGAAGTATATGCAATGTCATCAACATTTACGGCAATTACATTTTGGTCAATTTTAAAATGGGAAAATGAAGCCGATGATAAATATGCAGCAAGATGGATTATTTTAATTGCATATCTGATTGGCCTATCTATTGGCGTTCATCTATTGAATTTGTTAGCTATACCAGCTCTCGTGTTTATCTATTACTTCAAAAAATTTAAGCCAACTAAAACTGGTGTCTTTTTGGTTTTTTTACTATCAGTTTTAATAACTGGAGGTATTCAAGGTGTTGTAATTCCACAAGTTGTGAATTTTGCAAAGGGATTTGAAATATTCTTCGTGAATACAATAGGACTACCATTTAACTCAGGGACTATTATCTATTTTGCTTTAATTATTTTAGGAATAATCTTTGGCTTAAAGTACGCTAAAAAGCATAGTAAACCAACTTTAGGAATTGCTTTAGTTAGTTTTACTACAATTTTAATTGGTTATTCTACTTTTTTCATTCTAGTTATTCGATCTAATGCAAATACTCCAATAGATGAAAATAATCCTGAAGATGCAGTAAGTTTACTGGCATACTTAAACAGAGAACAATATGGTGATTGGCCGATTCTTAATGGTCAATATTATAATGCCAATGTAATTGATTTGGAAGATGGAACGCCGGTTTACACTAAAGATGAAGAGTCAGGAAAATATGTAATAACAAATGACCGAAAAAATTCAAAGCCAGTCTATGATCCAAGATTTAGTGGCTTTTTTACAAGAATGTGGAGCTCTCAACAACCCTCACACGCAAAAGCTTACCAACAATGGAGTGGTCAAAAAAACTCTGAAAATCCACCAACTTTTTCAGAAAACCTACGCTACTTTTTTAGCTATCAGTTGGGACATATGTACTTTAGATATTTCATGTGGAATTTCTCTGGTCGTCAAAATGATATTCAAGGTCATGGCGAAATAAATAAAGGAAACTGGCTGAGCGGTATTCCATTTGTTGATGAAAAAATTCGAGGATTGGGACCTCAAGATAATATCCCTCAAACTATGGCTAAGAACAAAGGAAGAAACATATACTTTATGTTACCTTTTTTACTTGGTATTATTGGTTTGCTTTATCAGTTACAAAAGAATAAAAATGATGCCCTAGTAGTCTTCCTACTATTCCTATTTACAGGAATAGCAATTGTAGTTTACCTCAATCAATATCCTTACCAACCCAGAGAAAGAGATTATGCTTATGTTGGTTCATTCTATGCATATGCCATATGGATAGGCTTAGGAGTGCTAGCAATCATTGACTTTCTTTCCAAAAAACTATCAGCGCTAAATAGTTCTATTATTGCTACACTACTTTGTTTATTAATGGTACCAACACTGATGGCAAAAGAAAATTGGGATGATCACGACAGATCAGGAAGATACACAGCAAAAGAGGTCGCAACCAATTACCTAAATTCTTGTGCTCCAAACGCTATAATTTTTACTAATGGAGATAACGATACATTCCCTCTTTGGTATGCTCAGGAGGTTGAGGGAATTAGAACCGATATAAGAGTTGTCAATTTAAGTTTATTCAATACTGATTGGTACATTGATCAAATGAAAAGAGCTGCATATGATGCTGCGCCTATACCTAGCTCTTTGACTGAAAATCAATATAAACAAGGCACTAGAGATTATGTCATGATTAGAGATAATAAGAATGGATATGTTGAAGTTAATAAAGTAGTTAAATTTATTATTAGTGACAAAGATAAACACAAACTCATGACAAGAAATGGAGAGAAAGTAAATTATTGTCCTACAAATAAACTTAAAATTTCCATTGATAAAGATGATATTATTAGTAAAGGCGTCGTTCCTGAAAGCTACAGAGAAAGAATTGTTGACGAAATAAAATGGGAACTTAAAGGTAACGGGATTAGCAAAAATGAAATGATGTTTCTTGACATTCTTGCTAATTTCAATTGGGAAAGACCTATTTATTTCGCTATTACAGTGGGTTCTGGTAACTTTATGGGCTTAGAAAAATATTTTCAATTGGAAGGATTAGCTTACCGTTTTGTGCCTTATTTGGCTAAATCAAACGATGGTCAAACAGGTGAAATAGCAACAGACATTATGTATGATAATCTAATTAATAAATTCAAATGGGGAAATATGCAAGATCCTTCTATTTATTTAGACGAAACAAATATGAGAATGACTATGAATTTCAGAAACAATTTCTCTAGACTCTCTGACGCCCTAATCGAAAAAGAAGAATTTGAAAAAGCCGAAGTAGTACTTGATAAATGCGTAGAAATTATGCCTCATGAAGCTATACCTTACAACTATTTTAACTTACCATTAGCTGAAGGGTATTACAGAATCGGAAAAATAGAAAAAGCTAGAGAGGTTATTAATATTTTAACCGATACATATTTTGACGAATTAGACTATTATAATTCCATAGATGAAAAATTCTTGAGTAAGCTTCAAAGGGATTATCAAATAGCAAATCAAATTATTTCAAACATGTATAGTTTAACGACAAAATATGAAGATCAAGAGTCACAAAAGAAGATAGTTGAACTTTACGAAAAATATCAATAATAAAATCATCAAGAGAACCTTTCGGCTCTCTTTTTTATGCATAAACTAATTAAAACACCAACATTAATTCAATTTTTTTTTCCTTCATTATTGTGGAGTAAAAAAAGGGACAAGAAAATACTATACCTTACGTTTGATGATGGACCATACAATATGTTAAGTCCATTTATTTTAGATGAATTGAAAAAATATAAGGCAAAAGCAACATTTTTTTATTTAGGTTCAAAAGCAGAAAAATATCCCCAACTAATTAAAAGATGTAAAGATGAAAATCACAAAATTGGAAATCACACCTACTCACACCCAGATGGTTGGAAAACAAAGAACAGTAGGTATTATCAAGATATAGATAAGGCTAACAAACTCTTAAATAGTAATTTATTTAGACCTCCTTATGGTAGAATTAAACCGTCCCAAATAAATCATTTGAAAAAATATTATAAAATTATTATGTGGGATATATTGAGCTGGGACTTTGACAAAAAAACTTCTCCAGAAGAATGTTATAATAACATTATTAAAAATACAAAATCAGGTTCAATAATTGTTTTACATGAAAATGAGAAGTCAGCAAAAACTGTTAAAGAGGTGTTGCCAAAAATACTAAGTTATTTTAGTTCACAAGGTTTTAAATTCGAAAAACTATAAGTTATTAAATCTAGCATTTACATCTAGCCAACCGCCACCATTTTCCACCTGATTAACACCATTAGCTATTAAAAAGTCTATTGCTTTTTGTGAACGTATACCAGCTGCACAAAAGACTAAAATAGGTTGTAATTCCTTAAGCTCATCAAGTCTGTTAACTACCTCATTTAGAGGAATATTTATAGCACTTGGAACACTTCCAGCATTGAACTCAGTGGGGGTTCTTACATCTATTAAATTTACTTTTTCCATTTCGTTTAGTTTGAGCAAGATTCACCTAATGTTAGAGGTACTTCTTTTTGCGATAATTTCGAATAACCACCTTCAACATTAATAATTTTCTCAAAACCATTAGCAGCTAAAATTGAACAAGCAATCATTGAACGGTATCCACCGGCACAGTAAACCATAATATTATCTTCTTTATTAAGTATAGCTGTTTTTTGAGACAACTCTTGTAATCTTATATGTATTGATTGACTGATGTAGCCATTAGAACGTTCACTAGGCTTTCTAACATCAAGAATGTGCTTATGTCCTTTATTTATTTTATCCGTTGCTTCTTTTGGAGAATTATTAGTAATCAGTTCAAGATTGCCTTCATATGAATCTATACCTCCATCTAAAAAGCCAATAACGTTTTCATATCCTACTCGAGCTAGGCGAGTAATAGCTTCACGTTCAAACCCTTTGTCAACTATTAATAACAATGGAGATTCTGGACTAAGAATAGCTCCTACCCATGGGGCAAATTGTCCTTTTAAGCCAATATTTATTGAGCCTTTAATAAATCCTCTCGAAAAATCTCGAGGAGAACGACTGTCAAGTATCACAGTATCATCTTTATTTAATTCGGAAAATTCTGTAGAGATTAAAGGTTTTAAATTTTTTGTAATCACCATGTCTAAATCATCATACCCTATCTTATTCATTTTTACGTCTGTAAAAAAGTAGGCGGGTGGTGCTAGCAAACCATCGGTTACTTCAGCAATGAATTGTTCTTTAGTTATATTCTGCAAAGCATAGTTAGACTGCTTTTGCTCAGCTATGGTAGAAAAAGTTTCTGAACCGATATTTTTACCACAAGCTGAACCAGCTCCATGAGCTGGAAAAACAATAATATGATCTGGAAGCGGTAATAACTTAGACCTTAAAGAATCGAATAGCATAGCTGCTAAATCTTCTTTTGTAATATCTACTGATTTAACAGCTAAGTCCGGTCTACCTACATCTCCAACAAACAAGGTGTCACCAGTAAAAACACTATGCTTTTTCCCATTTTCATCTGATAACAAAAAGCAAGATGATTCCATAGTATGACCGGGAGTATGGAGTAACTCTATTGAAACATCACCAACCTCAAAAACTTCTCCATCAAAGCCTTTGTGAAAATCAAAGCTAGCATCAGCGTTTGGACCATAAACAATTGTAGCTCCAGTTTTTTTAGCCAAATCAAAATGACCAGACACAAAATCAGCATGAAAATGTGTTTCAAATATATACTTGATGGTAGCATTATTTTCACTAGCCATCTTAAGGTATACATCAATATCTCTAAGAGGGTCAATAATTGCAACCTCTCCATTGGACTCAATATAATAAGCCGCTTCTGACAAACATTTGGTGTATAATTGTTCTACTTTCATGAGTTTTTTTGAATATGATTATTTTAAAAGAATATTTCTTTAGCAAGAATAAATATTGACATGAACAATACAAAAATACCAAATGATTTCTTTAAAACACGACTATTTAGCAACTTTGAGAAATAGTAACCAATTAAAATTCCTACAATAGAGAATGCTGTAAAAGTTAATAATATATTCCAGTCGATAGCATTATTTAATTCTGTAGTAAAGCCTAAAATTGACTTAATAGCAATGATTAATAAAGATGTTCCTACTGCCTCTTTCATACTAATATTTGTAAGCAGTAATAAAGCTGGTATTATTAGAAACCCCCCTCCTGCACCAACAAAACCCGTTACAAGTCCTACAACTATACCATCTAAAGCAATTAAAACGAAGTTGTTTTCTCGATCATTATTATTTCTAAAATTTAGTTTCCATGAATATAACATCGAAAAAGCAGCAATAAGCATTACTAAGGCAAAAAAGACTAATATAAATGTGTCTTTTTGAATTGAAAAAAAATGAAAAAAATACAGTGATTCAGATAAATTAGGGAGTATCCATTTTCTACTAACAAACACCCCAAATAATGAGGGAATAGCAAAGTACAGGCTTATTTTATAATTGATTTCACCATTTTTAAAAAATCTTTGAGCACCAACAAGAGCAGACACTCCTACAACAAATAATGAATAAGCCGTAGCACTTACTGGATTAATACCAATTACATAAACTAATATGGGAACTGTCAAAATTGATCCGCCACTTCCCAATATACCTAGTGTAATTCCAACAATTAGCGCCATAAAATAAGCTACAAAGACCATTTTTTATAGTATTATTTTATGTTATAAAACGACACAACTAACAATTTGATGTTAACAAAAGAAAAATAGGATGAATCTAAAAGAAAACAAAAGACATAAATTTGCTTGTCGTAACATTTGTTTTTGGTTAGCTTATTTGTTAGACAATTTAAAAGTCCTCTATTAATACTGGAGGGCTTTTTTTATTTAACTTTATTAAATCTAAAGCCTAGTTTAAATTCATTTGTACCACTTGTTACTGTTGATAGTTCAGAAGCTACAAAATCATGTGCATAGGCAACATAAAAACGTTTGTCAATGTCAATACCAATATACATACAAACAGCATCATTAAAGCGATAAGATAAAGCCGTCCATAATAAGTCCTTGTAAGTAAGCTTTGTCATTAACTCAACACTAGCTGGTGCTGGAGAAGACAACATCAATAGTAAAGATGGCTCTATTGTAAAGGCATCATTGATATCTTTGATGTAACCACTACCAACGAAAATATGATTTGTTAAACCTCCTTCAATCAAGCTATTGTCATTGTACTCATCTTTTAAAGTGAAGGTGCTTGATAGAAGCTGTGGCAAAGCAACAGATGCATAAAAATTATCAGCATATAAATATGCTCCAAAAGTAGCTGTTGGAACAACCGACGATAAAATAGGAGAGTTAAAAACAGGATCACCATCATCATAAGGATTGATAATAGTGTGATCCAATCTGTATTGTAAAAAACCCGCAGATAAACCCAAAGATAAACTCATATCATTTTTCACTCTTAAATGATAGGCGTAACTCAAAGTAATCCCTCTTCGGCTATCTGCTCCAGCAACATCTTTGAAAGCTGTAGCCCCAAGACCCATTTTTTCGTTTCGTAATAAACCGTAACCGCTAATGACATCTGTTTGAGGAGCCTCTCTAATACCAGACCACTGGCTTCTAATAACTGCATTTAATTGAGTAGTCCCATCAACTCCAGCAAAAGCAGGATTGTATAAAAAAGGGCTTAACTGATAACTTGTAAATTGAGGCAGCTGTTGTGCTAACGACACGTTACACATTACAAGTAAAACGAAATATAATATGAATTTTTTCATTCTTTTATCTTACAATGGTCACAGGACCAGTTAAAGGTTCTTTGTTTAAACTACTGTCAAATGTTATAATATAGTAGTATGTTCCAACAGGTAAATCACTACCTTTATATTTACCATCCCAATTCTCGATACTAGGATAAGATGATGACCACAATGAAGCACCCCATCGGTTAAATATTTCTATTTTAGATGATTCGTATTGATTTAAATAGCTTATCTCCCAAGTATCATTATATCCGTCACCATTTGGAGAGAACCCTTCATTCATTCCCACAAATACTCGAACTGTATCATTACCTATACAACCCGTCACAGTATCTAAGGCATAAGCTATATAATTAGTCGTAATAAGAGGGCTAACAACTATATCAGTTGTAGTTTCAGTCGTGCTCCACAAATAAGGCGGTTCACCATCAATTATAGAAAGTATTGCGCTTTCTCCTCTTATTATACCAAAATCTTCGTTAGAAACAATAGTAGGGTTTAGAACAACTATGTCAAGTTCATCAGTAAATGAACAAGCTGAAGCATAATCACTAACTGTCACAAAAATAGTTGATGAATTAGTAACTACTAAACCTAGACTAGATTCATCTATATTTGTTTCTTGCGATGGATTTATAGACCATGAGTAGTTGCTGTAGTTAGCAAAGCTATTAGCATAAATAACTATACTATCACCATGGCAAATTCCAATTGTTGCGTTATAGTTAAATAAACGAGCGGGATGAATTTCAACTTCTTCAGTATAAATACAGCCGTTTTTATCGGTTATAGTAAGTAAAAATAAAGTATCAGATACATCATTGTCTATTGGGAAATCAACTGATATGTTAGCATTATTTATCGCTGATGATTGATAATTTAAAGTTGGAGAAATACCAGAAATAGGTTCTATAGCATAGTTGTAATATCCATCATTAAATGGTGTAGCTCCACTTGCATGAACAATTATGCTTGCATTTTGTCCTTCACAATATTCATTTACAACATCTAATGATACAGAATAATCCGTGGGTTCAAATATAGTGTATGATGCTGATGATTTACAGCCATTATTATCGGTAACCTCTACACTATAGTTTCCTGCTGATAAAACATTAGGATTCTCACCATCCCAATCTATATTAATGTATGGAGAGGTCCCACCAGTAATTTGATTATTCAAACTTGCTGAACCATCTGATAGTCCATTGCAACTAACATTAGAAGTGATTACCGAATTAATAAATAAAGGGTTGTCCGGACCATCAACTTCATAACTAGCTGTTGTTTCACAGCCAAATGCATCAGTAATAGTAATATTATAAACACCCTTTGCTAGATTTGAAACATCTTCATTAGTAGAATTCGTACTTGGACCGGACCATTGAAAATCATAATTTGGTGTTCCTCCAGAAACTACAATATCTATAGCTCCATTTGTTTCACCATAACAATCGTTATCAACGATACTATATGTTGTAATTTCTACTACATCTTCAGGAGCGGTTACATAAACAGAATCAATTAGGACACATCCATCACTGTCAGTTATTATATTTGTATACCATATTCCCGGTGATAAACCAACAGCAGTTGCTGATTGTTGATTTAGAGGATCATTCCAATCAAAAGTATAAGGCGACCAGCCACCAACAACATTGAAATTAAATGACCCATCAATTGCTCCAAGACAAGAAACTGATGTTGTATCATTTATATTTGTCAAACTAAATAGTTCAGAATAATCAATTGTCAAACTATTACTACCAACACAACCATTATTGTCAGTGTATGTAGCAACATAATTTCCTGCAACTAGATTACTTGCTTCAGGAAAGAGGGAAATAGTGTTATTTTGAGAGTCTGTCCATACCACAGAATAATTTCCAAAACCTAATCCACCAGAGTAAGTAGCAGTAGCTTGGCCGTCAGCGTTACCTTCACAACGAATATTTATAACATCTTCGAAATAAACTTCAATAGCATTGGGGTGGGTTATAGAAATTTCAGCTTGATTAGTACAACCTTTAGAATCAGTTACTACAACTGAATAGTTACCTTGAGGTACTAATGATAGAGTATCAAATCCAGCAGAAATATTAGTTCTTATTTCATCTGATTGTGTTGACACGTACCAATCAAAGGTAAATAAACCTGATCCGCCACCAGCATTTGCTAATATGACACCGTCAGAAAAACCGAAACAAGAAATATCCATTCCATTATAGCTAGATAATATAGATAAATCTACAGTAACATCTAGTGGCTCATCTATAATAACAGGAGAGTATGTAGTTGTACAACCATTATTATCTTCTACTTCTAGTTGATAAGAGCCGGGTAAAAGGTTATTAACTGTTGGGTTAATGGCTGATAAATTTCCTGGCCAAAGATTTACTCCATTCTCATTTTGCCAACTATAAGAATAACCAGAAGTTGATGGCGTTCCGCCAGAAACTAATACAACTGATGCCGAGCCATCAGATGATCCAACACAACTTAAATTTTCTGTATCAACGCTAACACTTATGGGTAAAGGTGCCATAATTTCAATATCTTCTAATTCATCGCTACATCCTAAGGAATCTCGAACAGTAGCATTATAAAAACCTTCCTCTAAATCACTAAATGTAGATAGGTATTGCCAAGAGACTCCTCCATTTATTGAGTATTCGTAGAATGGAGTTCCTCCAGTAGCCGTCAACGATATTTGACCATTATCGTCACCATTACATAAGTTGTCTACAGTTCCTAACAATGAAATTGTAGGATTATTTGCTTTTGAAATGTAAATACTATCAACCGTATAGCAAGAGTTAAAATCCCAAATGTGAACATAGTAATAGCCTTCATTAAGGAATTCAATACTAGAATTATTAACCGTTGGGTTTAAAGTATTGTCTTCTAACAAAACAGGCTGTTGATAGTCAACGTCATATGACCAAAGGTAAGTGTAAGGAGTTGTTCCACCAGTTACTGAAACAGAGGCCGTGGCATCCGAACCTAAACAGCTTTCCAAAGTTGATGAAATATTCATAACTTCAACAACTGAAGGTTGTGAAATATAAAATGAATTATTTAACTTATCACAACCATTCGCATCGATTATATCATAAAAATATAAACCTTCAGACAATCCAGAAATCAAAAAAGTATCTACGGAAAGTGGAGTGAATGTTATAGATGAAGTATTCGAACTTAGAGTGTAGCTAGCAGTTCCACCTGAGATAATTATTAGAGCCTCACCATCATTACTACCATTACAAGATGTAGGACTTGTAACTTGTACAACACTAATTGGATCAGGTTCAAAAATCTCATAAGATATAGATTGAACACAGCCATTAGCATCTTGAACAGATAAATTGTATGTTCCTGCCGATAAGCCTGTTATTGAATCAGAAGTTATTTGTTGTGAAAAATCTGGATCGTTTACAAATAGCCAATAATAATTACCTGGAAATGGATTACCTCCTTCAATGTTCAAGAAGATTTTCCCTGTATTATCACTACTACATTCTAGAATAGATGTTGAAAGAGAGTCTACATTAATATTAATTTGACTACTCTCATTTATTGTGATCGATGAAAAAGAATTACTGCATCCATCATTATCTGTTACTGTTAAATTATAGCTTCCTGAAGCTAAATTACTAAATGATACAATTGTATCTGCTGATAGAATATCACTAACTCCATTTAGAGAGTAATTAAAAGGTGAAGCAATTCCATCTACTGTAACATCTATTTGACCTAAAACACTGCCTGAGCAAAGATTATCAGTGGTATTAACAGATGTAATTTCAACTGAGCTTATTTTAGGAACAAAAACAGCAAAACCTTTTTCGCAACCATTAAAGTCAGTTATATTAACAAATTTATTTTCTCCACCAGAAAGCTGTATTGCAGTTTGGCTCGATTGACCAGACTGTACCCAATTATAAGTGTAGGGTGAAACTCCTCCTTGGGCAGTTACAGTAACTTGTCCATTATCATCATCACAGGTCTCCGGCGTAATTCCTGAAAATATTGATTGTATCTCTGTGTTCTGTTGAATTTCAAATGTATCAATAAATGCACAGGCATTGTTATCAATTACTGTGAATTGGTATTGACCAAAAGGCAAATCGGATAACGTGAAAATAGATGATGTAGGAGTGCTTAAATTGCCTAAGTTTGGTAAAGAAGTAAAATTAAAAGGACCCAGGCCTCCGGTAACTTCAACACTTATTTGACCAGTAGAATCTCCGAAACATTCTACATCAACAATTGGAGTTGGGTTAATAAATGACATTTGATTAGGTTGGTTCAGAGTAATATTTAAAATGGTATCGGTACAATTATTATTATCAGTAACAATAACATTATATACCCCATCTGAAACATTACTTAAAAAATCCGAACTAATGATAGCCGTATCTCCAGACCAACTGTAAGAATAAGGCAATGTGCCTCCAATGGAACTAACAGAAATATATCCATCTGAACCACCAAAACATAATGGATTCGAAATGGAATCAATTGAAAGCTCCAACATAGAAGGCTCAGTAATTATTGTACCAATTGTTTGAGACACACAAGAATTTTCATCAGTGGCAAAAACCGCATAGTTTCCTGGTAAAAGTGATGTAGCACTATTGGTATCAATAGTTAATGGTAAGCTTTCTTTGAACCAAGAAAATGTTAATTCACCAGCACCACCAGTTGTAGTGATATCAATAATACCGCTATTAGAACCAAAACACGTTGAGTTAATAACATCATCAAATGATAATACAATTTCATCTGGCTCAACTAGCTGAACTAGTGTGTCATATGTACATCCTTTGGCATCAACAACAGAAATATTATAATCACCTGTAAAAAGATCTAAAATCTCAAAATTAGTGTTAGTTAAAGTGTCTAAAGTACCAATTGTTATATCGTAAGGAGATGAGCCGTTTGAAGGAACGACAATTATAGAACCGTCTCCTGAATTAAAACATGATAAATCTGAAGAAGCTAAATCAACAGACAGATAGGGAACATCAATTACACTTAGTGTTGTATCCCTAACACATCCAAGAGCGTCCTCAACAAAAATAGTATAATCGGCAGCGGGTAAGTCTTCAAACAAACCAGTAGTTTGAGGAGTGTTTAATACATATGTATATGGAGCACTACCACCACTTGATTGAATATGAATAGTTGCCAAAGAATCTTGACAAAAAATAGTATCTTGTATTAATACATCAAATAATATCTTAGGATAAGTTAGTACAATAAAAGTTTCTACACCTATACATCCATTTGTGTCCCTAGCATATATTTGATGAGGTCCAGCTATCAAATTTTCGAAAAGACCAGAAGATTGCCATACTGCACTATCAATACTAAATTCATACGGGCCGCGACCACCTGATGCTGAAACTTCTAGTCCTCCATCATTCTGCCCAAAGCATGTAACACTATCTTGATTTATCAAACTTAAAGATATTGGAGCAACAGTATCGACCACACTAAATAATTCTTGAGCAACACAACCGTTAGCATCTGTAACTGTTACAGTATAATCTCCTGATGAAAGACCAAAAATATCTTCATCATTAGAACTAAAAGAATTATTGCTTGTCCAACTAAAAGAGTAATCTAATGTATCTAGAACATTTCCATTAGAATTATTTATTGTTTCGCCAACACCACCATTCACATCGATTTCAACAGATCCAGACGATCCAGAATTACAAACAACCTCAGAAGCTACTCCCTGAATAAATAAACTATCCGGCTCTCTCAGATTATAATTCCTTGTTGATTGACATCCAGATTCAGCGGTAAATAAAAAAACATATTCACCAGCACACAAATTATTCTGACTGCTACTATTTGAGCTTCCTGTAGTTGAGCTGTAGAAAGGTACTCCAAAAACTGAGTCTAAATACCAATCAATAGTATATAATTCGGAAGGATTAGTAAGATTTATAAAAATTTGACCATTACAATCTCCATAACAATTGACATTGTAGCCGTTTGTAAAAAAGGTAGGGCTAAATACGGTAGTTGCAATTGAATTAGAAGTTAAACTAATTGACTCCGAGCAACTATTAGCATCTTGTGTAGTTACAGTATAATTACCTCCGAAGAGTCCGGTAAGAGTGATTGTATCTTGAGTAGAATTATATGTAGCTGTTGTAAAGTTTGGAAACTGAACTTCTATTGTGTATGGGTGTGAATAGACTACATTGACAATTCCATTACTATTACATAAATCGTTTTGAACAACAATCACGTTAAAGGAGCTACATTGTGCATTTGATTGAAGAGCTGAGGAAAAGCAAACTAGAAAAATACCTAAAAACCTTATCTTATCTATTATTTTCAAAATATTTAAGTTTTAAATTATCTGAAATTTTGATTCGCAAGATACAAAAATTAACAATGTTTCTACATATATGCAAGATAGTATAAAAAGAAATAAACAAAATAGTGTTAATCTGATTTTATTATTAAAAATTGAGATTCAAAATGAAGTAAATTTTCAATTGAATGAATTATATGATTTCTAGTACAAATTAAAACTTCTTAAACTATGAAAATCAATATCTTAGAAGATTGACGAAGAATATTTTTTTTAAAAATATACTTTTTGTTTACTTTTAAATTACGTAATCTTGATTTTTATAATATTTAGGCTTTTTTTTAAATTATCTTATTGGCTAGTTTTTTACAAAAAGCTGCTTTAATGAAATATTATCTGATGAATAAATAAAATAAACACCTCTAGAAAGTTCACTAATATTAATTTTATTTACGCCAGGCTTAAGCTTTGATTCTGTTACAATATTAGACAACATATCTATTACAACCACAGATTTTATTTTATTCACGTTTTCAATATTTATATAATTTTGACAAGGATTTGGATAGACTGAAAACAATGGCAATTCTTCTACATCAATATTTGAAGATTGACAAATCAAGTTATGTAAAAAATCACTAATAAATGGAACTACCGTTCCCTCAAGATTAATGATTGGAGCTGAATGACCTCCAAAAGAAAAAGTATATAAATCGTTTATAATACCAATATTATCTAATTCATCATGAATTTTACCCGAGCCACACAAAACTGGAAGATCTAATAAAGAAATTCCTAAATTACCTAATGGGCTAGCGCATTCATAGTCAATAGTATTATCATCTGTTGAATGAACACTTACAATAGGCGGATCATTCTCATCTAGAAAATTTGTTGTATTTATTGCCCCAGCTAAAAGTATAGCACCACTAACCTCTGATGAAAATCCAAAATTGCCACTATTTCCTTCAATACCACCAGATTCATCAAAAAAAGGCAAAAATTCATCGGGGACTTCACCTTCATCTATAACTGACAAATGAGCTGCTGTCACTGCACCAGCAGAATAACCCCCTACAAAAATTAAATCAGGGTTAATTCCAAAAGTATTATTGTTCTCAGCTACATCTTTTCTAAAATAACGAACTGCTGACTTCATATCAGAGATAGAATTAACAACTGTCTGAGAAAAAATATTATATGAATTAGAGCTTAATAAACTTTGTAGGTTAGTTAATCTGTATCGTATTGAAGCAGTAACATAACCTCTTTTAGCAAATTCTTCACAAAGTGTAACCATTGTATTGCTATTTTTATCGCCTTCAATATATACTCCACCGTGAGCAAAAATCAGTAATGGTCTATTATTTACTATATCATTTGAAGGAGTATAAATATCCATTTCTAGACCCGGATTAGATGGCGACCAATCATATGTTTCAGAATATACAACAGAGATTTTTGAAATTTTATCAAAAATTACATTTTCATATCGACCATCACATTGTGAAAAAAGCTGAGAGGATCCAATAAACAAAAGAACAAGTAATACGTACTTCATGATTAAGATTATATTATCAAATATAATAATTTATGCTTTTAGTTTTGATAACTGATACTCTATAACTTCATCTTCGATCTTAATAAATAACAAATTTGCTGCATTGATTTTATGACCCGATTGTAATTCTTCAATCTTATCCCAGCGACCTTGCTCAATATTTAGCATATCAATCAATTTTTGAGCTGTAAATGGTAGAAAAGGCTCAGAAAATACTGAAAGATGAACCGTAACCTGTAAAGCAATATTTAAAATCGTTTGAGTTCTTTTTTCATCTGTTTTTTTCAACTTCCAAGGCCTAGTATCTGCTAAATATTTATTACCTAATCGTGCTAAATTCATTACTTCGGATAAGGCATCTCTCATCTTATATTTTTCAATCAATTGCCCAACTTTATCAGCGTATTTAGAAAGCTCTTCTATCACTTCTTCATCATGTGAAGTTAAATCACCTTTAACAGGAACATAACCGTCCCAATATTTGTTGGTTAAAACAACCACCCTATTTATAAAATTGCCAAAAATTCCTACTAACTCACTGTTATTTCTAATTTGAAAGTCAGCCCATGTAAAATCTGTATCTTTTGATTCAGGGGCTGTAGAACATAATACATAACGTAACACATCCTGATGACCCTCGAAATCTTTCAAATAATCATGTAGCCAAATAGCCCAATTTCTAGAAGTAGATAGCTTTTGTCCTTCCAAATTTAAAAACTCATTAGCAGGAACATTAGTGGGTAATACAAAATTTCCGTGTGCCTTTAAAATAATTGGGAAAATAATAGCATGAAAAACGATGTTATCTTTGCCTATGAAATGAATAAGTTCTGCATCATTTTGCCAATAATCCTGCCAATTTTTATTGTTATCAATAGCCCATTGTTTGGTAGCTGAAATGTAGCCAATGGGCGCATCCAACCACACGTACAAAACCTTACCATCAGTTCCTTCAATAGGTACTTTTACACCCCAATCTAAATCACGAGTCATTGCACGTTCTCTTAAGCCGCCATCAATCCAGGATTTGCACTGACCAATGACCTGAGAACGCCAATACTTTGGGTTATGCTGTTGTTTCCCATTTAAAACACCATTTTCTATCCAATCTCTTAGCCAGTCTTCATGATCTTGCATTGGTAGATACCAATGCTTAGTTTCTTTCATTACTGGCTCGTTGCCGCTCAGAGTAGATTTTGGATTTATCAATTCAGCAGGACTTAATGCAGAACCACATTTCTCACATTGATCGCCATACGCATTATCGTTGCCACACTTTGGGCAGGTGCCGACAATATATCTGTCGGCTAAAAACTGCTGATGCTCTTCATCAAAAAATTGCTGAGATACACTTTCTGTAAATACCCCTTTTTTGTATAAATACTCAAAGAATTCTTGAGCGGTTTGATGATGTATTGGTTCTGAAGTTCGGTGATAAATATCAAACTTAATGCCAAATTCAGCAAACGATTGTTTATTAAGCTTGTGATAAGTATCAACAATTTCTTGGGGGCTAAGCCCCTCTTTTTTGGCCCTTATAGTAATAGCGGCACCATGCTCGTCAGAGCCACAAATAAACAATACATCATCTTGTTTTGATTTTCTGTAACGAACATAAACGTCAGCAGGAAGATATGCCCCGGAAATGTGCCCAATATGTAAAGGTCCATTGGCGTAAGGCAAAGCAGAAGTGACCGTGTATCTTTTTTTTGTCATTAACTTGTTCTAAAAATTTATCTTCGCAAAGATATTAAAAGGTAGCATACCCAAACGATGAACAAAAAACAAACTAGTTTTCATATACCAAATTACTTAAAAGAAGGTGATAAAATAGCTTTGATTTCTACTGCACGAAAAATAAGTTTTAATGAATTACAATCAGCAATAGAATGTATAAAAAGCTGGGGCTTAGATTTAGTATTAGGTGAACACCTTTTTAATAGCCACCATCAATTTTCTGCTAGCGATGATGAACGCACTAAAGACTTACAAAGTATGTTGAATAATCCAGAGATTAAAGCAATTCTATGCGTTCGAGGGGGCTATGGAACAGTTCGCATAATAGATAATATTGATTTTAGTCAATTTCAGAAAAATCCCAAATGGTTAGCTGGGTTTAGTGATATTACGGTTTTACACTCACACATACACAAACTTAATGTTGCTACTTTACATTCCACCATGCCAATAAGTTTTTCTAACAACACATCAGAGTCAATAAAAAGTTTAAAAGATGCTTTGCTCGGAAAACATTTGAAAATAGAAACAGAACACCACCCTTTAAATAGATTTGGAGAGGTAAAAGGACAAGTCGTTGGAGGTAATCTATCCATATTATACAGCCTCATTGGCAGTCCCTCTGACCTTAACACTGAAGGAAAAATATTATTTATTGAGGATTTGGACGAATACTTATACCATATTGATAGAATGATCATGAATCTCAAAAGAAGTGGTAAGTTGTATAATCTTAAAGGACTAATTGTCGGAGGAATGACAAAAATGAACGACAATACCGTTCCTTTTGGCAAAGATGCTGAATCAATCATCAAAGATGCGGTTTCTGAATATAATTACCCTTTGTGTTTTGGTTTTCCTGCTGGACACATAAGAGACAATAGAACACTGAAATTAGGGGTAAAAGCTGAACTTAAAGTAGACAGAATTTCTAGCTTGTGCTATTAACAAAATCCATGAAAGATGGCGTCATGGTGAAGCTATAGCTTAACACTTCTTAGCCATTAAAAACATTAAACACAAGATCGAAATTATAAAAATAGTGCAAAAAAAGTACTAATGAGATTGAGTAACTAGAAAACGTATTTTGAGAATTGATTTAGCTAACTTTGCACAAATTTGGCAGATGGAAAGAAAGAATAAGAATTTTAATAAAAATAAGAAAGAAGGTCACAAAGGTGGATTTAATAAAGTGGATAATAAAAAGTCTGGATTTAAAAAGACCTTTGCAAAGCGAATCTCTAAAAAGCCAGTAAAAAGCGATAAGCCGGGAATGCGACTGAATCAGTTCATTGCACATTCTGGAATAAGTTCACGTAGAGAAGCTGATAATCTTATAAAAGCAGGACTCGTTCAAGTCAATGGTAAAATTGTTGTGGAGATGGGCTTTAGAGTTATGCCAACAGATACCGTTAAATTCAATAATGAAATCATAGTCTCAGAAACCAAACGTTATTTACTATTAAACAAACCCAAAGACTACCTAACAAGCACTGACGACCCAAAAAAGAAAAATGTATACGAACTCGTTGCTAAAGCCTGTAAAGAACGGCTTTATCCTGTCGGTAAACTAGATAGAATTACTTCTGGTCTTTTGTTATTTACCAACGATGGCGAACTATCCAAAAAACTAACCTACCCCAAACAGCGAGTAAAAAAAATATACCACATTACGCTAGATAAAAACCTAAAAACTACAGATATGAATAAAATAAAAGAAGGGGTTAGTGTTGATGGGTACGTGGCAGATATAGAAACTATTTCTTACGTTCAAAATTCACCAAAAAAAGAAGTTGGTATTGAAATTCACATCGGCAAAAACAGTACATTAAAAAACTTATTTGCTCACTTAGGATATAAAATTGTTAGAATGGACAGAGTATATTTTGGAGGGTTGACCAAAAAAGATATTCCTAGAGGTAGACATAGATTTTTAAACGATAAAGAAATATCAATGCTAAAAATGATTTAATTTAGCATAATACTATTTTAATCTAGCCGTTAAAAAATTATGCGCATTCTTAAACGTATTTTGCTCGCACTGATTCTGTTTGCCATTTTAATGATTAGTTCTTCCGCAGTATACATCTATTACCAACAAGATGAGCTAGAACAAGTAGTAATTAAAGAAATAAACAAACGCTTAAAATCACCCATCAAAATTGGTGATATTGAGTTTTCTGTTATTAAAAATTTACCATTTGCTAGTATTGAACTCAACAATATTCTTGCTATTGATGCTTTTCAAAAAGATACTTTGTGTGAAATAGAGTTACTCCAGCTAAAATTTAATATACTAGATTTATATAACAATATTTTTATCATACAAGAGCTAACCTTAAAAAATGGTTTTGCATCAATATATTACAAGGACAGTATGCCAAACTATGAAATTTGGCATAGTACTCAAGATGGCTCACAAGAAGAAAACACAGATTTTGGCTTAGAAAACATCAGCTTAGAAAATTTAAAAGTTGCTTATGCTACAGATGATATTCAGTCTGTAATTGTCAATAATAAAACCCAGCTACAACTGAGTATTAATAATGGTAGAACAGAAATCAATTTGGAAGGCTATATCACCAACGAAAAACTGATTTTAGACGGCATTAATCACCTGCCATCAAAAAAATTAAACCTCAATGGTGACATAGTTATAGATACAACAGGCGTAAAAATTAAATCCGCCATCGATTTAAGCGATATACAAATGGACTTAGACTTAGAGAGTATAGACAAAGCTATGATAGTCAAAGTAAACATATTTGAGTTTGAGCTAGAACCCACTTTAAAACTTATTCCTAAATATTATCTTTCAGCTTTAGAAGGCTATGAACTACAAGGGAAAAGTACTGTAAAATTTAATTACATCAACGACCAACAGAAAGAAGCCTGTATAAACGTTGATTTTGATTTGAAAGAAGGTTATATAAAGGGCAAAGATTTTCCTTTTGATATGAATGAGATATCTTTGAAGGGAAGTTATTCTAATGGTAAACAGCCTACAGACGCTAGTACAGAAATAAAACTCAACAACATACAATTTACTACTAATGGCGAATTAGTTCAAGCTAATGCCGTTATACAAGGGCTCGAAAACCCTACCCTTATTACTGACTTCAACACTCAAATGCAACTTTCTGAAATAGAGAGATGGGGCTATAAACACGATTTTAAATCCTTGCTTGGTGACGCTCAAATCAAAGGCACATACAAAGGCAAAATAGGACTTAAAAATAAATTCACATATGACTTAGCAATGGCTGAAAAGACTGCAGATTTAACCATCAATAACTTAAGCCTTCATAGTGATGAACAAAGCCCCCAATTAAGCAATGCCAAGCTTAGTATAAAGCTTGTCGATGATAATGTGAATATCCTAACTTTCAATGGCACTCTTAGTAAAGAAAGTAAAATCAATTTTGTTGGAGGTATTGAAAATGTATTTTCCTATTTATTACTTAAAAATGCTGATTTAAAAATTGCAGGTAATCTCAGCTCAGACCGGATGATTATAGACGAATTTTTAGATGGCTCGGACAAGAACTCAGAAACGCCTCTAGAAACTAATCCTCAAGAAATAAATTTGCCTAACGATATTGTTGCTAATATCAACCTCAATCTTGTAGACTTGACTTTCGACCGTTTCCATATGCGTAACTTTTCCTCGAAAATTAGCTATAAGAATAAGCTTCTAAAAGTAAAAGACATTGTACTAGAAACTATGTCTGGTATTATTACATCAAACGTCACTTTTGAGCAAGTTAAGGATGGTAAATTAAGGTTAATTAGCACAACAGTACTAGACAATATTAATGTACGACAGCTATTTTATGAATTTCATAACTTCGGACAAACTACAATGCGTCATAAGCACTTAAAAGGTAAAATTGACTCTGATATTTATTTAAGGAATGAATGGGACAATTACTTTAATTCTATTGATGAGCACCTTTACTCTTTTATTGATGTTAAAATTAATAACGGTGAGCTATTAGACTTTGAACCTTTAATGATGATGTCTGATTATATTAGTGTAGAGGAGTTAAAACGAATAAAATTTTCTACTTTAGAAAACCAAATTGAGATTAAAAATAACTTAATTAACATACCATTTATGGAAATCCACTCGACTGCCATAGATATTGCTGGAGCAGGAACACATTCTTTTGACAACGTTATGGATTACGAGTTTAAAATTCTTTTAAATGAAATATTAGGTAATAAGTTTAGAAGAAAAAATAAGAAAAAGGTGTCCGAGTTTGGTGTCGTTCAAGATGATGGAATTAAAGGAATGACTATGTTCTTAAAAATGCAAGGTACAGTAGATGACCCACAGATTTCATACAATACCTTACGACTGAGAGAGTCACTTAGTGATGGCTTTAATAAAGAAAAAAAAGAGCTGAAAGAAGTTATCAAAAATCAATTTAAAGATAAAAATAACGACAAGCATATAAAAAACAACCTGGACTACGATAATATCATTGAATGGGAGGAATAAATATATATAGTACTAGAAAGAATTGGAAAATTATCCTATTTATCTTTGCTACTATCATCTGCATAGCATCACTAACTTACACGAACAAACTTGTCAGTGACTTAGATACAGAAGAAAGAAAAAATATAGAATTGTGGGCAGAAGCAACCAATCAATTAGTTAATTCAGGCATGGGACCTACCAATAATATTTTGGCAAGTCGGATAATGCAAGAAAACACAACTATACCTATTATACTTACAAATGAAGTTGGCGAAATAATAGGGAATAGAAATCTGCCTCAACGACCTAATCAAGAAGCTTTTTTACAAAAACAACTTAGTATAATGATGGAACAACACGAACCCATCATCATAGAAGCTAAAATGAACGGAAAAGTGATCTTAACACAATACCTATATTACAAAGATTCCTACATTTTAAGTCAGTTACGGTTTTATCCTCTTTTACAATTACTAGTTATATTCTTATATGTGGGTGTTGCTTATTTAGCATTCAATCGTTCAAAAAAGTCAGAACAAAATTTAGTGTGGGCAGGTATGGCAAAAGAAACCGCTCATCAGATAGGCACTCCACTATCATCACTAATGGCGTGGGTAGAAATTCTTAAAGCTAAAGAAGGAATGACTGAAATTAGTGAGGAAATAAACAAAGATGTTAAACGGTTAGAGACCATAACAGAACGTTTTTCAAAAGTAGGCTCAAAACCTAAATTGGAAAATGAAAGCATCTATGAAATTCTAAATCAAACGATATCATATTTGCAAGACAGATTATCCTTAAATATAAACCTGGAACTAGAAAATCAATGTAACGACTCCACTGCTCCAATAAATAGTACATTGTTTGAATGGGTTGTAGAAAATATCTGTAAAAATGCCGCTGATGCGATGGATGGGAAGGGACTGATTAAAATCACACTATTCAGCGATTCGGATTTTCTAAAAATTGATATTAGCGACAACGGAAAAGGATTACAAAAAGCTAATTTCAAACGTATTTTTGAGCCTGGATTTACTACTAAAAAAAGAGGGTGGGGACTAGGTTTGTCCTTGTCAAAAAGAATTATTGAGGAGTATCATTTAGGCAGACTGTACGTAAAAAGTTCATCAAAAGAGGGAACAACCATTCGCATTTCTCTGCACAGAAATTAAATTCCACAACTTCCTTTTCCTTGTTTAAATAAATATTCTTGGTGATATTCTTCTGCTCTGTAAAAAGTTTTAGCAGGCACAATTTCTGTAACTATGGGCTGGTTAAACTTTTCAGACCTATCCAATTCATCTCTAGTACTCTTGGCAATATCTTCTTGTTCGCTATCGTGATAAAATATAGCCGAACGGTATTGAGTTCCTATATCAGGACCTTGACGATTAAGTGTCGTTGGGTTATGGTTTTCCCAAAAAAACTGTAACAGTTCATAAAAGCTAATTTGTGTGGGGTCATAGACAACTTCTACTGCTTCTGCATGCATAGTATTCTCATAGCAAACCTCTTTGTAGGTCGGGTTTTTAGTATGACCACCAATATAGCCTACATCTGTAGAGTAAACCCCTTTAAGCGTTCTAAAAATTTCTTCTACACCCCAAAAACAACCAGCTGCAAAAGTGGCTTTCTTCAATTTTTCGTCAGCTATAAAACGAATACTGATACTATTTACACAATGGCGTGTATTTTCAGGGGTTAGGTTTTCTCCAACAAAAACATGTCCAAGATGACCGTCACATTTAGCACATGTAATTTCTGTACGCTCATAACCCAAATCAAAATCGGATGTTTTTTTTATCGCCCCTTTTTTGACCTTGTCAAAAGCTGGCCATCCACAACCAGCATCAAACTTATCAGACGAATCATATAAATGGCTACCACAAGCTCGGCAGACAAAAATGCCTGCTTCATAAAAGTTATCGTATTCACCAGTAAATGGGGCCTCTGTGCCTTTATTTACAATTACTCTTTTTTCTTCAGGGCTTAAATTTTCAAAATAATTATGGTTCATTGGTGTCGGTGATGTTTTAGTTTGACAAGAAATTAACAAGGGTGAAACAATACAAAAATACAACATAAAGGAAAAAAAATTAAATCCTGAATTACTAAAATTCTTAACTATTTTTGTAGTGTGTCGGGTATCTATATTCATATTCCTTTTTGTAAGCAGCAGTGCAATTATTGCGATTTTCATTTTTCCACTTCTCTAAAAACAAAGAAAGATTTATTAAATACCTTAGTGCATGAGATGAAAATTCAATCGTCATTTTTAGCAGGTACAAAGATACGGACAATTTACTTTGGAGGTGGCACACCATCTATATTATCACATGATGAAATAACAGCTTTATTTGAGGCATTGAACCAAACCTTTGAGCTCGACAATCTAGAAGAAATAACCATGGAGGCTAATCCAGACGATTTGACTGAGCAAAAGGTCAAGGAGCTAAAAAATACACCTATAAATCGATTTAGTATAGGGGTACAATCCTTCCAAGCTAAGGATTTAGAATACATGAATAGAGCCCATAATGTTCATCAGGCTCACGATTCTATTAAACGTGTACAAGATGCGGGATGGGAAAACATAACCGTTGACCTTATTTATGGTACACCTACCTTAAGAAACGAACAATGGCAGGAAAATATGCAAACTGTTATTGATATAAAAGTACCCCACTTATCGGCCTATGGGCTAACAGTAGAAGAAAAGACGCCACTACATCATGCTATAAAAAAAGGAAAGCAGTTACCACTAGACGAAGAAAAAAGTAAAGTTCAGTTTGAAATGCTAATGGATTTCATTCCAAAAAATGGTTTAAAACAATATGAAATATCCAACTTTGCTAAAAAAGGGTACGAAGCTAAACATAACGGTAAATATTGGACAGATGAAAAATATTTAGGGCTAGGGCCCTCAGCACATTCATTCGATGGTGAAAGAAGAATCTGGAATGTTTCGAACAATATACTTTATATCAACTCCCTTAAAAACGGGCAACTGAACAACGATTTTGAGATACTTAGCCAAGAACAACGCTTTAACGAATACATTTTAACCTCATTACGCACTAAAAAGGGATGTAATTTAGATTATATAAAATCTCGTTTTTCGCCATTTTTGGTCGATTTTTTATCCTTTTCTGTAAAAAAATGGCTAAAAAATGGCGAAATTGAACAAAAAGGAAGATTTTTAGTATTGACAAAAAAAGGCAAATTAGTTGCTGATTTAGTGGCATCAGAGCTTTTTTACACCAGCTAAACTAAAAATACAAGAAAAACACTATTTTTTGAGCGTTTTTGAGCGTTTTTAGTCTTTTTTTAATAGTTTTTGTCGCTTTTTATCATAAAACATGACTTTTTACCAAACTACAAAAGACGAAAAACATAACAACACAAAAAATGATAAAAACAGACACTTTTTATCATTTTTGAGCCATTTTTGAGCATTTTTGAGCATTTTTTACCAAAAAAAGAAGTTTTTTTATAAAAATAACAAGCGATAAAAGCCAGAATTGACAAAAACACTAAAAAAAAGACCATTTATTAAATTTTGAATACTTTTAAGGCATGATAGCAAACATTACAAATCAAGACCAAACATTTAAAGTCGATTTATCCAAACCCATAGATATTTCCTTGCCACTAAAAGCAGGTTTAGATAATCCGACCGCTTGGTATGTACCTGAAGTAAAAATGGATGCTGTTGTTGTGGGCGACTGGGTAGGAGAAGTTAAACAAGGTGGTTCAGTCAATTTTTTCAATATTTCTTTCAACCCTCATGGACATGGCACGCACACCGAATGTGTAGGACATATTTCAGAAAACAAAGAATCAGTAAATGATTGTATTAGAAGCTACTTTTTTAATGCCCAATTGATAAGCATAGAGCCTACAAAGCAAGGCGAAGATAGAGTGATTACTAAAACACAAATTGAATCCCTTATCGAAAACAATATAGAGGCTATGGTTATAAGAACTCTACCAAATGGCGAGGATAAAAAAACAATGGCCTATTCTAACACCAACCCTCCCTATTTGGAAAAAGAAGCCGCTCAATTGTTAAGAGACTTAGGCGTAAAGCATTTACTCATAGACTTGCCGTCAGTAGATAAAGAACAAGACAATGGTGTTTTAGCAGCTCACCACGCCTTTTGGGACTATCCTCAAAATACTAGAATGGGCTGTAGTATTACTGAACTGATATATGTACCATCAAAAATCGAAGACGGACGTTATTTGCTCAACCTTAGCTTCGCCCCATTTCATAATGATGCTAGCCCTAGCAGACCTACGCTTTACGCATTAATATGATAGAAGAATTAAGAAACTATTGCTTAGCAAAAAAACACGTTAGCGAGAGTTTTCCTTTTGACGAAAGCACTTTAGTCTTTAAGGTACATGGCAAAATGTTTGCCCTGATTTCCTTAGAACAAGACCCCTTAAGAATGAACCTCAAGTGTGAGCCTGAAAAAGCCATAGAATTAAGAGAAGAATTTTGGCAAGTTATCCCCGGATATCATTCCAATAAAAAACATTGGAACACCATAATAATTGATGGACTTTCCTTAAAGCAAATGCAAAAATGGATTGACCACTCTTACCAATTAGTTTGGGACAAACTACCTCGAAAGATCAAAAATTAATACAAAAAACTGTTGTAAGGAAAACGTTTAGCGTGGATTTCTTTAGCCATTTCGTATAATTTATCCCTAAAGGCATCAAAATTATCTTTCTGCAAAGCCGAGATAAAAATGCTATCTCCACTTTTTGCCATCCAAGTATGTTTCCAGTCATCTAATGAAATATTGGCTTTTGTAGCAGGTGTCAAATCGTCTTTGTCTTTCTTTTCGTAAGTGAAAGCGTCCACCTTATTGAAGACCATAACGCTTGGCTTATCAGCCGCATTAATTTCATCTAAGGTTTTATGCACTATGTCTATTTGTTCTTCAAAATTAGGGTGTGAGATATCTACAACATGTAATAAAATATCGGCTTCTCTAACTTCGTCTAAAGTCGATTTAAAGCTTTCGACCAATTGATGAGGCAACTTGCGAATAAAGCCTACCGTATCAGATAATAAAAAAGGTAAATTGCCAATAACCACCTTTCTTACGGTAGTATCTAAAGTAGCAAATAATTTATTTTCGGCAAAGACTTCGGATTTGGATAAGCGATTCATAATCGTCGATTTACCCACATTGGTATAACCGACTAGAGCCGCCCTAACTAAAGCCCCTCTATTACCCCTCTGAATGGCTTTTTGTTTATCAATCTTAATTAACTTCTTTTTAAGGAGAGCTATTTTATCTTGAATGATACGTCTATCGGTTTCAATCTGCGTTTCACCCGGCCCACGCATACCGATACCCCCCTTTTGACGCTCTAAGTGAGTCCACATACGAGTTAGTCGGGGCAAAAGGTATTGGTATTGAGCTAATTCAACTTGTGTGCGTGAATGAGCAGTTCGTGCTCTTGAAGCAAAGATATCAAGAATAAGATTACTCCTATCTAATATTTTGCATTCCAATTCCTTTTCAATATTTCTAAGCTGAGAAGGTCCGAGTTCATCGTCAAAAATGACCAACTGTATGTTTTCATCATTGATAAAGCGTTTTATCTCTATAAGTTTTCCTTTACCAACAAATGTTTTTGGATTAGCAACAGCTAATTTTTGAGTAAAATACTTGACAGCAATTGCCCCAGCAGTATGAGCTAAAAAGTCTAGTTCTTGCAAGTATTCATTTGTTTGAACGTGGTTTTGTTCATTAGTGATTACTGCTACAAGAGCTGCTTTTTCTTTCAAACTTTATAAATATTGATTATTTATCTATTTTTTTCTGGCAGCAATAAAACTTCTAACAAATGCTATCATAGAAAAGATACATGTTATAAGCATTAAAGAAACACGAAATACTGACAAGCCTCTAGAGTCCGAAATAGCAGAGGCGAGTGGTTTAAATAATCCAACTAAAGCTAATAAAGTGATAAATACTGCAATATGTGCAATAATTTTATTTTGATTTTTTATGCCATTGGTACAAAACAATAAAACAATTCCTAAAAACATTGGAATTAAAGCTGTTATTGATTGGACAGAATTAGGATCACTACTTTCATATGTTAAATATGCCCAAAGTGGCATTACAATTAAAATCAAAGAATTTATTAGGTTTACTTTTGATGGTTGCATATTAATTTTTTTAAAATAGAGTTGTAACTTTACAAAATTAATTAAATAATCAAACAAGACTCATTAATTTATATATAAATGAAATCGGTATTCACTTTATTACTAATATTATTTGCTCAATATGTATTTTCACAAATTACATTTCCTGTAAATGGAGTCGTTAATAGTTACGAATCTACTCATGCTTTTATAAATGCAACTTTAGTTGTTTCTCCACAGCAACGTATTCAAAATGGAACACTCATCATAAAAGGTGATGAGATTCTTAGAGCTGATGCCGATACTACAATTCCAGAAGGGGCTATCATTCACGATATGAAGGGAAAATACATTTACCCATCATTCATAGATTTAAATGCAAACTACGGTATAAAAGAACCTAAAAAAGTCAAGTGGAAACCCTCACCACAATATAAAAGCAATACTAAAAGTGGTGCTGGTTGGAATGAAGCCATACACCCTGAATTCAATGCTAATAGCCTTTTTGCTTACGATGAAGATGAAGCCGACAGCTATCGTTGTGCAGGTTTTGGCGTAGTACTAAGCCATCAAAATAATGGTATAGCAAGAGGTAGTGGTTTATTGGCCACACTAGCTGATGGCACTGAAAACAAAAGCATCTTGAAAGGCAAAGCAAGTGCTCATTATTCACTGAGCAAGGGAACATCAAGACAAAAATACCCCAGCTCATTAATGGGAACTTTAGCTCTACTTCACCAAAGCTATCTCGACGCTGAATGGTATGCTCAAGGACAATACAAAGAATACAACCGTTCTCTAGAGGCATGGAACGAACTACAAGACTACCCACAATTTTTTGAAGTAAGGGATAAGCTAGATATATTTAGAATTCATAAGATAGCCGATGAATTTGAGATAGACTATTATGTCGTGGGTAATGGCGATGAATATCAGCGCATAAATGAGCTAGTGAATACTAACTTTTCTATGATTATTCCATTAAATTTTCCAGATGCTTATGACGTTAGTAATCCACAAGCTGCAGATATGGTATCTCTAAAGAAAATGAAACATTGGGAATTAGCCCCAACAAATCCAGCAGTACTTTTTGACAATGGTATATTTATAGCATTTACTAGCTCTAAGCTGAAAAAGAAAAGTCAGTTTTTAGATAAAGTAAAGACCGCTATTAAACACGGTTTGAGTGAAAGTGACGCCCTAGCAGCATTGACAACCAATCCCGCTGAAATGATAGAAATGAGCCATAGAATAGGCACACTTGAAAAAGGAAAGTTAGCCAACTTCATTGTAAGCTCTGACCCAATCTTTGAAGACGCTGAGCTTATTAGTAATTGGATACAAGGAAAAGAATACGCTATCAATACGCCAAAAAGTATTGATTTTAGAGGAAACTACCTCAGTTCTGAAAATGATACTCTTAAAATTAGTGGTTCATTAGAAAAGTATAGTGGCAAACTCTACATTGACTCACTAGATTTTAAAGTAAAATTTACACAAGAAGGCCCCCACCTCAACTTACAATACGAAACGTACGAAGGTGTTTTTCGAATTAACGCTTTAAAAGATAAGCAAACACTTGTTGGAACAGGCGTAAATCCTAAAGGTCAAACCTTCGATTGGTCGGCGCAACTTATAGAAGCCTTTGAAGAACCAAACGAAGTCGAAGAAGACACCTCACATGTTCCCCACTATGGTGAAACATGGTTTCCAAATATGGCATACGGTTGGCAAAAACAACCAACACAAGACAACATTATTTTTAGAAATGCTACGGTTTGGACCAATGAAGATGTGGGTATAATCGACCAAGCTGATGTAGCCATTTCACAAGGTAAAATTATCAAAGTAGGAGTCGGTATAGTTGGTGAAGAAATATTCAAAAAAGAGTATTTCCAAGAAATAGATGCTAAAGGTATGCACCTCACCTCTGGTATTATAGACGAACATTCTCACATAGCTATTAGCCGAGGTGTCAACGAAGGTTCTCAAGCGAGTAGTGCCGAAGTGAGTATCGCTAATGTGATAAACTCAGACGACATTAACATTTACCGTCAACTTTCTGGAGGCGTAACCACAGCTCAATTACTTCACGGTTCCGCTAACCCTATCGGTGGGCAATCTGGCATCATCAAATTCCGTTGGGGTAGTAGTCCTGACCAAATGAAGTTTGAAGGTGCTGATGGTTTTATCAAGTTTGCCTTGGGTGAAAACGTTAAACAATCCAATTGGGGCGATTACGAACGTATTCGATTCCCACAAACACGAATGGGTGTAGAACAAGTATTTTACGACCACT
>CAXFOQ010000009.1:0-37898 GCA_964004705.1 uncultured Flavobacteriales bacterium | reverse complement strand
ACGCGGGGCGCGGCCGCCGCCACCTTGGCGAGCGCCTGCGAGACTGAGCCCAGGAAGAGCTTCTTTTCGGGGTCGGAGAGCTCGACCGAGCCCATCATCAGCAGGTTGCAGCTCGACTTGTCCAGGTACTTGGCGAGCGTCTCCTTGACCGAGCCGACCTTCCGCAGCTCCTCGTACTTGATGTCGATCTCCGGGTACGCGAAGTCGATCTTGGCCACCTCGGACGAGTACTGCCGCGACGTGCCGCTGAGGTCCTCCACGCGGTAGAGGCCTTGCGAGACGTCGCGCACGTGCACCACGCGCATCGCCGAAGTCGCATCTTGCCACCGTGGGCTGAGAAGCACACGCGGCCAGAGTCGCACCGCGAGCTGAACAAGCACGCGGCGACACTCTTGCTGAATCCCACCATCCACCCCGTCACCTGCCACACGCTTCCCCTTTGTGCAGTGATCCTGTCTACTCGGTGGCCTTCTCCTCCAATGGTCAGTACTTATCGAGCGGGTCGTTTGATCGGTGCTTGCATATTTGGTCCGTTAAAGACGGGTCTCTTGTCAAAACGTTTGATGGGCCCGCTGGCATCTTCGATGTGTGCTGGAACAAGACAAGTACCAGGATCTCTGCTGGATTCGCGGATGGTCTTGTAACGACATTTGATGTCCGCAAATGAGATTTCCACGAATTGAGACCTTAACACACGCCGTAAAATATCTTCTATGAGTGTTGTTAGCAGATAAATATACCATATATTCTTTGATTATTTTTGCAAATATACTGTTGTGGATGGAAAAGCAAAATCACAATTATTATTTTTTACTATTTCCATGATTTTAAAGTTAATATCTTCTTTGACATCTATGAAATCGTCCCACTTTGTTGAATTAACATAGTATAAAACCATAATATCTAAAGAACTTGCTCCAAACTCTTGGAACTTTACTCTACCTTCTTGATCTGTTTTTGGATGTTCGTTAATTAATTTTTCAATTTCGTTGACAACCTTTTTCATTTGTTCAATAGTGGTGTCATAGGTAAGACCTATGTAAAATCTAGATCTTCTAACTTTTCTTTTGCCAAGATTATCTAATTCAGTAGATATCATATTTTTATTTGGGACGGTGACAATACTTTTATCAAAAGTCCTAATTCGAGTCGAGCGAAACCCTACTTTTTCAACAGTACCTGTAATACTTCCTGTAGATACTAGGTCACCTACTAAAAAGGGTTTGTCAAAAAATATAGTAAATGAGCCTAACAAGTTTTCTAAACTCTCCTTAGATGCCATTGCGATTGCTATACCTCCAATGCCAACTCCAGCGGCTAAAGCTGTAACATCAATATCGAATATTTTACTTAATAAAACAAAGAACAAAACTATATATACAGCAATCTTGCCAAGCTCAATTATAAAAGGAATCAATTGATCGTCCATTTTGCTTTCGGTTTTGTCAGCTTTTTTTAGAAATACAATGCCAAAATAATCAACAAAACGTAATGCAATTTTAGAAATAGAAAATAAAACGATTATCGTAAAGGCTTTACTTAAAATTAAACCAATATTAATATTTTTAGTTTCAAAATTCAGTTCATTTGGAAATGAAATGTTGAGTGATCCTAAATAGATGAATATCAATAATACCAAAAATGCTATTGGTTTTATCAGTAATTCATCGAAGGTTTTATTATCAATAGATTTGTCTCTATTTAGTAATCTATACAAAAAAAGGCTCAGATATTTGGAAATAATTCGTTTGAAAAGCAATCCAAACATTACGAAGCCTAAAAACCAGCAATAGTTTTCTAATGAATTACTTAAAAATTGTTGGTGTAAAATTTCTTTAATGTTCATTTGTTAAATAAGTTGGTTAAGTGCAATTTCAAAGGCAGTTTTTGAAATATCTGTCTTTGATGAATTAATTTGGTGTGTCTCTTTTAAGGCTTTCATTATTGTTGCTGAGGTATCTCTAAATATAGCTATGTCAGTCATTTCACTATTTGGGTTCATGAGGTAAGCAAATACTCTTGCCATACCACAGTTAGCAATGAAGTCAGGTAAAACACTTACTCTTTCATCTGCAAATTCTCCAATACTACCAAAAAATATTTCTTTGTCAGCAAATGGTACATTAGCACCGCAAGAAATCACATCTAAGCCACCAGCGATCATACGTTCTATGTGGTCTTTTTCAATTAGTCTTGAAGCTGCTGCTGGAATGAATACATCAACTTTCATATCCCAAATTTTAGAGTTAACCTCATCAAAGGACAAAATATTCTCAGCGTTTAGCTTATTACCTTTTTTATTTATAAACAAGTGACGAATTTCTTCGAATGTAAAACCATTTTTACTTATCAAGCCACCTGCTTGGTCAATTATACCAACGATTTTAGATCCCAGTGCTGCTAGATAAAAAGCTGTCGCAGAGCCTACATTCCCCCAACCTTGGATGATTACTCTTTTGTTAGTTATGTCTTCATTATGAAGATGGTAAAAGTGATTTACTGCTTCTGAGACTCCATAGCCAGTAATCATATCAGCAACAGTATATTTTTTTGATACTTCTGGTGTTAGGCTTGGCTCGGTAATTTCAAGCAAGACACCATCTTGTAGTTGTTTGATGATTGTTTTTTTCTGTTCTGCAGAAGGTTTAAAGTGACCATTAAATACACCTTCTTGAGGGTGTTCTATACCTAGCTTTAGTGTTATGGGAATGACTTCATGTATTTCATCAACATTTAAGTCACCTCCAGTACCATAGTAATTTTTAAGCAGAGGGGTTATAGCAGTATACCAGCGTTTCAAAACTTCTTTCTTTCTTGGGTCTTTGGGATCAAAGTTTATTCCAGATTTAGCCCCCCCAATAGCTGGTCCAGCGACTGTAAACTTAACTTCCATAGTTTTAGCCAAAGAAACTACCTCATGTTTATTAAGTCCTTTTCTCATTCGTGTGCCGCCACCTGCGGCACCACCTCGAAGTGAATTTATTACGACCCAGCCTTCAGCTTCAGTTTGGCTGTCACTCCATTCAAAAACAACCTCAGGTTTTTTGTTTTCGTATGTATCTAATAATTTTTTCATTGAAAGTCAATTTTAGCAAAAGTAATTAATTATTATGCAAAGTACTTGCCTACGATGGAATTCCTTTTTGCACCAGTTACTGATGCTAAGCAGTTAATTTGATTTTCTCTATTTAGGACGCCTAAAAATCCAAATATCAAGGCTTCTTTATATTCTATAAGTTTTTTATTGCCTACTATGAAATTAGCTTGAGAATTTGCCTTAATCCTTTGTAAAAGGAAAGTGTTGAATGCACCACCTCCAGTAACCAGACATTTTCCTAATTTGATACATTCAGTAATTTGAATTGCTATGTGTTCAACTATTGTTCGCATTATATTAGGAATATTATCATTATATTTATTTATAATGAGTAGAAAATCTTTTTCTAGCCATTCTTTTCCTAAAGACTTCGGAGGTAATCGTTTGTAGTAGGGTATAGCATTCAGTTCTTTAAATAATTTAAAATTTATTTTTCCTGTTTTAGCTATTTTTCCTTTGTTATCGTATTCTTTATTTAATTTTCGGGCATACTCATTAAGTGCTATATTTACTGGACATATATCATAGGCCTTTCTTAATCCAGCTTCATTAAATGATAAATTGCTAAATCCTCCTAAATTCAGACAATAATCGTACTCACTAAAAAGTAATTCATCTCCAATAGGTACTAGAGGTGCCCCCTGACCGCCAAGTTCTACATCTAAAGCCCTAAAATCACAAACTATTGGAATATTTAATTGAGCATTAATAATTTTTCCATCACCAATTTGTAGTGAGATACCTTTTTCGGGCTGATGTAAAATAGTATGTCCATGCGAACAGATTAAATCCACTTTTAAGTTATTTTCAAAAATAAAATTGCTCAATAATTGGGATAGATAAATAGCATATCTTTTACCTGTCTCTTGTATTTCAGTTATAGACTTAAGGTGTAATTCTTTCAGTTCTTTTTGCCATTTTTCATCATAAGGAATAGTTTGACATTCTTTCAATTGATATTGCCAACTTTTATTGTAATAAAAGTTAACAAAAGCAAGGTCAACTCCATCTAATGAAGTGCCTGACATTAGTCCAATAACATTGTACTGTTTGTAAAAGCTCATAATATTATTTAAAAAGATTATTTTTGATCAAATTTAAACTAACTATACAAATGAACTTTAATTTATCGGAAGAACATATCATGATTCGTGATGCGGCTAGAGATTTTGCAGTGACAGAATTACTACCAGGTGTTATTGAAAGAGATGAAAACCAAATTTTTCCAGTTGAACAAATTAAGAAATTAGGCGAATTGGGCTTTATGGGTATGATGGTTGATCCGAAGTATGGTGGTGCTGGTATGGATACAATTTCTTATGTTTTAGCTATGGAAGAACTTTCCAAAGTTGATGCTTCAGCATCAGTAGTTGTTTCAGTTAATAATTCTTTGGTATGCTGGGGATTAGAAAAGTATGGAACAGATCAACAAAAACAAAAGTATTTAGTTCCTTTAGCAAAAGGTGAAATTATTGGTGCATTTTGTCTTTCTGAGCCAGAGGCAGGTAGCGATGCTACTTCTCAGCAAACTACGGCAATTGACATGGGTGACCATTACTTGTTAAACGGAACTAAAAATTGGATTACAAATGGTAATTCGGCGTCTGTTTACTTAGTTATTGCTCAAACAAATCCTGAAAAAGGACATCGTGGGATAAATGCGCTTATCGTTGAGAAGGGTATGTTAGGATTTGAGGTTGGTCTCAAGGAAAATAAATTAGGTATCAGAGGGTCTGATACTCACTCCTTGTTATTTAACGATGTTAAAGTGCCCAAAGAAAATAGGATAGGGGAGGATGGTTTCGGTTTTAAATTTGCTATGTCTACACTTTCAGGAGGAAGAATAGGTATTGCCGCTCAAGCTTTAGGAATTGCTTCTGGAGCTTATGAATTATCTTTAGAGTATTCAAAGCAACGTAAAGCATTTGGTAAAGCAATTAGTGAGCACCAAGCTATTGCTTTTAAACTCGCAGATATGACTACCGAAATTGAGGCTGCAAGATTGTTATGTTTAAAATCAGCATGGTTAAAAGACAACAATATGAATTTTGATAAAGAAAGTGCTATGGCTAAAGTTTTTGCGTCCGAAGTAGCAATGAAAACAACTACCGAGGCAGTTCAAATACATGGCGGATATGGTTTTGTTAAAGAATATCACGTTGAGCGTTTGATGAGAGACGCTAAAATCACTCAAATTTATGAAGGTACTTCAGAAATTCAACGTATCGTAATATCCAGATCTATCCTGAAATAAACATTTATTATATTTATAAAAATTTATAGTTCCATTATGAAGAAAATTTTAATTCTGTTAATTGGCTTAGTTTCATTAACTATTCATGCGCAAACTGTTGAGCAGATAAATAAATATATGAGATTTGTGCCTTCCAATATGAAAGCTTCTGACATTAATCCATCAGACGTTCCTAGTGAAGATATTTTAAAACAAATGGGTCTCTCAGATGAAGAAATTAGTGAAGCAATGGATTACAAATACCAAAGAGGTAAGTATAATCCTAATTATATAGATACGACAGGTACTCAAACAACTTTAATTCAATCGAATTTATTTTATGAATCAATGAATGATTCTCTATTTGATTTGAACGACTCAATTATTTATCCTTCAGCCAAAATTTATGGTCAAGATTTTTTTAGAAAAAATCCTATTTCTTTCTTTTCAAAAGCCTATGACAATCAAGCGCCTGATAATTATCTTTTAGGCGAAAATGATGAATTAACTATTTCTATTTGGGGACTTGCTGAACATAGTGAGGTCGTTTCAGTTAGTGAGAGTGGATATATCAATTCACGTATTGCAGGACGAATATATGTAGGCTCTAAAAATCTTAAGACCGTTAAATCTTTAGTGAGAAGTCGTATGAGCTCCTTCTTTGATTTAAAGAAGTCTCAATTTGATTTAACGTTAAATTACTCAAGAGTTATATCCGTAAATATTATTGGAGAAGTATTTAATCCTGGTTCCTATTCTATTCCTGCTACAAATACTGCATTTAATGCATTAGTAGCCGCCGGAGGTCCTAGTCAAATTGGTTCGGTCAGAAATATTTATTTGATGAGAGATGGCAAAACTATAGATTCATTAGATATTTACAAATTTTTGTTTGATCCGAGTACTTCTCAAGATCTGTTTATGCAGGACAACGATTACCTTTATGTTCCAATGGCTTCTAATGTGGTTGATTTAAAAGGAGAAGTAAATAGACCTTACACTTACGAAGTAAAATCCGGTGATAAGCTAAAAGACTTAATTAAATATGCAGGCGGATTTTCCAAAATGGCTTATAAAAATGGAATTACTATTAAAAGAATTCATAATAATTCTATCAAAACGATTACAATTGACGAAGTTGGATCTGATAATTTAAACTTATTTAACGGTGACGAAATTATAGTAAATAGTATAGAGGGTATACCAAAAGATCTGATTTATGTCAATTCATCAACTGGTATTTCCGGAGAGTATCAATTCTCCGAAGGTGAAAGAGTTTACGATATAATTTTGAAGTCAAATTCATTATCAGATGATTTGTTTTTGGAGTCTGCTTATTTAGTCAGAACTTCTGAAGACTATACTAAGGACTATATTATTCTTGATATTGCAAAAATTGTCAAAGAGCAAAATTCAGAATCTAATATTTTGCTTCAAGAATATGATGAGTTATTCTTTTTGTCGAAGAGGGATTATATGGACGATTTTGATCTTACAATATCTGGTGCTGTAAGATTACCCAATACTTTTTCTTATGGAGAGGGTATTACATTAGCTAATCTTTTGATTATGGCTGGTGGTTTGGCACAAGAGGCTTCGGGTGCTAAAATTGACATTTCGAGAATAGTAGATTATGATGCAGAAACAAATCAAATTAAGCCTCAAAGAACATTAGTACGATCATTTAATATTTCAAATGATGGAGGTTTAAGTGATGAGGCTTTGGATTTTGCTCTAGAACCATACGATCAAGTTGCTGTTAGAGTTAATCCAGATTATCAAGAAGCAAGAACCATAGTGCTAACAGGAGAGGTTCAATTTCCAGGAGTTTATTCCTTATTATCAAAAGACGAAACTATAGCTACGCTAATTAATCGTGCAGGTGGGTTGAAAACTAGTGCTGATATGAGTGCCGTGAAAATGTTTCGTAATATGAAGGTTGAAGAAACTCCTGATAATGAGGTAGACTTTTTTGAGGACGATGAAGAAATTGTAAATGGTTTTTTCTCGGATGGAGAATTCGTTCAAATTGTTCCATTAAATGAAGAAAAAGATAAGATGAATAAAATTGAAAAATCCTATGTACATAAATATATTCCTGTTCATTTGGAGTTAAAGAAAGCAATGAAGTATCAAAATTCCAAATATAATATTGTTCTAAATGATGGAGATAGTATTCATGTTTCTGCAAAACAAGATTTAATTACCATAACTGGAGCACTTTCTAATTTTGATCAAACATCCATTTCAGTTCCACATTTAGAAAGAAGAGCTAACTACTATATAAATAATTATGCTGGAGGTTTTACAAAACATAATATAAAAGAAAACACTTTAGTTATATCTCCATCTGGAAAAGTTTCTAAAGCAAAAGATTTTGGCTTATTTATTTTATATCCACGAGTTAAGATGGGATCAACAATAAAATTGACAGAGGATATAAAAATCAAACGTCAAAAGCCAGAACCTGTTGATTGGACTAAGGTTTTAGAAAGTACAGTGACTAAAATTTCAGCTTTAGCTTCTTTATATATTCTTTACCTGTCAAGACAATAAATATGAGTAATTCAAATATAAATTATGAAAATGTAGGACTAAAGGATGTTATTTTAAAACTAATTAGCATTAAAAAGTTATTGTGGCAAAATAAGCTTAAGATTTTTGTAATATCATTGATTTTCGGTCTTTTAGGAAGTACATATGCATATTTTAAGAAAGAAACCTATGAGGCTCATTTGACTTTTGTTATTGATGAAAGTCAAGAATCAACAGGCTTAGGAGCTATTTCTGGTATGGCAAGTCAGTTTGGGTTTAATTTAGGTGGAGCTTCCAGTGGTACATTTAACCAAACTAATATTCAAGAAATTATTACATCTAGAAGAGTTGTTGAAGAAGCTCTTTTGATAAGAGGTATTATTGATGGTAAAGAAGATTTATTGATAAATCATCATATAGATTTCAATGATTTACGAAAAAAATGGAAGGGTACAAATATTGAGAATTTATACTTTACTTCAAAAAGAGAAGATTTTACTTTACAGCATGATAGTATTATAGGTTTAGCATTTTACAATCTTACTAAAGGTAATATTTCAACCAGTATCGAAGAAGAAAGTAATATTGTAAAAATTTCTTGTGTTTCAAAAAATGAAGATTTTGCTAAGTTAATGATTGAGTCTTTAGCAAATAAGCTGGAAGAATACTACGCTATTTTTCAAACAGCTAAGTCCAAAAATACTTTAGATTTTCTATCTCATAGAGCTGACTCTGTACTTCTTGAATTAAAAAATGCAGAATATAGATACGCTTCTTATAAAGACGCAAATTTTGGAGTTCAACGGGCTAAAGGATTACTTGAAGAAATTAGATTGAAAAGAGATGTTGAGATTTTAAATATTATGTATGGTGAGATAGTTAAAAATTTAGAAATCTCAAAATTTACTCTTTTAAATAATAAGCCTTTATTAAATATTATTGACTCGCCAACTTTGCCATTAGAGGTCAATGAATTACCAATTGTATTGGCTTTTATATTATTTTCAATATTAGGTTCAGTAATTTATTCATTTATCTTAATTGTCAAACAGATAATTAATGAAGAGATGAGTTAAAGAACTTTTTTTAGTATTTCAAGTTTTATTCCTCTTGAACCCTTCAGAAGTATGAACATATCTTCGATTGGATTTTCTTCAATCCAGCCAAGTGCATCCTCACTATTAAAGAAGTGAATAAAATTATGCTGACACTTATTGAATTCATTACCAATTAGTATAACCTCTTGATTATTTTCTGATAATTCATCAATAATAGATTGATGTTCGACTAATGAGTTTTCACCTAGCTCAAGCATATCTCCTAAAATGAATAGCTTTTTTTTGTGATTTAGTTTTTGAACTGCTTTAATAGCCTCAGACATACTACTAGGATTAGCGTTATATGCATCTAAAATAATAGTATTTCTTCTTGTTTTAAATAGCTGTGAGCGATTATTAGACGGGATATAGCTTTTTATAGCATCTTTTATGTTTTCTAAAGTTACACCAAAATAACTTCCAATTTCACAAGCTGCAAGAATGTTAGTTCTATTGTAATTTCCTATTAATTGTGAAGAAATCAAGGATTCATTAAAAATAGCTTCAGCAAACATTGTATTACTTTGCTCTTGTTTTTTTATATTGTACAAAACACGCTCAGTATTTTCTGAGATAGACATTAGCAGTTTATCATTAGCATTTACAAATAAAGTTCCATTATTTACATTTATATGATCGTAGAGTTCTTTTTTAGCTATAATTACATTTTGAACATTACCGAAACCTTCTAAGTGTGCTTTTCCAATATTAGTTATGATGCCAAAATTAACTTGAGCTAATTTGCATAAAAAATTAATTTCATTTGTGTGGTTAGCACCCATTTCAATTATTAAAAATTCTGTATTGAGTTTTGCACTAAGTAATGTTAATGGTACACCAATATGGTTATTTAAATTACCTTTAGTTGCAACAGTTTTGAAATTCTTTTGAATGACCGCTTTAATTAGTTCTTTAGTGGTAGTTTTTCCGTTAGTGCCAGTAATTCCTAAAACCGGACAATTTAACTGCTTCCTGTGGTATTGGCTAAGCTCTTGTAAACAAGATAGTACATCATCTACTACTATATATTTTTTGTTCAGACAATACGTTTGATTATCAATTACAGCAAAACTAGCTCCTTTTTCAATTGCACTTTTTGCATATTCATTGCCATCGAAATTATCTCCTTTTAGAGCAAAAAAGATACTATTTAACTTAATTTGTCTTGAGTCAGTTATGACTCCAGATGACTTTAAAAATAATTTATGTAGCTCCTTTACATTCATATCAAAAAAAACCCCAAATAAAATTGGGGTTTAATATTAGTTACTTTTTTTCGTAATAACCGCTGTTCTTATTCCAATCTACGGGTTTTCGTTGATTTTCTTTGAGGTTACTAGTTGGTGGTCCTAATCTGTCCATGGCACATCTGAAGCCAATATAGCTTGTAGATTGCTTTTGGTCTAGGAATCTTCTTGTCCCTGGTACCATCCAATACGCTCTGTCTTTGTATGAGCCACCTTTATAAACTCTAGTTTGATCAGAAATTAGTGATGTTTCGTTTAATTCATATACTTGATTAGTTGAGGTAAGTTGTTCTAATTCGCTTTTAAGCTTTCTAAGATTTAAAATATCCTTAGGGCTTAGCTGACCATTTTCATCTTTATTTTTTAATAATTCATTAATTTCTTCTTCTTTCTGTTTTATTGGATTAACATATCCTCGTTTATCTGTACCATTAATATTCTGCCAATCTGATCCTGCAGATTGAATTCTAGAATCGTAATCACCATCTAAATAGTTAATATTGTCAGATGTTGAATAATTTCTTCGATTAATATTTTCCTCTACAGTTACCTCTCTTTTAATAATATTTCCGAAGTCATCTTTTTCTACGATAAAGTTATCTTCATCTCTTTGCCATGTTTCGTAAACATTACCTCTAAATGGATTTATGTCAGTGGTATTTGGATCAACAAGTGGTCTGTAAACATCCATGACCCATTCTGATACGTTACCTGCCATATTGTATAAGCCGTATTCATTTGGCCAGTAGCTAATAACTGGAGCAGTTTTGTCAGCATTATCGTTTAGCCTACCAGCCGTACCCATGTTATCGCCACGACCTCTTTTGAAGTTAGCAACAATTTCACCTTTATTTCTTTTAGATGGATTTCTTACACCATCACCATTCCAAGGATATAATTTTCTTTCAGAAACATTTTCTTTTAATGTATTTCCTACTAATGCTAAAGCTGCAAATTCCCACTCAGCTTCAGTTGGTAATCTAAATCTTGGTAGAAGAATACCATCTGATTCTTGTACGTTTCTAATAGCACTTTTATCCTTACCAGCCTTCTTATCATAAGAATGAACACCTAACTTAAGATTAGGTAATTGTCTTCTTATTCTTCCTTCATATTGTCCTAACTTGTATGCATCAGTATTAAATACATTTTCATCAACTTGCTCTGGGTCTTCCCATAAGTATCCATTGTCAATTAGTATTCTTTCATTAACTCTATCAGTTCTCCATGCACAGTAATCAACAGCTTGTTCCCAACTAACTCCAACAACAGGATATTGATGAAAAGCTGGGTGACGTAAATAACTTTCTACGTAAGGTTCGTTAAAAGATAATTTATCTCTCCACACGTTAGTGTCGGGGAGAGCTTTCCAATAAATTTCAGGATAAGAACCATTATCATAATTTGAGCCATAAACTCTTTCAATCCAAAATAAATATTCTAAATAGTCAATATTTCTGACTTCCGTTTCATCCATGTAAAACGAAGATACGGTGACGGTTTTTGGAACATTATTCCAATCATATTGTACATCTTGTTCTACACGTCCCATTGTAAATGAACCACCCTCAATAAATGCCATTCCATCAGGTGTAATTTGTTCAGTGTAGTTTGTTGAGACTTCAAAACCTCCGTGTTTTGGATCATTGTAGTTCCAGCCTGTTGTTTTTGATTTTTCTTTACTACATCCGAAGATAAAAGCTATACAAAGAACTATTAATATTTGATTTTTCATAATTTAATTGGTTTATCTGAATATTTTTAAAACTAAAAGTTGGGGCAATTTATTGTTTCAAAAGATTTACCTTTATTTCTGCAAGGTAGCTTATATGCAAATGATAATTCATGAGCACCTTGTGTATTACTATTATTAAGATCTGAAATTGTAACATCATAGCTATAACCAAATTTCCAGGATGCTTGCTCAATTCCTAAAAGAACAATGAAAGCATCAAAATTTTCAGCACTTTGTCTTAACCATAGACCACCAACAATAGGTCCCTTCATAGCGTATATTCCATAATTCAACTGCATAAAATCTTGTTGTTTTTGAAATAATATGTTAGGTGAAAGTATTGAGGCATTTTTTGGCCTACTACCCGAAGTAGTTCTGTAAGTTCCAAATCTGTTTAACGGGAATGATGCTCCTATATTTGCTGTTACTTTCATCGGCAATCTGCTCTCGCCAATAAATCCTTGGTCTGGCATTGTGATGTGATGAGCAGCAAAACCAAAGTAGTAATCAAATTGATTATTAGCATTTCCGAAGCCCATAAAACCTGCCGCAAAGTCTGTAAATCCTTTAGAGTTGGCATAGTTTACAATATCTTCGTTTGTTGGGTAAATAAATCCTTGTACTGGATCAATCATGTCCCCAAAAGTAAGGTTTTGCCAATCAATTCCTAATTGTCTGTAAGCAGCTTCAAAACCAGCATTAATTGATAGTTTTTTATTTATCTTTAGTCTGTATGCGTAAGCGGCACTTATATGAGTAGTATTTAAGTTTCCAGCCCCTGCTACGTCTTTGGCTATTGCAAATCCTAATCCGCCACCAAGTTTTTCTACGTATTGGTCATATGATGCACTGTAAGTAACATATGTTTTACCTATTCCTGGCCATTGATTTCTGTGATTTAGACTGATTCGTGGGCAGATATTAGTTCCTGCCATTGCTGGGTTAAGATATAATGGGTTAGCGAAAAATTGGCTAAATGCAGGATCCTGTGCCTTAACTTCATTATTGAAACTAAATAATAAAGATATACTCAATAAAAATAAAATCTTCTTCATCGTGGATTGTGATCTTAGTAGCTAACAAAAATAAAAAAATATTCTTACAACTATCAATTTATACTAATGAATAGATAATATAATTATTCCAAATACGTTTTATAGTATTATTTAATTCATTTTATTCATGTAACTTACATTCATATGTACTAACTTTGAACTTCATTTTTAATTATGAATTATTTAGTCACAACTGTTTTTTTGTTGTTAATGTTTTTAAATCTCAGCGGACAACAATCACAATACTATTTTCTAGATTATAAATTCCATAATGGCGATGTGTTAGTGAATAATACTAATTCTCATCATTTAAGTTTTGAATTTCAAACATCTGATTTTCTTTCCAAAGCAGATGTAAGTATTGTTAATCCAATTTACATCCCTTGTGATTCTTTTGAAATTAATTACGTTAAAAATTTTCTAATTGACTCAATTCCTCTTCTAAATTACCAAAGTGGAATAAATCAAAAACGGCTTATTGTAAAAGGAGATATCTTTCCGTTTATACTAAAAGACGAAATTTACTATAAATTAATTTTTGCTGAATTACAACTAATTACAACACCCTGTTTACCTGCAAGAAAATCGAAAGCTACTATTGAACACTCTGTTCTTTCAAGTGGTAATTGGTATAAGTTTGCTTTAAATACAGATGGGATTTATAGATTGTCTTATCAAGATTTAAAAAATCTTGGTATGAATGTTTCCAATTTAAACCCTAAGAATTTGAGAATATTTGGTCACCCTGGAGGATTATTGCCTACAGAAAATTCTTCCAAACGAACAATTGATTTACAAGAGTTAGCTATTCAAGTTATAGGTCAATCTGACGGCAGTTTTGATGAAAATGATTTCATTTTATTTTATGGACAGTCCCCTAATCAATGGTTTTTAAATAGCTCTGGTTTTTTTAGTCGTCAACAGCATTATTATGATGATAATACTTACTATTTTATTACTGCTGATTTAGGTCAAGGCAAGCGTGTAGAGTCATTTCAATCGCTATCCAACGCAGATACTATTATTAATACCTTTAATGATTATCAAATACACGAAAAAGAAGAAGTCAATTTTATCAAATCTGGCCAAAATTGGTATGGAGATGTTTTCGATTTGGTTGATACCAAATCTTTTGATTTCAATTTTCCTAATATAGTAGGTATAGCCAATTTAAAATTAGCTCTAGCTGCTAATTCACCTTCTCCATTCAATTCTGATTTTACAATTAATTGTTCGGGAATGTCAAGTCAGAACATCTCTATTTCTGGAATAAGTGGCAGTTATAACAAAGCAAATCTTAAAGTTTTTGAAAATATAATTAGTCCGTCATCAGACAATATACAATTAACACTTAATTTTAGCAGTTCATCTCCCTCAGCAAAAGGTTGGATTGACTATATAGAAATTAATACTCTTAGAGACTTAAAGATGTTTGGTAGTCAAATGTCTTTTAGATCTTTGGCTTCTGTTCAATCAAATTCTATCAGTGAATTTCAACTTTCTAATACTAACGCACTAACAAGAATATGGGACATTACACAAGCACTCAACCCACGATATATTTTAGGGCAAAGTTCAGCATCTGTGCTTTCCTTTAAAATCCCAACCGATACTTTAAGACAATTTATTGCATTTAACGGGGGATACTTATCTGCTAACTTATTAGGAAAAGTAGATAATCAAGATTTACATTCTTTGAGAAATATTGATTATTTAATTGTGTCACACCCCATATTTCTGGAACAAGCCAATAGACTAGCTAATTTCCACGAAAGTCAAGGTTTAAACGTTGAAGTGGTGAGCCCTCAACAAATTTATAACGAATTTTCATCTGGGAGTCAAGATGTAACGGCAATAAGAGACTTTGCTAAAATGCTATACGACCAAGACCATCCATTGAGGTATTTATTATTATTTGGGGATGCTTCCTATGACCCAAAAAATAGATTGTCCAACAATACTAATTATATAGTATCTTATCAGTCGTCTAATTCAACTAATGAGCTATATTCTTATGTCTCTGATGACTATTTCGCTTTACTAGATGAGGAAGAAAGTATATTTTCTAGCGCTGTCAGTATTCCTTTTTTGGATATTGGAGTAGGAAGATTTCCTGTTAAAACTATCGAAGAAGCTAAAAATGCAGTCGATAAAGTTATTGCTTATAGCTCTTTAGAGTCATATGGTGATTGGCGATTAAATATGTGTTTTGTTGGTGATGACAATGATGAAGTTGAAACTGTTCACTCTTTACAAGCCGAACAATTGGCAGACTATATTGCTTCAAACCATCCTGAGATGAATGTAGATAAGATTTATTTGGATGCTTATCAACAAGAATCATCGACTGGGGGGCAGCGTTGTGAGAGTGCTAATAATGCTATTTCAGAGGCTATCAATAAAGGTATGTTTGTAGTCAATTACAATGGACACGGAGGAGAACTAGGATGGGCCCACGAAAGAATTTTAGAAATAGATGACATAAATACTTGGAACAATAAATATAAACTACCTTTATTCATGACGGCAACTTGTGAGTTTAGCAGATACGACGATCCTGAAAGAGTTTCGGCAGGAGAGCAAGTGTTTCTCAAAGAAAATGGAGGGGCAATAGCTTTGTTAACTACTTCAAGAGTGGTATTTACAGGCAGTAACTTGGATTTAAACACTTCCTTTCTTGAAAATTTATTTCCACAAGAAAATGAATCATTTCCTAGATTAGGAGATGTATTAATAAGAACTAAAAACAATGTTGTTGATGTTTCAAATACTAATCATAGAAACTTTACTTTATTAGGAGATCCAGCTCTACAATTGGCATATCCTCAATATGATATTATACTGACTGATGTTCAGGATAGTGCCAAGGCATTAGGTTTAGTCACTATTTCTGGAGAAATACAACACAATGATCTTAAGCTTAATAATTTCAATGGTTTAGTTTATCCAAAAGTATATGACAAACGTAGAGACTTCCAAACTTTAGGGCAAGATGAATCTCCAGAATTTGTTTTTGATTTACAAAAGAACTTATTATTCAAAGGCAAGTCCTCAGTTGAAAACGGAGATTTTTCATTTTCATTTATTGTTCCTAAAGATATAAATTATGACTTTGGAAACGCTAAAATTAGTTTGTACGCAAAAGGAAATGTTCAAGGCCAATTTTGTGATGCATTTGGTTACAATTTTGATATGGTTGTTGGTGGTACGTCACTTGAATATGTAAAAGACTTTGAAGGTCCACAAATTGAACTATTTATGAACGATACCAACTTCATTTTTGGAGGTATTACTGATGCTAATCCATCTTTATATGCTATTTTGTATGATGAAAGTGGAATAAATACAGTAGGCAATGGTATCGGTCATGATATGCTCGCTATAATAGACGAAGAATCTTCCAATCCAATTGTATTAAACGATTTTTATGAATCAAATATTAATAGTTATAAGAGTGGAACAATAAACTATCCTTTAAGCACACTTTCAGAGGGAAAACATAGCTTGACTGTAAAGGTATGGGATGTCCATAATAATTCATCTGAAGGAGTTACAGAGTTTGTTGTTCTTTCATCTGATAATTTAACTATTCAAAATTTATTAAACTTCCCTAATCCTATGGTTGATTTCACTTCTTTTTACTTTGAGCATAATCAGAATAATGAAGAAATGAAGGTTTTGTTGCAAATCATAGATTTACAGGGCAGAGTTGTAAAAGAAATAAAAGAAGATGTTACTCCAAATGGTTACAGATACGGACCAATTAAATGGGATGGAAAATCAAATAGTGGAGTTAAGTTAAATGAAGGGATGTATGTTTATTCTCTTATTGCAAGTCTTTCAAATGGAAAAACAACTAATAATTCTGGAAGGTTAATACTAACAAAGTGAATTATTCGTTATTAATTTTTATTGTGTTTATATTTGTCAATTAATATTACTGAAAATGAATCAACTAAAGCTATTATATACATTTGTTTTAATATTTATTAATGTACATTCATTTGCTCAAATTCAAGTTGATGATAATAAATTCCGACTTAATACTATAACAACTTCAGTTCCCTTTCTGATAATAAGTCCAGATGCAAAAGCAGGAGGCATGGGAGATATCGGTGTAGCTTCTACGCCTGATGCTATGTCTATGCATTGGAATCCTGCAAAGTATGCTTTTGTTAAAAATGATGTTGGTTTTTCAATATGTTATACTCCTTGGTTAAAGTCGTTAGTACCTGATATCAATTTATCATATTTAACCGGCTACACACGAATGAATGAGAATCAAGTTTTAGGTTTTTCATTACGATATTTTACCTTAGGAGAAATTAATTTTACAGATGCTAATAATAATCCTTTAGGATCATTTAATCCTAATGAATTTTCATTAGATGGTGCGTATGCTTTAAAGCTATCTCAACGATTTTCAACAGGTGTTGCCTTAAGATATGTATATTCCAATCTTACTGGTGGTCAACAAGTTGGCACATTAGCTACTAAAGCAGCTCATACTGTTGCTGGTGATATATCAGGTTTTTACACAAAGGAAATAGGCTTTGCAGGACAAAAAATGAATTGGGCTATGGGTTTTAATATTTCTAACATTGGTGCTAAAGTATCTTACACCGAAACTGTTGATAAAGATTTTATTCCTACTAATTTAAGAATAGGTTCTTCTTTAGCTACAGATATTGATGAATACAATCAGTTGGCATTCGAATTTAACATTAACAAACTATTAGTTCCTACACCACCAATTTATAGCGAGGATGGTGAAATTATTAGTGGTAAAGATCCAGATGTTTCAGTCATAAGTGGTATTTTTCAATCCTTTTCTGACGCACCATTAAATGATAGAGAAATTCGAGAGTTGATTTATTCTACTGGTTTAGAATATTGGTATGACCAACAATTTGCTGTTCGTTCAGGTTTTTTCTATGAGCATCCCTCTAAAGGTGATCGTCAATTTTTTACTTTGGGTGCAGGAGTTCGATATAATGTATTTGGATTAGACTTCTCTTATCTTATTCCTCTTCAAGGTAGAGATGAGGTTAATGCTGTTAATCCACTTTCAAATACTTTAAGATTTGCTTTAACTTTCGACTTTAGCGAATTAGAAAAAGTCGAGAACTAATTCATATAATTTGAATATAAGAATAGGATACGGATACGATGTACATCAACTGAGTGAGGGCGAAGATCTCATTATTGGAGGTGTTCATATTCCTCATAATAAAGGTTCAGTAGGACATTCAGATGCTGATGTCCTTATTCACACCATTTGCGATGCCATTTTGGGAGCTGCTAACATGCGAGATATTGGCTTTCATTTTCCGGACACCTCAGTTACATACAAAGGTATTGATAGTAAAATATTACTAAAAGATGTGATGGCTTTAATAAGAAAAAAAGGCTATGATATTATAAATATTGATTCCACGGTTTGTTTAGAAAAGCCTAAAGTAAACCCTCATATTTCACAAATGCAAGAAATCCTATCGGACTGTATGCAAATAGAAGTTAACCAACTCTCTATAAAAGCCACTACTTCAGAAAAGATGGGCTTTGTAGGTACTGAAAATGGAATAGCTGCACATGCTGTTGCCTTATTAAAAATGGGGTAGAATAAATATTATGTAAAATAATGGATTGAGCATGAGACAATTCATTACTTGAAAAGCTTTCATAAATGTTATTTCATATATAGTTCCTACTGCAAGTTTTACAACATTTGTGCAAGTATAAATATAGCAGTAATTGAAGCGTTAGATAGGATATAAACTATTATTTTCTAGATTTAATCTTAAAATAAAAACGGACCAGTAGAAGTGCTGATCCGTTTTTATTTTAGTAGCGAGGGCAGGACTCGAACCTACGACCTTCGGGTTATGAGCCCGACGAGCTACCAACTGCTCCACCTCGCGATATATGAGCAAATATACATTAAATATGTGTTTTTACTAAAAAAATCCACATTTTATAGGCATACTAAAAAGTGTACTTTTGCAAACTTATGATTTCAGCAAATAACATATCGGTCTATTTTGGTGGTCAAGAGCTTTTTGATAAGGTTTCTTTTATGATTAATAAAGGTGACCGAATTGGATTAGTCGGAAAAAACGGTGCTGGTAAGTCTACTTTATTGTGTATACTTTCTGGTGAGCAATCTCCTAATGATGGAAGTATTTCTACTCCAAATGATTGTACTTTGGGTTATTTGCGTCAAGATTTGGATTTTGAGGAAGGTCGTACGGTTCAACAAGAAGCTGAATTAGCCTTCAATGAAATCAAAGGGCTAGAAGAAAAAATAAATACTATAAACTTAGAATTGAGTGAGCGTACTGACTACGAAACCGAAGACTACATGCAACTCATTACCGACCTCAATGAATTAAGCGAGCGATTTGGCTTATTGGGTGGTTATACCATACAGTCTGAAATGAGTCAAGTACTGTTGGGTTTAGGCTTTCAATTGGATGATTTTTCTCGACAAACCAATGAGTTTAGTGGGGGTTGGCGTATGCGACTAGAACTTGCTAAAATATTATTGAGTAAGCCCGATGTATTATTACTCGATGAGCCTACCAATCACTTGGACATTGAATCTATAGTATGGTTAGAAAGTTGGCTCAAAAACTACTCTGGAGCGGTGGTCTTAGTTTCTCACGACAGAGCATTTTTAGATGCTGTTACCAACCGAACCATTGATTTGATTTTGGGTAAAGCCAATGACTATAAGGCGAGTTACAGTAAGTATGTAGAGCTCAGAAAAGACCGACAAGAAAAGCAAATACAGTCTAAGAAAAACCAAGACAAAGAGGTTAAACAGACTAAGATGTTGATAGATAAGTTTCGCTACAAGAAAAGCAAAGCCGCTTTTGCTCAAAGCTTAATCAAGAAGTTAGATAAAATGGAGATGATAGAAGTGGAGCAAGATGAAACGGCTAGTATGCATTTTAAATTCCCTCCTGCGCCACATTCTGGAAAAGTCACTTTGAAGGTCAATGAAGTGTCTAAAAGTTATGATGAATTAGAAGTCCTAAAAGGTATTGACTTATTGTTAGAAAGGGGTGAAAAAATAGCTTTTGTAGGAAAAAATGGAGAGGGTAAAACTACCTTGGCAAAAATTATTGTGGATAGTATTCCTTTTGAAGGTCAAGTCGAATACGGCCATCAAGTCAAAGTAGGTTATTACGCTCAGAATCAGTCTGAGTTGCTAGATGAAAATAAGACCATTTTACAAGTAGTTGAAGATGCTGCCGATGAGCATAGCCGACCAAGAGTTAGGGATATGTTAGGTTCTTTTTTATTCAGTGGCGACGCCGCACAAAAGAAGATAAAGGTCTTGTCTGGTGGGGAGAGAGCTAGGGTGGCTTTATGCAAATTGTTGCTAGAACCTGTCAATTTATTAATAATGGATGAGCCTACTAACCACCTAGATATGGTATCCAAAGACATTTTAAAAAACGCTCTGAATAACTATGACGGTACGCTAATTATTGTTTCTCACGATAGGGATTTTTTACAAGGGCTAAGCGAAAAAGTTTATGAGTTTAAAGACCAAGGCATAAAAGAATATTTAGGTGATATCAATGAGTTTTTGAACGCTAAAAAAGTTATGGACTTTAAGCAGTTTGAGTTAGAAAATAAGCAAAAAGCATCTTCTCCAAAATCTAAGGATTCGGAGAATAAAATCAGCTATCAAGAACGTAAACAATTGGATAAAGACATCAAGAAAACGTCCAATAAAGTAGGTAATTTGGAGTGTTCAGTCGAGGCTTTAGAAAAGGAACTGAAAGCATTAGATGCAGAATTGTCACAGCCAGACCGATACAAAGAGTTATCTTCGCAAGCAGGATTCTTTGAATCTTATCAAGAAAAGCAACAACAATTGGCGCAATACATGTCCGATTGGGAGCAAAATCTTGAACGCTTAGAAGAATTAAAACGCAAACGAGACACTCTCTGATATGGAGCATAAATCAGGATATGTAAATATTATCGGTAATCCCAATGTTGGGAAATCTACGCTGATGAATGCTTTGGTAGGCGAGCGATTATCCATTATCACCTCTAAGGCACAGACTACAAGACACCGTATATTGGGTATCGTTAATGACAAGCAATACCAAATTGTATTTTCAGATACACCGGGCGTGATGAATCCAGCCTATAAGTTGCAAGAGAATATGATGGACTTTGTACACGGTGCTTTTCAAGATGCCGATATATTGTTGTATATGGTAGAGACGGGAGAAAAAGAGCTTAAAGACGAGAAACTTTTCGAGCGTTTAAAAAATACCAATTTACCCGTTTTATTGTTGCTAAATAAAATAGATAGGGTAGAACAAGACTTCGTCAAAGAGCAAATTTTATTTTGGAAAGAATTGTTGCCTAATGCTGAGATACACCCTATTTCGGCACTCAACAAATTCAATTTGGATTTGGTTATGGTAAGAATAAAAGCTTTACTTCCTCTATCGCCACCATATTTTGAAAAAGATGCCTTAACCGATAAGTCGGAACGCTTTTTTGTTAGTGAAACTATTAGAGAGAAAATACTCAAATACTACAAAAAGGAAATTCCATATTCTGTAGAAATTGAAGTAGAAGAGTTTTTTGATGAAGAAGATATTATAAAAATAAGAGCGATTATTTTTGTGGCTAGAGAATCACAAAAGGGGATTATCATAGGGCACAAAGGTAGAGCTCTAAAGAAAGTAGGCACATTGGCAAGGAGAGATATGGAAGCTTTTTTCCAGAAAAAGATATTTTTGGACCTCTATGTCAAGGTCAATAAAGATTGGCGTGATGACGATAAACAGCTGAAGCGATTCGGCTACAATAACCAATAGAAATGGGAAATATAGTAGCAATAGTCGGACGTCCTAATGTAGGGAAATCAACCTTTTTCAATAGGTTGATACAAAAGCGACAAGCCATAGTGGATTCGATCAGTGGTGTTACTCGCGATAGACACTACGGTAAGACGGACTGGAATGGCAAGGAGTTTTCTATCATTGATACGGGTGGATATATTGTTGGTTCGGACGATATCTTTGAGGGTGAAATACGCAAACAAGTGGACTTGGCTATTGAAGAAGCGAATGCCATACTCTTTTTAGTTGATGCCCAACAAGGTGTTACCGATATGGATATGACGGTAGCCAAACACCTTAGGAAATCCGATAAGCCTGTTTTTCTTGTGGCGAATAAAGTTGATAACGGTCAGATTATGCAAGAAGCCGTAGAACTGTATGCCTTAGGCATGGGCGATTATTTCTGTATATCTTCTATAAATGGTAGTGGAACAGGGGAGTTGCTAGATGAATTAATAGCTAAATTACCTGATGCTGAAGCTGAGGAAGACAGCGATTTACCTCGTTTTGCTATTGTAGGACGACCTAATGTAGGCAAGTCCTCTTTTGTCAATGCTCTTGTGGGTGAGGAAAGGAATATCGTTACTGATATAGCCGGAACAACACGAGATTCTTTAGATACCCACTATACTAAGTTTGGACACGATTTTGTTCTAGTTGATACTGCCGGTGTTCGCAAGAAGAAAAAAGTCAATGAAGATTTGGAGTTTTATTCCGTCATGCGTTCCATACGTTCTATAGAATATTCAGACGTCTGTTTGTTGCTTATTGATGCTACACTAGGTTTTGAATCTCAAGACCAAAGTATTTTTCATTTGGCAGACAAAAACAGAAAAGGTATTGTTATACTAGTGAATAAATGGGATTTGGTGGATAAAGATACCCACACAACTAAGGCCTATGAGGCGGCAATACGAGAAAAGATAGCTCCATTTACCGATGTGCCCATTTTGTTTATTTCGGCACTAACCAAGCAACGCCTTTTGAAAGCTCTAGAAATAGCCATTAAAGTTTCTGAAGATAGAAAAGCACGTATAAGTACTTCTAAATTGAATGATGTGATGTTGCCTTTTATAGAGCATAACCCTCCACCAGCGACCAAAGGCAAATACATACGCATTAAGTTTTGCACACAATTACCAACTAAGACTCCAACCTTTGCCTTTTTTGCCAATTTACCGCAATACATTAAAGAGCCTTACAAGCGTTATATAGAAAATAAACTCAGAGAGAGTTTTAACTTCAGCGGAGTTCCCCTTCAAATTTTCTTTAGAAAGAAGTAGATAACCTTTGTCTTCGACTTCGCTCAGACAGCGGTTGTTTCTTTCAGACATCGGTATATTCTGCCGTCTGAGCGGAGCCGAAGACAGAGGACAGAAGACAGAAGGGTATTTTACAATCCGAAAGTTGCTTTCACCTTATCTACATAATCCAATTTTTCCCAAGTGAAAGTTTCTAAGGTCATTTCCTTAGTTTGTCCTTCTACATTGAATGAGAACGTTTTAGTTTGTGGTGTTCTTCCCATGTGTCCGTAGGCTGCCGTCTCTTGGTAAATAGGATTTTTAAGCTTTAGACGTTCTATGATTGCTGCCGGGCGCATATCAAAAATGTTTTCTACTGCTTTGGCAATATCCCCATCTGAAAAATCTACTTGGGCAGTACCATAAGTATCAACAAAAATTCCCATTGGCTTAGCTACACCAATAGCGTAGGACACTTGCACCAATACTTGTTTGCACAATCCTGCAGCTACTAAATTTTTAGCAATATGTCGAGTAGCATAGGCTGCCGAACGGTCTACTTTTGAAGGGTCTTTGCCTGAAAAAGCACCTCCACCGTGAGCTCCTTTGCCACCATAAGTATCCACAATAATTTTCCGTCCCGTTAGCCCTGTATCGCCATGCGGACCGCCAATTACAAATTTACCAGTAGGGTTAACGTGATATTTTTCGTCACCAAACAAATGTTGTTGGCGTTCTTCCAATTGAGCTTTAACTCTAGTAATAAGAATATTTTTTACATCTTCCTCTATTTGCTGCTGCATAGCCTCCTCAGCTTCTTTACTAGCACTTGGGCTCGAGTCTTTTGGCAAAATGAACTCATCGTGCTGGGTAGATACTACAATAGCCTCAATACGAATAGGTTGGTGGTCGTCACTATATTCTATAGTAACCTGAGATTTAGAATCAGGTCTTAAGTAGGTCATCTCTTTACCTTCACGTCTAATTTCTGCCAATTCTATTAAAATACGGTGCGATAAATCTAGGCCTAAAGGCATGTAGTTGTCGGTTTCGTCTGTGGCATAGCCAAACATCATGCCTTGGTCACCAGCACCTTGTTCTGCGTGTAAGCCTTTGTTGGCTTCTACGCCTTGATTGATATCTGCCGACTGTTCGTGTATAGCAGAAATAACACCACAGCTATCGGCATCAAATTGATACTCCGATTTATTGTAGCCTATTTTACGAATGACTTTTCTAGCAACTTTTTGTATATCTACATAGGCCGAAGTCTTCACTTCTCCACTAAGTACGGTTAGACCCGTAGTTACTAGAGTTTCACAAGCTACTTTGGAATTTTGATCTTGGGCTAAAAAATTATCTAGTAGAGCATCTGATATTTGATCAGCTACTTTATCAGGATGTCCTTCTGATACAGATTCTGATGTAAAAAAATAAGCCATCTTTAATTGTATTTATGTTAAAAAATTCAAGTGAAGATAGCCGATGCAATTTATTCCTGTTTTAGCATTTTTTAGGAGTGGTTGCAATCAGCCAAATTTATCCACTTTTCAAATCGTCTGTAAAATTAGAAAAATATTTTTAAGAAAAGTAATTTCGTTTATTATTAATGTTCTAAATTATTTTAGGCTGTCAGTCGTTGAAAATAGGACTCTAAATCTATCTTCTTAGCTTTGAGGGATTCTAGCTGTTCGTCGGCAACAATTTTACTTTTGTTGATAATGATAACTCTATTACACATTTTTTCTACTTCCTGCATGATGTGGGTAGAAAGCATAACGGTTTTATTCTTACCACTATTTTTGATGAGGTTTCTTATTTCTACTAACTGATTTGGGTCTAATCCTGTAGTAGGTTCATCTAAAATAAGTACTTCGGGCTCGTGTATCAATGCTGCCGCTAAACCTACTCTTTGACGGTATCCTTTAGATAATTCTCCTATTTTTTTGTGTTGCTCTGGACTTAATCCAGTTTGCTCTATCATTTCAACCACACGTTTTTTAGAACACCCGTATAGCTCGGCTACAAAACCCAAATATTCTTTAATATACATTTCTAAATATAAGGGATTATGCTCGGCTAAGTAGCCTACTTTTTGACGTACGTTTAACGGATTTCCCTCCACATTTTCTTGGCATATGTCGACTCGCCCTTCATCAGCTGTTAAATAGGTGCTAATAATTTTCATAAGTGTAGATTTACCAGCCCCGTTAGGCCCTAAAAAACCTACAATCTCACCTTTCTTAACTTCAAAAGAAATCGATTGCAGAGCGGCTTGTTGGCCATAATACTTACTTACATCTTTAACTTGAATAGACATAATGCGAAGATAAGTCAATTGACTCAATAATTATTATTTCAATTAACATAATCATTTAACAAAATTATATTGATAAATTAAGATAGTATATTTGTACTAATGCGAGGCGTTGTTATAAAATCTACAGGAAGTTGGTATATTGTCAAAACAGATGATGGTGAATTATTGAATTGCCGTATTCGTGGTAAGTTTCGAATGCAAGACATTAAAAGTACCAATCCAATTGTAGTTGGAGATAAAGTTTTGGTTAGTAATGAAGATGATTCCTTTATAATTGATGAATTGTTTGACAGAAAAAATATTATAGTGAGAAAATCTGTTAATCTATCTAAGCAAACACATATTTTAGCTTCTAATGTAGACCAAGCTATATTAGTTGTCACTATGAAAAGTCCTCAAACTTCTACGGGTTTTATAGATCGTTTTTTAGTGTCTGCTCAAGCTTATGGTGTGGACGTTATTATACTATTCAATAAAACCGACTTATACGATCAAGTAACTTTAGCTCTTTTGGAAGAAAGGCGTTCTATATACCAGAAAATTGGCTACCGTTGTTTATCCAAAAGTACATTAAATGATGACTTATCAGATATCAAGGAACTGATGAAAGATAAAGTCAATGTAATTTCTGGACACTCAGGAGTTGGTAAGTCCACTTTATTAAATAGTATTCAGCCTAATCTAAATATTACTACCCAAGAAATTTCTGAACAACACCAACAAGGACAACATACCACAACTTTTTCAGAAATGTATGACCTCGATTTCGGAGCTTCTATCATTGATACGCCCGGAGTCAGAGGTTTTGGGCTAAGTGAAATAGATAAGTATGAGCTAGGCGATTACTTTGTAGAATTTTTAAAGCTAAAATCAGATTGTAAGTTCAATAATTGTTTACATGTCAACGAGCCTAAATGTGCCGTTAAATTATCACTAGAAAAAGGGGAAATAGCAACTTCTCGATATAAAAACTATCTCAATATGCTTGAGCAAGATGAAGAAAGTTTTAGAATAAACCGTTACGAAAAATGAGAGTAGTCATACAATGTGTCTCGGAGGCTTCAGTCAGTATAGAAGGTCAGATTTATAGTGAAATCCAACAAGGGTTATTAGTTCTATTAGGTATAGAACATTCGGATGCGGAACAAGATATTGAATGGTTAAGTAAAAAAATAGCTAACCTTCGCATTTTTGTCGATGAAAATAATCAGATTAATAAATCTATTATTGATATCAAGGGTCAATTACTAGTAGTCAGTCAATTTACCTTACATGCCAAAACTAAAAAAGGCAATCGCCCTTCATTTATTGAGGCGGCACGTCCAGAATTTGCTAAGCCTCTTTACGAAAACTTTATTAAACGTTTGACTTTAGACTCTAAGAGCCAAGTTCTGTCAGGAAAATTCGGTGCTAATATGAAAGTCAATTTGTGTAATGATGGCCCCGTAACTCTAATAATTGATTCAAAAAATAAAGAATAATGTCAATAAAACAATTACAACAACAGGTAGACGATTGGATAAAAAAATATGGTGTTCGCTATTTTGATGAGCTAACTAATATGGCTATACTCACTGAGGAAGTAGGTGAGGTGGCACGAATAATGGCGCGTAAGTATGGCGAACAATCATTTAAAGAAATTGATAATTCTGATTTAGGTGAAGAGCTTGCAGATGTGATTTTTGTGGTTTTATGTATTGCTAATCAAACAAAAATAAATTTACAAGAATCATTTGATAGTAAAATTAAATTAAAATCAATTAGAGATAAAAACAGACATCAAAATAATCCAAAGTTATAATCAGATTTTTGCTTTAAGACCAATTCTAGCCCATCTTCCGGGTTGTTCTATTGTACCAAAATCAGAGTAGTAGACATCGAACAAATTGTTTATATCTAAAAATAAGTTGAAATTAGAATTAATTTTTTTTGTCAAACGTACTGTAGTTAGCCAGTATGGCTCATAATTTTTAATAATTTGTTGTTCTGGATCTAAATAATCACCAATTCTTTCTTTGTATGAAACTTTCCAATCAATTGCAATATTTTTATGAAAATCGTGGTTAAGACTAAAAGAAAAGTTAGTTTTAAGATTATCAATAACGTAGGCTGATCTAAAGCCATTAGATATAGTGTCTACTTTATTTGAAGCAAATGAAATCCTAAAATGGTTAATTTTTGAATTTAAAATTTTCTTAAGATTGATTCTTGAGTTTAATTCAATTCCAGAAGATTTTATTTCGTTAAGATTTTGAGTTCTCCAAATACTATCACCATCTAATAAAATCCAATCAATTAAATCTTCTCCATTTCTTTCAAATAATGTGATTGAAGAATTATGAAAATCATTATTAATTTTAACACCGAATTCTTTTGATATTGATTTTTCTGCGTCAAGATTTACATTACCTTGATTAGTTGGTGAAGAATAATAAAGTTCTGTAAAATTTGGTGTTCTCATAGATTTGTTAGCAGAAATATAAAATTTTATTTTATCAGAAAGTTTATAACTTAAATCAATCCCTGGGAATATATCATGTTCAAAATTTGTTTTTACATTAAGCATTATTCCTGTTGAAATATTCAATCTGTCAATTGATAAGTTATTTTCAATAAAAAAATTTGTTACAATTCTATTATCGGATTTAGTATAATAATCATCTCCATGTATTAAAATAGGAATATCTAATTCTTTTCCAAGATTATTAGAAATTATATTATTAGAAATTAATTCAGCTCCAAAAAGTGATGTGCCAGATTTAGTTTTCTTGATCAAATTAATATCAACTCCAATAACACTAGTTTTATGAAAATTTTGATAGAGAGATGGATTATCTCTAAACAAAATAAACTCATCTTCGTGTAATCTCCAGTAAATATTATTATTGAAGCCAAGACTTCCTTTTTTATTTAAGTTTAATGATGCAAAAGTTGTTTTAGTTTTTTCAAATTGATTTGGATATTTAGTTGAATAAAAACTAAATGCACCAAAATCTTTTTTGTTAATACCAGCATTAAAAGTTGTATTTAAATTGTTTATTTCAGTTTTAGCTTGATAGAAAAAGTTTTTTAATGTGTAATCAGTTCCGCTAATATATCCATCGCTGTCCTTATTTAGTAAATGAAAAATCTGCTTGATTTTATTATTTGAAATATTAAAATTCAGCTCTGCATGATTAAAGTTGTTCTGACCTTTTGATAGAATTACAGAATTTGAAACTTTTGTTTTGGTTATAATATTGATAACTCCACAATATGCATAATTTCCATAAATTCTTGTAGATCCTCCTGTTGATATTTCTATTCTTTCAATTAATTCAGGAGAAATAGGTAAATTTAAATTATGATGGCCTGTTTGTGGATCATTTAATTTGATTCCGTTAAGTAAAATTAAAGTTTGTTCAAAAGATCCACCTCTAATACTAATGTCTGATTGAATACCTTGCCCTCCACGTTCTCTATTGTCAATGTTTATGGCAAATTCTAAAATGTCACCAATTGTCTGATTAGCTGTATTTTTTATTTCATCACTATTTAATGTATATATAATACTTACATCATTATTGTATTTTGATCTGTTTGATGTTATTGTAACTTCATCTATATCTTGCTCTAATGTGCTTTGTGCAGATGTATTATTAAAAACAAATATTACAAATACAGTTAATAGTCTAGCTATTTTAATTTCCATCTTTTTCAATTTTAAATCCATTTGGATAGCCGTAAATATACACTATTTCAATTGCTTTAGATGTCGACATCAATCCAGGATTTATACCTAATTTATTTTTCGGTATTGGTTTATTTAAGTTCGAATAATATTCTTCCCAAATTTTTAATATATTTTCATCATTTGGATTTTCAAACGACATAGGCTCTGCTTTAAAAATGTCATCATTATCGAAAGAATTATAAATTAATTCAGCACAATAAAATGAACTATTTTCAAATATAAATTCTTTATCATAATCACAACCAACTTTGCTTAAACAATAATTAATGCTTTTATCTATCAAATGCTTGTATTTTGGTTTAAGTCTACCAACTAATACTTTTGGTTTTCCACTATAATCTCTAGATCTGCTAAGAAAAGTATCTATTGGAGTAAGAATAACCTTTGGAGGGATTGCTTCTATGACAAAAATCTCTTCATTTTTTTTAATAACTAAACCCATGTGAGATAAATCTGATTGATTATATCCATTTGTGACAGATTCAATAGCTGTGCATAGTTCTGAACTATCTAAATCTTGAAACAAAATATCGCCATTTTGCAAATCAAAATCTGAGGAGCAAGATGTCAAGAAAATATAAAATATAAAATATTTTCTCATCTCAACAGTTGGTTTTATTCTGCTAAAACAATAATCTTATTATTTTGCATTTCTATAACACCGCCATCAATTTCAAAAAGTTCGGTTTTGTTATTGTCATAAATAACTCTTATATGGCCATTTGTAAGGGTAGATATAATTGGGGCGTGATTATTCAAAACCTCAAATTTACCGTTAGTACCGGTAAACTGAACTGAATTCACTTCCCCTTTAAATACTTTTTTTTCAGGTGTTATTATTTCTAATAGCATAGTTTTTATTTAGCTTCAGCTAACATTTTTTCTCCCTTCTCTTTAGCTTCCTCAATAGTTCCAACTAAGTTGAAGGCAGCCTCAGGATATTGGTCCATTTCGCCATCCATAATCATATTAAATCCTTTAATTGTATCTTGGATATCTACTAATACTCCTTTTAGTCCAGTAAACTGCTCTGCTACGTGGAATGGTTGTGACAAGAAACGCTGTACACGTCTTGCTCTAGAAACTGCTAACTTGTCTTCATCAGAAAGTTCTTCCATCCCGAGTATAGCGATAATATCTTGTAACTCTTTGTAACGTTGCAATAACATTTTCACTCTTTGTGCACAATCGTAATGTTCATCACCCACTACATCTGGAGATAAAATTCTGGATGTAGAATCTAGAGGATCAACCGCAGGATAGATGCCTAATTCGGCGATCTTTCTGGAAAGAACTGTAGTTGCATCTAAGTGGGCAAAAGTGGTAGCTGGAGCAGGGTCCGTTAAATCGTCAGCAGGAACATATACTGCTTGTACAGAAGTAATCGAACCATTTTTAGTTGAAGTAATACGCTCTTGCATAGTTCCCATTTCAGTGGCTAGAGTAGGCTGATAACCAACCGCCGATGGCATACGTCCTAATAATGCCGATACCTCAGATCCTGCTTGAGTAAAACGAAAAATATTATCAACGAAAAATAAGACGTCACGCCCTTTACCTTTACCATCGCCGTCACGGAAATATTCAGCTAATGTTAATCCAGAAAGTGCTACTCTAGCACGTGCCCCCGGAGGCTCATTCATTTGTCCAAATACAAATGAAGCTTTAGAGTTACTCATTTTAGAGTCATCAACTTTGGATAAATCCCAACCGCCTTCTTCCATAGAGTGCATAAAGTCTTCACCATAATCGATAATGCCAGATTCCAACATCTCTCTTAGTAAATCGTTTCCTTCACGAGTTCTTTCACCAACACCAGCAAATACGGATAACCCACCATGTCCTTTAGCAATGTTGTTAATTAACTCTTGTATAAGTACGGTTTTGCCTACACCAGCACCACCAAATAAACCAATTTTACCACCTTTGGCGTAAGGCTCAATAAGGTCAATTACTTTGATACCAGTGTACAACACTTCTGTAGAAGTAGAAAGGTCTTCAAATTTTGGTGCTTCACGGTGAATAGGAAGACCATTTTCTCTGTCAAGATCGTCCATACCATCAATGGCATCGCCAATAACGTTAAATACACGACCTTTGATGTGCTCACCAGCAGGCATTTTGATAGGTGCGCCAGTAGCTAACACTTCAACGCCTCTTTTAAGACCATCAGTTGAGTCCATAGAAATGGCACGAACTGTGTCCTCTCCAATGTGTTGTTGACACTCTAATACAAGTTTAGTTCCGTTTTCTTTGACAATCTCTAATGAGTCGTAAATATCAGGTAAACCTGCTTCATTGTTTTCAAAAGTAACATCGACTACAGGCCCGATGATTTGTGATATTTTACCTTTGTTTTGTGACATCTTATTATGCTTAAATGTGTTAAAAAAAATGTGTCTTTATCCGTATAAATCATGGCAAATTTACGTGAAATATTTAGTTTGTGGCAAAGATTTATTCAATAAATTAATTAGTACTTTTGAACAAGGTTTTAACATTCAAAACATTAAGTAAAATTTGAAGGTATATCATTCCATTTCTGACTTTCAAAATGTCAGTCGTCCTATCTTAACTACAGGAACTTTTGACGGAGTTCATTTTGGTCATAAAATCATTATCGATAGACTCAAAGAAATCGCCAAAAATCAAAATGGAGAAACTGTTTTATTGACTTTTTCCCCTCATCCACGAATGGTCCTCTTTCCAGACGACCATAATTTGCAGTTGATTAACACCTTGGACGAAAAAATAAAATTGTTAGAACAAGCTGGTATTGATCATTTAATTATTCATCCTTTTACCAAGACATTTTCTCGTACTAGCTCGATGCAATTTGTTAGAGATATCATAGTCAATAAACTGAATACCCACAAACTCGTCATCGGTTACAACCACCATTTTGGTAGAAATCGAGAAGGTTCTTTTGAGCACCTCAAGCAATACGCTCCATTATATGGTTTTGAGGTGGAAGAAATTTCAGCCCAATTGATAGACGATGTAAGCATAAGTTCAACTAAAATACGTAAGGCTCTTTTGTCTGGAAATGTGTCCAAAGCCACAGATTATTTAGGTTATAATTATTCTTTACAGGGGCGTGTCATTGAAGGGCAACAGATTGGTAGAACTCTTGGCTTTCCTACGGCTAATCTAATGATTTTAGATGAAAGTAAGCTTGTTCCTAAAGATGGTGTTTATGCTGTACATGTGGAAGTTACAGGACAAACTTTTAATGGTATGATGAATATTGGAAAAAATCCAAGTCTTATATTCAAAAAACACAGCATAGAAGTACATATTTTTGATTTTGATTCAGATATTTATAATGAACAAATTGAGGTTCGCTTAATAAAGCATATTAGAGAAGAAATTAGTTTTAATAATCTTGATGACCTAAAAATTCAGTTGGAACAGGACAAAGCTACTGTCAAGGCTTTACTAAATTCTAATAAGCAAGACAAGGGTTAAAAAAAACACCCTTTGAGCAATATCAAAGGGCGTATATTATAAGTTCTTTTAATTTTAGAAGGCTAATGTTAGCCCTAATAGGAAGTTGCGCTTAGCTTGAGGGAAATAACCTGCCATGTCGTAACCTCCCTCACTATTAGCTGTAACGTAAGGGTCATCAGGTCTAGGGTCGTAGCTATCAGATTTAAAACGATAAATCCATGCGTTATTTACGTATTTTTCATCTAATAGGTTATTGATTTGAAAGCTAAGTCTTGCTAATTTAAACAGTTCACTTTCTATGTTCCATATCAGTCTAGCGTGATGAACCAAATAGGCGTCTAACTTACGTTCATCACTTGAGGTGTTGTCTATAAATTGCTCGTCCACATATTTAGAAATGAATTGCAGCTCTATATTTTCTTTAAATTGGTAGTCCAGCTGACTAGCCCATATCATTTCTGGTGAAAAGGCTATAGTTGTATTGGAATAGCTGTTACTTTCTTGACCCCAGGTGTCCCAATTATCCACGTATTCGATATAATGAGCAATTGTGTTTTCACTAAAAGTAGCATTAGCAGACCAAGACCATTTAGGATTGATTTTTACTCCAGCTTCTAATTCTAAACCTTTTCTTTCGCTGTAGTCCACATTTTCTCTAGTGTATGCTCCAACGTCATTAATTTTACCCGTTAATATCAATTGATTTTCATAAATCATATAATAAGCAGTTGCCGAGAAGGCAAAATTAGAGCCTTCCATTTTATAGCCCACTTCGGTATCGAACAAGGTTTCGTGAAGTGGTCTGGAGTTAGGCGATGACTCGACAAAATCCGAGCGATTAGGTTCTCTATTGGCAATGGCAAAAGAGGCGAAGGCAGAGCTTGTGTTATCAATTTGATAGTAGGCTCCAAACTTGGGGTTAAAAAACTCAAAATTGACCGTATCGTTGCGTTCTGCTCCATTTTCGTCTCTTCCTAAAAAAGAGTAGTCAATTTGTCGGTGTTGCAAATCGGCATAAACGGTCACATTATCGTTATATTGATAAAGTCCTTTGGCGTAGATATTAAAGTCCGTTTTTATACCATCGTTATCGTAATAGATGTGGTCAATTTGGCTATTACTAGCGTATTCTGCCCAACGTACTACGCCATAATGCCTACCATCGTAAGTATTCCAACCACCTCCTAATGTGTAGTCCAATTTATTGATTTTATTGTTAAAAGAAAATACAGCCCCATAAAAATCATTATCTAGCCATTTTCTTCTAATGAGGTCGGTTTCAGTAAGGGTATCGTTTCCAACAATTATATTATTTAAACCATAATCGCCAAAGTCTTGCCCATTCTTATACTGTTCGTAATAGCCTTCGCCATGGGTGAAGTGTAAGCCTAAATTGAACATTCCACTATTTGCTAATTGCTTGTTGTAATGTAGCATGTAATGGTCTTGCCAATAGTTGTCGGTTTCATTTTCGTAGGTGTAAGAATTGAAGGTTCTTAAGCTATCGTCATCTAAATAGGATAGGGGTACGCCATTCCATGCCTGGTAGGTTTTTTCTTTACCAGAAATTACACTTAATTTAAGAATTTCATCAGTTCCGTAGTAAGCTCCTGAAAGATACAGAGATTTTAAGTCAGAGGTGGCTCGGTCGATGTAACCGTTAGAGCTGATTCTTGACAACCTACCATCTAGAGTAAATTTATCGGCAAGTAGTCCAGTGCCAAATTCCACATTATTTTTGAGTGTACTGTATGAGCCTATGGTATTGCTAGTAGTGGCATAGGGTTTAGCTCTCAGCGATTGGGTTTTTAAATTGATACTAGCCCCAAATGCTCCAGCACCGTTAGTAGAAGTTCCTACGCCCCTTTGTATTTGTATATCTTCTACCGATGAGGTAAAGTCTGGCATATTTACCCACCATACTCCTTGCGACTCAGGGTCATTGAGAGGAATACCATCAATGGTTACATTTATTCGTGTAGGGTCGCTACCACGAACCCTAAACCCCGTGTAACCTATACCTGCTCCAGCATCGGAAGTTGTTACTACCGATGGGGTTAGCGACAACATATAAGGAATATCTTGTCCTAGGTTTTGCTCGTCCAACTGTTGGGCACCGATGTTGCTGTAGGACATTGGCGTTTGTGGTGTGGCCCTGAGTGCATTGATGTGGACTTCTTTCAAGTCTGTATACACAATTAGTGTATCTTTCTGTTGGGCATTTAAACCTAAGCTAATGGCTAAAAAGGCCCAACTTAAAATTGATTTGATTGTCATTGTTTTGATAAATTTCGTTAAACACTACTATTAGCACGGAGTTGCTAATGGATAATTATGTAAAACTCCCTTCCCTTCCAAGAATTACCTTGGCAGGTTCGATGGGTATAATCTCAGCCTGTGGAGGCACCCCGTAAAGACGTAGCAAAGATAATTTTTCTTTATTAATTTCCGAAAAATTTCTGCTTTAATAAGTTACACGTAATTTATGTATAGTAACTTATTCTAAGCATACCGTTTAACCAAATCAATAGCCATTTGAGTTCTGTTGTTTCCAGAAACTAAAGTATATGATTTGTTAAGGTCTTTCAATTCGTTTTCATAAATGGCCAATAGAACTTGTCTATGATTGGGGTGTTCTCGCATGCCATCATTTTGCCATGGGAGGTCAATATCACACAACAAATAGTAGTCGTAATATCTTTCTTGTATTTGTTCTAAAATCCAAGGGTGGCAGTTGTTGTATTTGAATTCACTCCATACCTTGCAAACGATAAGGTCGGTATCCAAGAAAAGATAGGGGCTGTTTTTAGGAATGGCATCTTCTATCTCAATTTGTTTTTTAGCAATATCTAGTATGTCTTTTGGTGTGTATGGTGTGGATAGTTGAGCAATATACTCTCTTGCGTACTCTTTACGATAAGGACAATCAAAGTTTTGAGCCAAGGCTTGAGTCAGCGTACTTTTTCCTGTACACTCTGGACCTATAATTACTACTTTTTTCATTCTCAAATACTTGGTTTTTCTTGCAAATGGGAATTGATGACTTTCATAGTGAATATCACCTTTTGCTCAAGTAAAAAGCTAGTTTTCATTTCTTTTTGTATGGCTGTCATGACGTTGTCATAATCGCCAAATACTTGTGTGCTCATACCATTGATTTCTAAAGAAATGAAAGGGTATTTTTTGAGGTTTTTGATAAATAATGTGATGGCTTCGATGTAATTGACATCAAGGGGGTACATGCTAATTTCTACTGAGCATTTCATTATTTTTTAAGGTGTTATATTGGTGAATAGATTGGGCAATTTGTTCTAATAAATTAGGGTTTTTTTCTATACTATTTCCTACCACTATGATGTCAGCACCGGCCTTACAATTGGCCATAGCTTTTTCTCCACTACATATACCGCCACCAATGATTAGGGGAGCATCAATGGCTTGGCTAACCAGATTAATCATGGATTCTGAAATAGGATTGGTAGCACCACTTCCACCATCCATAAAAATAAGTTTGAGTCCTAGCATTTCACCTGCCAAGGCAGTACACATAGCTACATCGTTTTTATCATGAGGAATAGGTGTTGTATTACTCATGTAAGAAACGGTGGTTGGCTTACCACTATCTATTAGTATGTAGCCGGTAGGTAATATTTCTAATTTAGAATGTTTAAGCAAAGGGGCAGAAATAACTTGATTACCAATAAGCATATCAGGATTTCTTCCAGAGATAAGTGATAAGAATAAAATGCCGTCAGCATCATTATTTACTTGCATAGAATTTCCTGGAAAAATAACTACCGGAATAGAACAATTAGATTTGATAGTTGAAATGCAAGTTGCAAAACTGCCATTTGTCAATAAACTACCGCCTACAAAAAATAAGTCTACCTTAGCGGCAACAGCTTTTTCAATTAGTATTACTAATTCATGTGTATTTTGTTTGTCGGGGTCTATTAAAACGGCAAAAAGTTTCTTACCTTTTTGTTTGCTTAATGTTATGAAGTTGTAAATATTCATTTATGCAAATGTAACTAATCAAAATAATACACTAGCCAATGTTCTTTAAATTTTTCGTAGTTTAACAAATATTGTCTATTTAATATAGAGCACTCTATTTGTTTTTTTGAAATGTTATGAATCTTTAAATCTTCATTAAAAATTAGCTTTCCTTTTTGGTGTATTTTATATAGGCACTCTTTAGCACACCACATTAAGGTTGCTATTTTATTGTCTTTGGCTAGATTTAGTTCCTCTTGACTGAGAAATTTATTTCTTATTTGATATGCTTTAAATGTGATAGGTTCTAGATCTACAGCTGCAAGCTTATTTGCGCTAATATATGCCAATAATTCTCTTGAGTGAGATAACGAAACGGCTTTGCCATTGGATATGTATGGAGCTCCATAGCTATTATAACAAAAATGACTTTTTGGATGTATGTGTTGTAATAAATTTTCTTTAGCCTCAATTTCTCTCTCACGCTTTGTTTTTTTTAGAAATTCAGTCCTTGAAATTTTTGTTAAGCACAATGTCTCAATGGACTCTATTACGAGATGAAATCGACATGTATTCTTGTTGTATGAAAAATCTAACATTGGTTGAGCAATATAAGTCAAAAAGAGGAGTTAATTTTGTATTTTTGTACCCTAAAATTTAACAAATGGAATCAAAAGTGAAAAAATTAGCTTATAAAGTAAAGGACATTACCCTTGCAGAATGGGGTAGAAAAGAAATTGAATTGGCAGAAGCAGAGATGCCAGGTCTGATTTCCCTAAGAGAAGAATTCGGTCAAGAAAAACCTTTGAAGGGAGCTCGTATAGCAGGATGTTTGCATATGACTATACAAACCGCTGTACTTATTGAAACACTTAAAGCACTTGGAGCTGAAGTGAGTTGGTCTTCTTGTAATATTTTCTCCACTCAAGATCATGCCGCTGCAGCTATTGCTGCTGCAAACATTCCAGTATATGCATGGAAAGGCATGAATGAAGACGAATTTGATTGGTGCATAGAGCAAACATTATTTGCTTTTGAAGACGGTAAGCCATTAAATATGATTCTAGATGATGGTGGTGATCTTACTAATATGGTATTTGACAGATATCCTGAGTTATCAAAAGGTATTAAAGGTTTGTCGGAAGAAACAACAACGGGAGTATTGAGGTTATTTGACAGAGAAAGAAACGGTACATTGTATACTCCAGCAATTAACATCAACGATTCAGTAACAAAGTCTAAGTTTGATAATAAATACGGTTGTAGAGAATCTTTAGTCGATG
>CAXFOQ010000008.1:0-38503 GCA_964004705.1 uncultured Flavobacteriales bacterium | reverse complement strand
ATTAGTCGGCTGGGCAATTTATCCAATAGGATACATGTGTATGCCTGGAGGATGGCTAGCAGGTGCATTTGATGTAGAAATGCTAGATGTATTTTATAATATAGCAGATGCTATTAATAAAATTGGATTTGGTTTAGTAGTTTATCATATCGCTACTTCTGAGTCAAAATAATCTGTTCAATATTTGATTAATTGTAAAAGCAGACTTGCACCAAGTGTATAGTCTGCTTTTATTTTAATAACCCTTATGAATAGATTTACATTTATATTCTTAGTCTGCTTATATTCTTTGCTTGTAATTTTTCAAGCTTATAGTCATATTACTTTAGAGCAACAGTTAGTTTACGCTTCATTTTTTATCTTGTTATTTGGTATCCCCCATGGGGCGATAGACCATATTTTATTCTTCAAGAAAAAATCAATGACACAGCTAAAGTTTTACGGCTTGTATCTTGGCTTAATTGCTCTATTTGTTATATTGTGGTTAAAATTCCCTATAATAAGTTTTATATTTTTTCTCATTTTATCAGCATTTCATTTTGGAGAATCACAATTTGTCGACGCCAAACTAACTTTAAGAAATTTTAACCCTTTACTATTTTTGTTTTGGGGCTTAGCACTTTTGGCTACTTTAATGTATTATAACATTAGTGAATTAGCGTCTATAACAGCTTATTTTCAGGACACACAAGATTTCAGCATAGTCTACAACAAGGATATATTTTTTTATTTTTTCACAATTACTAATATTACTACATTAGTTTTATTAATTTATCTTTTTTTTAAAAAGCAGATTAGCACAAAACGCCTATCGTCCGAGTTGTTTTTAATAGCTCTCATTCATTTAACCTTTTTTCTTTTTCCTTTTGTTATAGGTTTTACACTTTACTTTGTAGTACTACACTCTATACGAGTTATGAATCAGGAATATCTTTTCTTCAAGTCCGAAGATGGTAGTTTTGGATTAGTAGAGTTTTTAAAATTACTTTTGCCCTATTCCCTATTAAGTATATTTTTTACATCTGTGCTATTAGCACTTTCTTACTTTGGATATCTAGGAATATCAATTCCATTTCTCTCTATTATTATTATTTCGGTAATTACCCTGCCTCACGCTATAGTGATGCATATTTTTTATAATAAATAGGGACTATTTATTCAGGTTTCTATCCAGTACCTTTTCAAGTTTTCTATCACTAGTACCACCCCAGTGTTCAATAACTTCGCCATCATTGTAAAGATAGAAATATGGGAAGTATGGTGGCCTTATTTCTTCGGGCATATCTTCTTGCATAATGTGTCTATAGTTTAAGGAGCGTTTTTCAGCTTCAGCTTTAACTATAGGTTCAAACTTTTTACAAGGACCACAACCTAATTTTTTAATCATTACAATTTCCATAATCTTAAATCTTGACGTTTTTAGAAAGTACAAAAATACGCAATTCAATATTATAAATCCTTAATTTTGTATTATGACTATTCAGCAAGTTGATGTAGAAATCATACGTCCTTTAAGAAGCCTTGTTCTTAGACCTGGATTACCAATAGAGTTTACTGATTATGATAGGGATAAGGAATTTCAAACACTTCATTATGCTAATATTATCAATCAAAAAGTTTGTTCTATTGCCACTTTTTACCCTGAGCCCATTTTAGAATTTGAAGCATTAGTTGCATATCGTTTAAGAGGTATGGCAACTCATCCAAATTACAGGCGACAAGGTTTGGCAAGTTCTATGATGATACAAGCTATGGCAGATATTCAGAAGTTAGGGGGTGATTTGTTATGGTGCAAGGCTCGCTTAGTCGCTATTGACTTTTACGAATCACTTGGCTTTATAAAGACAGGCCTAATTTATGAAATTGAAGGGATAGGCCCACATTATACCATGTATAAACACTTATAATATGCAAGATAGAACCTTCTTACTTTTGGCTATTCGTCCAAATTTAAACTCTTTAGACAAGGATTTAAACACCAAAGAAATTGAAACATTTCAAAACGATGTTTTACGACCAATACTTAAATTTCAAAATGATTTGTTACTTCAAATATTTATTGATTATGTCAAACAATATAAAGGTGTTTTTTTTAAATTATCTAATCATGAGAAGATGAGTTACATTCAAGAGGCATTATCTGCCAACCAACGCTTAAGAAGCTTGATTTTAGGCACTATTGTAGGCTTATTTACCTTAGAAGATTATAGCTATTATAGATTAAATTTATCTGAGTTGAATAAAAGGATTGTTGCATTGGTTATTAAACGGCTACAAAGCCAATTAGAATTTTTATCTAATAAAATTTAGAGTGTAATAGACAATCAAATTCTTAATTGTTACATTCTTTGCAAATACCATGAACATTCAAGTCGGCCTGTTGAATGATATAGCCAGGTAAGTTTAATTTACTAATTTGTGTGTCAAGACAAAATGATTCATTACAACTTGAACAGTGAAAATGCATATGATTGTGCATGTGTTGATGTTCACCGCATTGTTCTTTACAAAGCGCATACTTTTTTCCACTAGAGTGTAAAACCTCGTGTACAAGACCTTTTTCAATGAATAGTTTTAGGGTTCGGTAAAGTGTTATTCTATCAAAAGAGGTTAAGTTTTTTTCGATTTCTTTAAGTGAAATAGCATTTTTAGATGCTTTAAAAAGTTTAAGCACCTCTAGTCTAAACGGGGTTTTTCGAATTTGTTTTTTTTCTAACATAAAAATGCAACATTGTTGCGAGGTTAAAGCAAACAACATATATTTGCAATGCTGTTGCAAAACTATGAAAAATATTATTTTAATACTATTTTATTTGTTTTCTGTTGCTTCATTTGCACAGCAGAAGGGCATTGTTACAAATATTGAAAAGGAACCTTTAGTCTTAGCAGAGGTTTATCTTCATCCCTTAGGAATCCTTACAAATACAGATATTAATGGCGAATTCAGTTTTAATATAGATTTACCTCCTAAATCAGTTTTAGTTTTCAGTAAAGAAGGCTATCAAACCTTTTCTTATCAAACTGACAATACTGAGTCTAAGATTAGTATTACCCTGCAAAAGCTTCATGTTGAAATTAATGAAGTTGAAGTCTCAGCAATTAATCATCAGCTTTCTTCAAATCAAGTAATTGCTTTAAGCGCTTTAACAATTAATAGTTTTAATGACAACTCTTTAAATTTAGTTGATCGACTTACATATATTCCTGGTGTTTATGAAAAATCAACAGGTACTGGTATTAATAAAGTTACTGTAAGAGGGCTTTCAGGAATGAGGCTTGTAACTTATTTAAATGGCGCCAGACTAGAAAATCAACAATGGGGTGGAGATCATGGTTTAGGTTTTACAGATTTAGGAATAGGTAAGGTTGAATTAATTAAAGGCCCAGCATCAATTATGTTTGGTGCCGATGCTTTAGCAGGAGCTTTGTACTTCGTGGACGACAGTTATGTGTCCTCAGGACAGTGTGAATTGAAACTAGTATCAAACTTTGAGTCAGCCTTAATGAGGTACAATAATCAAATTATTTCTAAATGGGCAAAAAATAAACTTAGAATGAACACCTATGCAGAATATGGATCTGCTGCAGATTATAGAATGCCAAATGGCAATTATTTATTCAATTCTCGTTATAATAACTTAGCACTAAAAACCGCCATTGGGTATAGCACTAGTAATTGGATAATTAATTTACGATATCAGTTAAATAGTAATGTTATGGGAATTCCTGCTCATTCTCATGACGCAAGTCCAACACTTGAACAGTTAACAAGCTCTAATCAAGATCGTTATGAAAATCGTCCAACCCAAATAGTAAACAATCATATAATATCATTAGATAATATTTTATTTTTTAATGAAAACACTCTTAAATTAGGTTTAGCACATTCAAATAATAAACTTCAAGAGTTTGAAAAGTGGACTAGAGCAGATTATGACATTGAATTATCATCAAGTCAGCTTAATATTTCATATGTTAAACAATTAAATCAAGCTATTAGCTGGACATTCGGCTCACAAAGTGCAATACAAAATAATAAAAATAATCCAACAACATCTCAACTAATTCCAGACGCTAAAACTAATGACTTAGGCGTGTTCTCAAACCTTGATTATGTTGTAAACGATTGGAGTTTTTTATTTGGAACACGTTTCGATTACAGAAAAATTAATGCTGAATCTAATTCATTTGAAAATGATTTTAATGCCTTAAGCACTTCTTTGGGTTTCTCAAAAACATTTAATGATCACAAATTAAAATTCAGTTACTCCTCAGCTTTTAGAACACCACATATTTCTGAATTATTATCAGATGGAGTTCATCATGCAACTAAGCGTTATGAAGTAGGTGATCCAGATCTTATTGAAGAAAAAGGGAATCAACTAGACCTTACTTACGAATGGTCCGATGAGCATTTAGGTCTTATTATAAATCCTTTTTATAATAATATTGATGATTTTATAATATTAAGTCCGCAGGATAGTATTATTAATAATAATCCACTGTATGTATATGAACAGTTAGATAATGTTCAATTAAAGGGAATTGAAATGAATATACATTATCACCCACACTTTATACACCAATTACATATTGAGGAAAGAATATCAATTATGGAAGGAAAAAGTTCTAAAGATCAATTTTTACCATTAATGCCTGCAAATACATTTCAGACCTCAATCAAATATTATTTTTTGAATAAAAATATATTTAATTGTCGCGAAGTTTCTTTTGATCATATTTATAATTCTTCACAAAAAAAAGTTGCTAATAATGAAAGCCCAACAGATGATTATTCCATCATCAACGCGTCATTATTATTTGGCTCAAAATCAAATAAAATAAACCTTTTAATAGGTGTAAGAAACCTTTTGAACGTCGAATATACACCTCATCTATCTCGTTTAAAAAGTTATGAAATCCCTCATGTAGGGCGTTCATATAATCTCAAATTATGTTTAACTATTTAAAAAAAAATTATGAAAAAATTATTAATTGTACCCGCATTAGCACTATTCATGTTCTCTTGTTCAGACAGCGATGATTGCCACGAATGCCATGTAGCATATATGACAGATGCTGGAGAAATTCAAGTAGAAATTGGAGAATTCTGTGGTACTGCACTAGAAGAAGTTGAAGCCCCAGATTACTTACATACTATTGAAGAGACTGTCGTTGGAAATGATACAGTCCCAGCGGGCTCATATGAGGTTCATTGTGAGGAACACGGTGATCACGATCACTAGATTCTATCCTTTGTTTTGTTAGGGCTTGCTTCTTTAGAAGCAAGCCTTTTTTTTTATTAATTTTATCATATATTTTCATTTGAAACATCATTCTTTTATTTGACTATTTTTGTGCCATGAAAACTAACTTAACAATTTTTACACTTTTCATTAGTGGATTGCTTTATGCTCAACGCCCCAATATGGGTGGTTTTAGTGGTAAAAATGCATCCTTACACAATGGTCAAATTAGCGGCAAATTAGTTGATGCCAAATCGGGCGATGAGTTAGCTTTTGCCAATGTAAGACTATTTAGAAAAAATGATATCCTCATGGAGGGTACAATTACCGATGAAAAGGGAGCTTTTCAATTCACTAACTTAGGTCTTGCAGATTACTATTTTTTAGTCAACTATATTGGCTATGATGAGACCCGGGTCGATGTTTCTCTTAATAAAAATAAAACATTTGTATTTCTAAAAAAAGTTAAAATCGATCCAGGAGCTGTTAGTCTTGATGAGGTTTCTATAAACGAAGATAGACCGGTCTACGAAAGTAAAATGGAGAAAATCGTTTACAATGCAGAAAACGACCTGAATGAAGGTCTAGATGACGCAACAGATGTATTACGTAAAACGCCACTCTTATCAGTAGATTTAGAAGGTAATGTCAATCTTAGGGGCTCTTCTAACATCAAGTTTTTAGTCAATGGCAAGGAATCGACTTTCTTTTCTGGTTCGGCGGCTGATGCTTTACAAATGATACCTGCCGAGCAAGTCAAAAGTGTTGAGGTAATTACTAGCCCAACAGCAAAATATGATGGTGAAGGTGGTGCAGGTATAATTAACATCATTACTCAACAAAAACAGATTTCAGGCTTTAAAAGTACTATCAACGGCTCTGTTGGTACTAGAGTTAATAAACAATCTTTAAACCTCAATTATGGTAAAGGAAAGTTTGGAATCTCTGTACGTGGTAGAGTGCGTTACGGTTGGCCACTTTCTGGGGAGCAGACTTACTACCGATTCAATTATGCTGATTCTACAACTCTAACTAAAAACGCGCAAACTAATGGTCAGTGGATAGGTTTTGGAGGGACCTCTGAAATATATTACGATATCAATCCATATAATAGTATTGTAACGAGTTTTCAAATGAGAGGTAATCGACAAACTAATCATGAATGGGCTGATGATTATTTGTATTCGTCTATACTTTCAGATAATTTTATCGATGACTTAGCTTACCAAATTAACGATACCGTACGCTACACAGATTCTAAAAATTTGAGTTTAGGATATGAATGGACCACTGATTATATAAAGCAATTCAGCAATCACGAAGATCGAGAATTAAGACTCGCTTTTCAATTAGGAGGAGACGTTTCTGACCAAGACAATTACGTGTATCAAGAATATGATGCTAGCACACCTAACGACACTATTATTAATAAAAATGATGGTAGTCCTCTTACCTATACATATCAATTGGATTATACTCACCCCTTTATGGATAAACATACTATAGAATTCGGCGCTAAGTATGTCAATAGAAACCTATTGAACAACTACAACACTGAAAATTCAAACCCAACTATTTTTCAGCCCTTTGAGCAGTTTGACTACACTCAAAATATTGCTGCTATATACCTATCTACAAAATGGCAGTTAAGCAAAGAATGGGCAGCAGTAGTTGGGCTAAGAGCAGAGAATACCCTCATAAAAGGGCAGTGGAATTCTAAACAAAATGATTTATGGGCACAAAATGAAAAAGATCCTTTTGAGAATGAGTATACGACACTATTACCAAGTTTAATACTATCCAAAAAGATTGATATGATGAGGTCGCTAAAAGCTAGTTATAGTAAACGAATTTACAGACCAGGTATGAGGTACATCAACCCTAATGTTTCATATACCGATACCCTTACTTTGACTGAGGGTAACCCACAATTAAAACCAGAAATTACTCATCAGTTGGAAATAGGCTACAATAGTTTTGCAGGAAAATATAAAGGCAGCTATTATATTTTTGCTAAACAAACATATGATTTGATAGAATCTAATGTGCGTCTATCAGGCAATAATTCTATTACTTCTTATGATAATATCGGTGAAAACCTATCTGTTGGATTTAACTATTATGGCTCAATAAAAGTCGGGGATGCTAATTTAAGAGCAGGATTTAATTTATACACCTATCAAACCACTTCTGATGATTTGGGTAGAGTCTTGTTTAATTGGAATATGGGAGGTAATTATGATATGGGAAAGGGATACAAAGCCGAAACCTTTGGTTTCTTCCGACCACCAAATCAAACGGTACAGGGATATATTCCAGGATTTTCAATGTTCTCATTTGGCTTTAAGAAAGATTTCAATAACAAAAAGGGATCTATTGGTTTAAGATTTGTTGAGCCATTTAAGAAATACAAATCCTTTGAAACAGAGTTAGAAGGTGAGGATTTTTATATTTACAGTAATAGAAATACGGTCTTTAGGTCCATTGGAATAAGTTTTAAATATACTTTTGGAGAGTTAAAATTTGACGTGATTAAAGACCGCACCAATATACGTAACGATGATATAAAAGATGGTGGCGGTGGCAGTGGCGAATTTTAAATCTGTCTATTAAAAGCCCATAAACATAGATGAAAAATAGAAGAAACTTTATTAAAGGAACATTGCTCGGTGCAGCAGGTGCATTATTATTGCCTAAAGCATTTGCGGCATCAACAGTACAAAAAAATAACCCTCATTCTAAATCAGCTTTTCCAATGGTCATTTCTACTTGGAACCATGGTTTAGCTGCCAATGAAGCTGCTATGAAAGTTTTAAATGAAGGTGGTAGAGCTATTGACGCTGTAGAACAAGGCGTTAGAGTTCCGGAATCCGACCCAGAATCTATGAGTGTCGGATATGGCGGATTACCTGATAGAGATGGACATGTTACTTTAGACGCTTGTATAATGGACCATACAGGTAATTGTGGGGCTGTATCATATTTAGAACACATCAAACATCCTATTTCAGTTGCTAGAAAAGTGATGGAAGAAACCCCTCATGTTATGCTTTCGGGAAAAGGAGCTTTAGACTTTGCTATAGCCCAAGGCTTTCCAAAAGAAGATTTATTGACTGATAATGCTAGAGAAAAATGGGAAGAGTGGAAAAAAGACTCACAATACAACCCCATTATAAATGTTGAAAATCACGATACAATTGGCTTGTTAGCTCTAGATAAGAATGGAGATATTTCAGGGGCTTGTACTACCTCGGGACTTTCCTTTAAAATGCATGGTAGAGTTGGAGATTCGCCCATAATTGGAGCTGGAATGTTTGTAGATAATGAAGTAGGTGGCTGTTGTGCTACTGGTATGGGCGAAGCTGTAATGAAAACTTTAGGGTCATTTCTAATTGTTGAACTTATGCGTCAAGGGGCATCTCCTCAAGAAGCTTGTGAGGAAGCCATTGCTAGAATTGTAAAAAAACAAAACTATAAGGACATGCAAATAGGTTATTTGGCCATAAATAAAAAAGGCGAACATGGTGCTTATGCTGTTCACCCATGGTTTAATTATGCTCTGTTTCAAGAAAATAAAAATATCCTAATAAACTCTCCTTCACATCTAAGTTAATTATGCTTTAACAACGTCTTGTCTGCATTTAATATTATAATCCAAAAGTCAATAATTTGTAGATGAACCATTGATTCGATAAATTCGCAAAGATGAAAAAAGTCAGCGCAGGAATAGATATAGGAGGAACTAATACCGTATTTGGTTGGGTAGAATCGAATGGGAACTTTCTTTGGCGAGGAAAAATTCAAACAACTGATTATAAAGACCCTAAGGAGCTCGTTAAACACGTATCGCAACAGCTATTAGAAAATCTAGCTGAAAATGAAGCAGTAGGCATAGGTATTGGTGCGCCGAATGGCAATTATTATAATGGTACTGTGGAGTTTGCTCCCAACTTAGATTGGCCCGATTATGTCCCATTAAAAGACTATTTCAACGACTACTTTGATATGCCTGTAATTGTTACCAATGACGCTAATGCTACAGCTTTAGGTGAAATGGTTTATGGTAGTGCAAAGGGGGTGAATAACTTCATTATGGTAACGCTTGGAACAGGTCTTGGTAGTGGTATTGTAATTAATGGACAAGTGGTCTATGGGCACGATGCTTTTGCTGGAGAGTTAGGCCATGTTATTGTTGAGGAAGGAGGACGTCTTTGTGGTTGTGGTCGTAGAGGTTGTTTAGAAACCTATGCTTCTGCTACTGCCATCAGCACAACAGCCCAAGAATTAACGTCTAAAGAATACACATCAGCTCAAGTTTATGAGGCGGCAAATAATGGAGAACAATGGGCTTTAGAAGCCTTTGATTTTACAGCTAAAAAATTAGGAATGTCATTAGCTAATGCTGTAGCAATGACAAGTCCACGATGTATTTATTTATTTGGCGGATTGGCTCAAGCAGGAGATCTTTTATTTGAGCCCACAAAACAATATATGGAAGAGAATTTACTAAATATTTATAAAAATAAAGTTCAAATTTTACCCTCTTCTCTTAATGGGGCTGATGCTGCTATTTTAGGGGCTAGTGCTTTGGTGTGGAAAGAAAACAGCTAAAAACATGAAAAAAATTTGCTTTCTTATCTCATACGTATTTGTGGCTTGTCAGCCTGCCGAAAAGCAATTAATAGATTATGTCAATCCTTTTATAGGAACTGGAGGCCATGGACATACTTATCCAGGAGCAACTAGTCCATTTGGGATGGTACAATTAAGTCCTGACTCACGACTAGAGGGTTGGGACGGCTGCGGAGCATACCATTATTCCGATAGTGTGATATATGGGTTTTCACACACACATCTTAGCGGAACAGGCATTTCAGACTATGCTGATGTTTTGCTTATGCCAACTACTGGTGAATTATTACTCAATAATGGATCTGATGGGACAGGCGGTTATGGTTCGTCCTTTTCTCACGACAATGAATTAGCACAACCGGGCTTTTACCAAGTACAACTAGACGATTATAAAATTGGAGTTGAACTCACAGTAAGTCCAAGAGCTGGCTTTCATAGATACACTTTTCCAAAAAATGAAGCGGCTCAAGTAGTTTTGGACTTAGACCACAGAGATAAGCTAAAGGCAGTTTTTCTAGAACAAGTAGATAGTATTACCTTAAAGGGCTATCGCTACTCTAATCAATGGGCGAAAGACCAGCGTATACATTTCTACGCTCAATTTTCAGCAACTATTCAAGAGCTTGTTTACCGTTCGGATAGTTTAGTTGTGGGCATGAAGTTTGGAGAGATGGATACACCTTTGCTCGTAAAAGTAGGTATTTCGGCAGTTGATATGCTTGGCGCACAACAAAATTTAGAGGCTGAAATTCCTCATTGGGATTTTGAAAAAATTAAGCAATCGGTACAGTATGCATGGGAAAAAAACCTTTCTAAAATTCAGGTTCATGGTAGAGATGAAAATCACAAAACCATTTTTTATACTGCTTTATACCATTCTTTGCTGAATCCAAACTTATATATAGATGTAGATGGTAGGTATAGGGGTATGGATATGCAAATTCATCAAGATAGTACCGATAATCATTACACAATTTTTTCACTTTGGGATACTTTTCGTGCCACACACCCTTTATTTACACTTATAGAACATGAGAAGACTAACGAATTCATTCGGACTTTCTTAAGACAATACCGACAAGGTGGTAAATTGCCTATTTGGGAATTAGCGGCTAATTACACCAATTGTATGATTGGTTATCACGCTATACCTGTTATTGTAGACGCATATGTCAAGGGAATAAGAGATTATGACATTGAGGAAGCTATGGACGCGATGATTCATAGTGCCAATTTGGATTCTGAAGGTTTGGAATACTACAAGGTCAAAGGATTTATAGCGGCTAGTGATGAGCCAGAATCGGTATCAAAAACTTTAGAATATTCCTATGATGATTGGTGTATTGCTATTATGGCAGATTCTTTAGGCAGGGACGATGTAGCTAATCATTTTTATCAAAGAGGGCAGTATTATAAAAATGTTTACGATCCCTCAACGGGGTTTTTTAGAGCCAAAATCAACAACAATTGGTTTGGGCCTTTTGTGCCAGAAGAAGTGAATTTCAATTATACAGAGGCTAATGCTTGGCAGTATTCCACCTTTACTCCACAAGACATACAAGGTCACATTGATATGATGGGAGGGCCAGAAAAGTTAGAGCAACATTTAGATAGTTTATTCGCTGCCGATAGTCAAACTTCAGGACGAGAGCAAGTAGATATTACAGGACTCATTGGGCAGTACGCCCACGGTAATGAGCCAAGTCACCACATGGCGTATTTATACAACTATGTCGGCAAGCCTCATAAAACTCAGTATAGGGTACGACAAATTATGGAAGAGCAATACAGTATTTATCCTGATGGACTTTCAGGAAACGAAGACTGCGGACAAATGTCGTCTTGGTATGTTTTGAGTGCTATGGGTTTTTATAGCGTGACACCTGGCTTAAATTATTATACTATAGGAACACCCTTATTTGATCAGACACAAATAAAATTAGAAAATGGGAAAACCTTTGTTATACGAGCCAATAAATTGAGCCCAAGTAATAAGTACATTCAGTCGGTTAGTTTAAATGGAAGAGCTTATGATAAAAGCTATCTTCTGCATAGCGATATGATGCGAGGCGGGGAGCTTATATTTTTAATGGGTGATGAACCTAGCGATTGGGGAAGTCAGGGAATACCGCCATCTTCAATTATTAAAAATCTGTTAACGCCTGTACCATTTTTTATGGCTGAAAGCCAAACCTTTATAGATAGTTTAGTAGTAGAATTAGGCTCTGCTCAAGATGCGCTTATTCGCTACACTTTAGATAGCAGTCAACCTAGTTTAAAATCACCCGTTTACGACTTGCCAATTGTGTTGTATGATGATGCTATAATTAAGGCCAAATCCTTTTCTTCTAATGGACAAAGTCAAGATGTATCGGCACCATTCTATAAAATTGATGGAAGTAGAAGTATCACTATACAAAGCAAATACGCCAACCAGTATGCCGCTGCTGGAGATAAAACTTTAATAGATTATTTACGAGGTACAGGAAGTTATAGAACGGGAAATTGGCAAGGCTATAGAGAAGATTTAGAGGCTACCATAGACCTAGGCTCTATTAAGCCTATAAACTACTTTGCCATTGGTTTTTTACAGGATATCAAATCTTGGATTTTTTATCCGCCACAAGTAGAATTTTTAGTGTCTGAGGATGGTCAAAATTTCAAATCCGTTGCCCTTATTAGCAATACATTTTCTGATCAAGAATACGGTTCCTTTAATCAAGATTTTTCTGCTAAAGTGACTCAACAAGCACGTTATGTCAAGGTTAAAGCTAAAAATTATGGACTTTGTCCCGATTGGCATTTGGGTGCAGGAGGAACAACTTGGTTGTTTGCCGATGAGATTATCATTAAGTAGGCTTAACCTTTTTTTAATCTTAGTAAAACTTTCTAATAATACTCTTGGGGCATTTTTGTAGTGTAAAAATTATGAAAATGTATTGGAAAGATGAACTCGATGCCCTGTATCAAAAGAATGCATACGGGAAGCGACTTTGGAAACAATTAGTAGGCAACCAAGTCGAATTATTATTAAAAAACAACCTCAGACAAGTAGGAACTGTTTTGGAGGTTGCAGAAACTCAAGAAGGTATTCAATTACACTTTAAAACTTTTGGTAATTCTGAAAATAGTATGTGGGTCTTAAGCCACAAAGACATAAAATATATAGATCCGTTTTTAAAATAAGATATTGTGTAGGTCTCTATATTTTTAGACATACATTTTTGGGTTCGGTAAAAAACTCTAGTGACTTGAATCCTCCTTCACGTCCTACGCCAGAGTCTTTCATGCCACCAAATGGAATACGTAAGTCACGCATCATCCAAGTATTAATCCATACTATTCCTGAGTTGACTTTAGCGGCTGTTCTATGCCCTTTGCTGATATCTTGTGTGAATATACTAGCGGCTAATCCGTAACGAGTACTGTTTGCCATAGCTATAACTTCTTCTTCGTTTTTAAAGGGCATGATGCTGACTACAGGACCAAAAATTTCCTCTTGATTGGTGCTGCAAAGATGATCTAAACCCTCTATAATTGTAGGAGCGATGTAATAGCCTTCACTAAGTTCACCATCTAATATGACACGCTCGCCACCACATAAAATTTTTCCACCTTCTTTTTTAGCAATTTCTATCTTCTGTAATATCTTATGCATGTGGTCTTTAGAAACTACTGCACCAAGGTCGTTATTTTCTTTAGGGTCACCCACTTTCAATTGCTTTGTTTTTTCAATAAAAGCAGTTTTAAATTTTTGGTAAATGGATTCTTCCACAAAGAGTCGAGAGCCACACAAACAGATTTGTCCTTGGTTTCTAAAGGAAGCCTTAACGGCCATCTCTAAAGCATCTTCAAAATTAGCATCAGCAAATATGATATTAGGATTTTTACCACCCAATTCTAGAGATAACTTTTTGAACATTGGCGCTGCTACCTCAGCAATTTTCGCTCCAGTAACAGTACCGCCTGTAAATGAAATGACAGGTGTGTCGGGGTGGCTACTTATAGCAGCTCCTACTTTATGTCCATAGCCGTGAACGATGTTTAGTACTCCTTTAGGAAAGCCTATTTCTTGGCAAATTTCACTCAACAAATAAGCAGTATAAGGAGTCACTTCCGAAGGTTTTGCAACAACTGTATTTCCTGCTGCAAGGGCAGGTGCAATTTTCCAAGTAAACAAATATATGGGCAAGTTCCAAGGCGAAATACAGCCCACTACTCCTATGGGTTCACGAGCTGTATAATTGATGGCTTTCCCGTCCATATCGTGCATCTGAGAGGAAAAATGTAGAGATGCTGTTGCAAAGAAACGCAAGTTTTCAGAGGCTCGAGGGATATCCACTTGTTTTGCCAACCATTCGGGTTTGCCGTTATCTAAACTTTCAGCAACTACCATTTCATCAAAACGTGCTTCTATGCCATCAGCTAGGCGCATTAAATGGTCGTGACGTTCTTTTTTATTCAATCCACTCCAAAAAGGAAAAGCTTTTTTGGCCGCTTGTACAGCCAATTCCACATCCTCCTTATCGCTATCGGCAATATGAGAAAATACCTTGCCGTCAACAGGGCTTTCATTTTCTATAATCTTTTTAGATAGCGCTTCTTTTAAATTACCATCAATGTAGTTGAGTATTTTTTTCATAGAGTAGTTATTTAAAGTGTGCCGGTACGTCCACCATCCACAGGAAGGTTAATTCCGTTGATGTAAGCGGCTGCTGGAGAGCATAAAAAAGCAATAGCATTAGCCACTTCTTCAGCATCACCAAATCGAGAAGAAGGAACTGTAGACAACATATTGTTAGCTATGTCTTCTTCACTAACTTTTTGGACTTGGGCTTTTTTACTTATTAGAGTTTTCAGACGGTTGGTATTCGTAAAACCTGGGAGTACATTATTGACTGTGATGCCATATTGTCCCAATTCGTTAGCCATTGTTTTAGCCCAACTTGCTACTGCACCTCTAATTGTGTTGGATACGCCTAGGCCATTAATAGGTACTTTTACAGATGTAGAAATCACATTTACGACCCTTCCATAATAGGCTTTCTTCATGCTGTCTATTACAGCTTGAGATAAGATTTGGTTGCACACCACGTGCATTTGAAAAGCTTTTTCAAAATCCTGACTTTGGGCTGAGGTAATCGGCCCACCTGCTGGACCACCAGTATTATTTATAAGTATGTGTATGTTTTTATGCTCTAACTCATCAGCTACGCTTTTTACCTGATTAACATCAGAGAAATCGGCACATAAGTGGTCGTGTTTTTGACCTTTACTATTGTCGAGCTGACTTTTTACTTTTATAAGTTTTTCTTCATTCCTAGCTAGAAGAAATACGGTAGCGCCCATTTTAGCTAGAGCTAGGGCAGTAGCTTTTCCAATTCCTTGGGTGCTACCACAAACAAGGGCGTTTTTGCCTAATAAGTCTAAATCCATAACACCAAAAATAGCCAAAATTGTGTAAATTGCTGAACAAACAAAACGATTACTTATGTCATTCAAAGCACCTTTTAACCTACACCAATGGATTGAAGATAACAGAGACTTACTCAAACCACCAGTAGGAAATAAAAACTTATATGTAGAAGCTGGAGACTTTATCGTTATGGTTGTCGGAGGTCCAAACGCTCGAAAAGATTACCATTACAACGAAACAGAAGAGTTGTTTTATCAAATCGAAGGAGATATTATCGTTAAAATTCAAGATGAAGGGAAAGCGGTTGAAATCCCCATTAAAAAGGGAGAAATGTTTCTCTTGCCAGCCAAAATCCCACACTCTCCTATTAGATCGGAAGGTTCTGTAGGATTGGTTATTGAAAGAAAAAGAGGCAAGAATGACAAAGATGGTTTAATGTGGTTTTCTGATACTGCCAACCATCTTTTGTACGAGGAGTATTTTCATTTGACGAACATTGAAAAAGATTTTTTACCCGTATTTAAACGCTTTTACTCCAATGAAAAGCTTAGAACATGTCCAGTTACTGGTGAAGTGATGGAAGTAGACAAAAGGTATATTTAAGTATGCGAATAAACGGACACGGACATATATTGCCAGAGCCTTCTCAGATTCCAAAATTTATGAAGGACAAGAAACTGTTTTGGATTGATGAAGACAAAAAGTTTATGAGGCAAGGCGATTGGTCCAGACCAATTAGTGACCCTAGTTTTTTTATCAAAGAAAAAATAGAATGGATGCATCAATACCAAATTGACCATAGCGTCATGTTGTGTTTATCTCAATTGTACTGTAACGGTTGGGACGAGCAAGATTGTTTCGATGCTATACGTTTTCAAAATGACTTTAACACTTCAGTACAAGCCGATCACCCCGAAATGTTTACTTGTGGTTTTGTGGTTCAACCCTTGTACATGGACTTTTCACTCAAGGAAATTGAGCGATGTGTACAATTGGGCTTAAAAGTACTCTGTTTGCCTACCCATTTTATAAATGCTAAAGGCGAGTGGTTATCTACTGCCGAATCTAATGTGGACCCCATATACGAATTGGCCAATAAATACGGATTAGCTGTTCAAATACACCCATACGATGGGGAGAAAATGATAGCATTAAAAAATGAATATTGGCGGTTTCATTTGGTGTGGATGATGGCACAATGTGCTGATACCTTACACCTTTTCACACTTAGAGACTTACCCAATAAATTCCCTAATATACGTACTAGTTTTGCTCACGGAGGAATGTTAGGTATTGCCAATTATGGTAGAAGGATACAAGGCTTTGATGGTCGTCCTGACATCTTTGAAGAATTGGAAGACCCCAGAAAAACATTGGGACACAAAAATCTATTTTTCGATACTTTGGTACACGATTCGTACACCCTTGACTTACTCAAAAAACGAGTGGGAGCTAGTCAAATAATGATGGGTTTAGACGACCCTTACCCTTTAGGAGAAATGGAAGGTGTAGGCACTTCATACCCTGGTAGAGTTTTGGATTATGCTGTTGAGATTGGGGTGTTAAGTGAACAAGAAGGACAAGATATTTGGTGTAAAAATGTTCTGGACTGGTTGGGTATGAAAAAATCTAATTTTTTGTAAGAAATGACTTACATTTGCCATTCAAATTTGCACCTCTATGAGTGATGTCATTAAGCACGAATGTGGAATAGCTTTTCTAAGACTGAGAAAGCCACTAGAGTACTACGCTGAAAAATATGGCACCCCACTTTATGGAATTAACAAAATGTGTTTGCTTATGGAAAAGCAACACAACAGAGGACAAGACGGAGCAGGTTTAGCGACTATAAAGCTAGACGTTCCTTTAGGTAGTCGTTATATTAGTCGGCACCGTTCTAATGCCAACAAACCCATTCAAGATTTATTCGAATACGTCAATAAGCGATTCGTAGATTTGATGAATTCCGACCCACAAAAGTTCAATGATATCAAGTGGTTGCAAGAAAATGTCGCTTTTACTGGTGAGATGCTTTTGGGGCATTTGCGTTATGGCACTTATGGTGGAAATGGCATTGAGCAGTGCCATCCTTTTTTGCGTCAAAGTAATTGGCGAACACGTTCATTGGTCTTAGCAGGAAACTTCAACATGACCAACGTGGACAAACTTTTCAATCAGTTGGTAGAGATAGGGCAACACCCCAAGGAAAAAGCCGACACTGTAACTATCTTAGAGAAGATAGGGCATTTTTTAGACGAAGAAAACGATAGAATCTATTACGATAAAAGAGACGAATACAGCAAGAAAGAAATTTCTAAAGTGATTGCTGAAGAGCTAGACATACAAGATGTATTGACCAATTCAGCTAAGCATTGGGACGGCGGATATGTCATGTGTGGAATGTTCGGACATGGCGATGCTTTTGTATTAAGAGACCCAGCAGGAATACGACCAGCCTACTACTATATCGATGATGAAATAATAGTAGCCACTTCTGAAAGGCCTGTTATACAAACGGCTTTTAATGTGCCAGTAGAAAGTATAAAAGAGATAGAAAGAGGGCATGCTCTAGTAGTCAAAAAAGACGGTAGTTATACTATGGTTTCGGTCAAGACACAATTGGAACGTAAGGCTTGTTCTTTCGAGCGCATCTATTTTTCTAGAGGCAACGACCTAGATATTTATCAAGAACGTATGAACTTGGGGAAAAGTCTGTGTCCTACTATACTCAAAACCATAAAAAACGACTTAAAAAACACCGTATTTTCTTTTATTCCTAATACGGCAGAAGTCTCTTTTTATGGCATGATGAAGGGTATGAACGATGCTTTGAATGTAAAAAAAACCAGGGAAATACTAGCTTTAGACAATCCTACTCAAGAAGACATTACAAGGATTATGTCATCTAGTATTCGTGCTGAAAAAATTGCTATTAAAGATGCTAAACTACGTACTTTCATTACACAAGACGATAGTAGAGACGATTTGGTGGCTCACGTTTATGACATTACCTACGGCACGGTAAAACCTACGGATAACCTCGTTATGATTGACGATAGCATTGTCAGAGGAACGACTCTCAAACAAAGTATTTTACGCATTTTGGATAGGCTTAATCCTAAGCAAATTATCATTGTATCTTCTGCTCCACAAATACGTTATCCCGATTGCTACGGTATAGATATGGCTAAGTTGGGCGATTTCATTGCTTTTCAAGCTGCCATTACCTTACTCAAAGAAAGCGGGCAAGAGCACATTATAGATGAGGTATATCAAAACTGTTTGAACTGTTGTGATGACGATGAGCAAGTAGAAAATTACGTACAAGCCATCTATGCTCCTTTTAGTGCTGTTCAGATATCTAAGAAAATAGCCCTGCTTTTGACCCCGGACAACATTAACGCTAAAGTCAATATCATTTATCAAAAGATTAGTGATTTGCACGCTTCTTGTCCTGATCACCAAGGCGATTGGTACTTTACGGGCAACTATCCAACTATGGGGGGCAATAGAGTCGTCAATAAATCTTTTATCAACTACATTGAGGGGAAAAACGAAAGGGCGTATTAAAAGCTACCCTTTCACTCCTATTATTCCGATAGCTATTGTTTGGTGATAGATTAGCAGAGCTAAACTAGGATAATGTTTAGTGCATAAAAAAGCCCCACCAAACTGGTGGGGCTTTTTAGTACAGTAATGGATTATTTTTATCTTTTTTCAGTGGTATAAACCGTACCTCTCCAATAGAATAAGGTGTTGGAATCACTACCAAACTGAGCGACTGCCAAATCAAAGGCAGAGCCAAAAGAGTGCATTTCAATAACAGGAATTTCCTGACCCAAATAGTTAATTGTACTGAGTTTGTTTACTATGGTTAGTGGGTCGTTCAAAGCGTCTTCAGCATCCTTAGCTGCTTGTTCTTCAGCACTTAATGGTCGTGGTCGATTTGGGGCAATGGTCATTTCGTCAATTAGGTGAGTAGCACCAGCAAACTTATCTATGATGAACATAATGTATCGTGCATCTACCGAAATGGTACGTTGTATATCGTTTTCAAAAGCGATATCGCCACTCATAGCTTCCCAGTTGCCATCAAAGGCTGTACCAATCAATTCGCCATAAGCGTTCAGCACAGGGCTACCAGAGTTACCACCTGTAATGTCGTTTCCACTAATGAAGTTAATGATAAGGTTACCGTCTTCATCGGCATATCTACCGTAGTCTTTAGCCTTGTATAGTTCTTGCAAACGCTCAGGTACCATAAACTCATCGTCCGAATTGTCCATCTTTTCCATCAAACCATCAAAAGTAGTGATGAAGTCGTAGTGCATAGCATCACCCGGTGTATAATCGCCAACTTGTCCGTAAGTCAAACGCATAGTAGAATTGGCATTAGGATAGAATTTTTTGTTTGGCAACATCTCTCTTAAACCATCGATGTACAAACGTTCTCCTTTTGCCAAATTCTTTCTAACCTTTCTTCTCTTTTCACTAATTTTGTCCATGTAGTGGTCCATAATGGAGTTGAACATACGCACAGCATAGTCTTTTTCCAATTTATAAACCGATGGTCTTTCTAGAAAAGCAAAGAATTTACTTTGACTAACAAAGGGTGAAGTCTTGTAAACGTAGGCTGCAAACTTGTGCCAATCGCCTTTAGTGTAGTTGTGTTTTCTAACCTTTTCAAAGGCATCGGGTTGTTTGCTATAAGGAACGTTGTTGTTGTACAATTCCAATAGTTCAGCAAATAAATCTTGGTCCAAATCTTTGTTATAATCCTTAAAGTGCTCACGTGCGATATCTTTCAGTTCGTTGATAGCCAATCGTTTAGCTTTAGGATCTTCAGGTAAGTTTTTGATAGCATCTTGTATGCGATAAATGAAATAGAAGACTTCAGCACCTTGGAATACCGCCTCGTTCAAGAAAATACGAACCTCGTTAATTTTCTCATTGTCGTAATAGGCATCGGCTAACATATCTAAAGCTTCACCATATTTTTCTGCTCGCTCATCGCTGACATTAACCCATGCAGTAAACTGATCTTCTAGAGATTTCTTTTGAGCATAAACATTCATACGCTTTAAGCCTTTAGTCTGACCAATGTAGTACTTCCAATAATTAGCCGTTCTAGCAAATTTAGAAGCATACTGAATACGCACTTTTTCTTTAGCGTCCATATGGGCACGCATAACTTCTAGTTTTCTATCTCTAATCTTAACCACAGTTGGGTTGTATTGCTCAATAGCTTGTTGCACACCCCATGAAGAAAGGTATCTGTCTGTAGACCCTGGGAAACCCATTATCATAGAAAAATCACCATCTTGTATACCATCTAAAGAAATAGGGAAGTGGTGCTTTGGGGTATAAGGAATATTATCCTCAGAATATTCTGCAGGCTTACCATCAGGACCACAATAGACTCTAAATAGAGCAAAATCTCCTGTATGTCTTGGCCACATCCAGTTGTCCGTATCTCCACCGTATTTTCCAATAGATGATGGTGGAGCACCTACCAAACGTACATCGTTAAAAGTTTCATACACCATAAGGAAGAAGTCGTTGCCGCCAAAGAATGATTTTACTCTAGCGTTGTAGTGTGTACTATCTGTAGCTTCTGCTACTATCTCGGCAGAAAGCTTACGGATAACGCTACTTCTTTCTTCATCAGAAACTGAGTCCAAAGCGGTGTTCATACGCTCTGTTACATCTTCCATACGAACAAGGAAAGAAACAAATAAGTCTTCGTTTTCTAGTTCTTCACTTTTGTCCATTGCCCAAAAGCCATCGGTCAAGTAATCGTTACTTACCGTAGAGTGGGATTGAATCTGTCCATAACCACAGTGATGGTTGGTCAAAAGTAGCCCTTGGTCAGAAACCATTTCGGCAGTACAAAATCCACCTAATGAAACAACAGCATCTTTCAAAGATGAGTTGTTGATATCATATATATCTTGTGCCGTAAGTTGCAAACCTAGGTTTTGCATATCGGCTTCATTGTCTTGCAACAAAAGTGGCAACCACATGCCTTCGTCTGCTTTTACTGAAAGCAAAGCAAAGCATAGTGCCATTGTAGTAGTAAATAGTTTTTTGAACATAATTGTTTTTTTTGAGAATTGGGTTTGTGCAAATTAAACAAAAAAGCACCTATGAGGTGCTTAAATCGTGATAAACTAATGAACAACATGTTGTAGAAAAATCAACAATTACGAATTGCCAAGATTAGTGTAAGAATTTATGAGATAGCTTCTTCTATCTTTCGTTCTTTGATGCTGAATTCTATACCGTCCCACAACTTGATACGAGCTTTTAAACATTCTCTTGCTACTTGTTTAGCTTCTAGCCATTTTTGCTCATCTTCTCCACACAATTCTTCTATCATTTGTAATGCAAGAGGGGTGTGCACTTCTTCGTCTAGTTCAATATGTCGGTCGAGGTAGTAGCGAAAAGTGTCTAATTTCCCTGGGAAGTTTTTGTCCAAATCGCTAACGATGGAACGGAACATATCTGGGATAAGGTCTTCTCTACCAAAAGTAAAGGCAGCAGCGATTTCGTGCAATTTGCCTCGGTGAATAATTTCAAAGGTAGTATTGACAAATTCCAAAGTATAATCTTTTAGTTGCTCGACATTGAATTTGAGCAATTCTTTATGAGAATAACCTGAAAGTAAACGAGCAATAAAGCGTTCCACTTGTTGGGTGTTTGCCCCACTTTGTTGCATGGACTGTAGGTACATTTCGTAGTGACTCGATGGATTACCTTCAATGTCCATATCGCTTTCTTCTTCCAAAACGATTTCGTTTATCAGTCGTCTAGTTTTGGGGTTGCCAATAGGCATCCAAGGGGCATTAGTGCTGGTCAATCCAAACTGTAGAGACTTGAGTAATGCCATAAAATCCCAAACCGCAAAAACGTGCTGTTCCATCAGAATGTTGAGGTCATCAAGATGACGCAACTGCTGATAAACAGGGTGTTCTAACAACAACTGTCTAAGGGGTAAAATATGCTCTTTTATCTCTGTTATTTTTGGATTCATTTCTTCTTATAAATGGGTACGGAAGAACAGGCTTCTCCATACATGATACTTTTGACTACAGGGCTAAGTTTGTTGGTTATGGCTACATAGGCACTTTCAGGAATAGGCAAATTACTACAGCCTTTAACAATAACTCTTTGATTTTTGAAAGGGTTAATATTAAGGGTATTTATTAGCTCGTGAAAGATAAAGGATTCCAAATTCTCTAGATTTCCTTTGACTACCTTTTTAGCGTACGGACTTATGGCGTTACTGATGAGCATATAAGACCATACAGGCACTATGGCATCGGCACTGCAGTCTATTGCTACATATTGGTCTTGGTGCTGTGCCCAATCGTAATCTTTGACGGCTTGTCTGAAGTCTTTTTCTTTGAGAATTAAACCTTCAAACAGCCAATCTTTGAGGTCAATGAGTTGGCGTTGTCCTTTAGGATAATACCCTTCTAAATCGAAATTGACCAAGCCACTATTGGCTACTCTATTGACAATTTCATCACTCATCTTATAGCATTCCCAATTCTAGTTTAGCTTCTTCGCTCATCATATCTTTATCCCAAGGAGGGTCGAAAGTGATATTTACTTTGACGTTGCGTACTTCTTCAACTACCTTAACTTTTTCTTCTACTTCTACAGGCAAAGTTTCTGCCACAGGACAGTTGGGAGAAGTTAAAGTCATCTCTATTTCTACATCGCAATCCTCACTCACTTGAATATCATAAATCAATCCAAGTTCATAAATGTTTACTGGAATTTCAGGGTCATAAATCTGACAAATTCTTTCGACTACTTTCTCACCTATGGCTTGTAATTCAGCATCTGTTTTCATAGTAATTAGTTTTGTGATTGAAACGCTAAAGCGTATAATTTCATTTGCTTGACCATCGAGACTAATCCATTAGCTCGTGTTGGCGATAGCTGTTCTTTGAGCCCAATTTGGTTGATGAAGTCAGTATCTGCCTCAACAATATCTTGTGCTTTTTGTTCTGAAAAAGCACGTACCAACAGAGCGACTATCCCTTTAGTCATTATGGCATCGCTATCGGCAGTATAGATAACTTTACCGTCTTTGTGTTGAGCATGTAGCCAAACTCTAGACTGACATCCTTTAATGAGGTTGTCTTCGGTCTTATATTGTTCTTCTATGAGGGGTAAGGATTTGCCCAAGTCTATGATGTGTTCGTACTTGCCCATCCACTCTTCGAACATATCGAATTCATCTATGATATCTTGTTGTATGTCTTGAATACTTGCCATATTAGGATAACATTGTTTGTGCTTTTTTGACTCCTTCCACTAATCGGTTTACATCTTCTTTGGTGTTATAAACGGCAAAAGATGCTCTTACAGTACCAGGGATACAAAATTGGTCCATAACAGGCTGTGCGCAATGATGTCCCGTACGAACAGCGACACCTAGTTTATCTAAAATCATGCCCATATCGTAAGGGTGAATATCCCCGACTAAAAAGGAAATAACACCAGCTTTTTCTTGTGCTTGACCAATAAATCGTATGCCTTCGATTTTGCTCAGTTCTTCTGTAGCATAATCCACTAATTCTTTTTCGTAGGAAACGATATTATCCAAACCAATCTTATTTATCCAATCGATAGCTGTTTTGAGGGCAATACCTCCAGCTATATTGGGAGTTCCTGCTTCGAACTTATGGGGCAAATCGGCATAAGTTGTTTTATCGAAACTTACAGTGGCAATCATTTCTCCACCACCTTGATAAGGGGGTAATATTTTTAACCATTCTTCTTTGCCATACAAAGCGCCGATACCTGTTGGTCCATATACTTTGTGTCCCGAAATACAGTAAAAATCAGCGTCTAAGTCTTGTACGTCAATACTACAATGTGGCCCAGCTTGAGCGCCATCAATCAAGACTGCCGCACCAACTTCATGCGCCCATTGTATTATTTGCTTGACAGGGTTTATCGTTCCCAAAGCGTTAGAAATATGATTGACAGCAACGACTTTTGTCTTATCAGATAATAGGTTTTTATAGCTATCCATATCAAGGACTCCCATTTCGTCCATTGGGATAACCTTAAGGGTGGCAGAGCTACTTTCACAGGCCATTTGCCAAGGCACAATGTTGGAGTGGTGTTCCATAGCAGACACCAATACCTCATCTCCCTCTTGTAAAATCTGACGAAAACCATTTGCCACTAAATTGATAGCTTCGGTATTTCCTTTAGTAAAAATGATTTCGTGAAGGTGTTTAGCATTGAAGTGCTGACGAATAGTTTCTCTAGATGCTTCATAGGCATCAGTAGCTTGTTGGCTCAGAAAATGAACGCCTCGATGGATATTAGAATTTAATTTTTCATAATAATGACTGATAGCATCAATAACCACTTTAGGCTTGTGAGTCGTTGCTCCATTGTCCAAATAGACCAAAGGGTGTCCGTTCACTTCTTGATGAAGTGTGGGAAACTGATGGCGTATGTCATTGACGTCTATCACCTATACTTCTATATTCAATTCAACACCGAGTTTTTCGGCGATTATTCGGTTTAATTTCTCTTTGAGTTCGGGAATTTTAACGTTGGAAAGTACGTCATTGGCAAAGGCATACATTAGCAAGGCTTGAGCTTCTTTGAAAGGAATACCTCTCGAGCGTAAGTAGAACAAGGCTTCATCATCTAATTGCCCTATGGTACAACCGTGACTACAAGCTACATCATCAGCATAAATTTCTAATTGAGGCTTGGTGTCTATAGATGCCGAGTCTGTGAGTAACAAGTTGTTGTTAGACTGAAAGGCATTGGTTTTTTGTGAGTCTGGACGAACCATAACTTTACCGTTAAAAACACCTTTGGCATTGTCATCAAAAATACCTTTGTAAAGCTCATTACTTTGGCAATTGGGGACTGCGTGGTCTACCAATGTGTGATGGTCGACTAGCTGATTTTGTCCGATAAGGGTAATGCCTCGCATATTGCTTTCGGCATATTCGCCATTAAGCAAAAAGCTGAGGTTGTTTCTGATAAACTTTCCGCCAAAACTGAAGGTGTCCACCGTACAGTTTGAGGTTTTTTCTTGATTAACCCAAGTGTTATCGATTAACGAACAACTGCGTTTATCGTTTTGTATTTTATAAAAATCGACGATAGAATTAGCAGCAGCGTTTATCTCCGTAAGTGCATTGGTAAATACTTCCTTACCGTCAAAGTTTTGATGCCTTTCCGTAATTTGTACCTGAGCATTTTCTTCGACTACAATAAGATTTCGTGTTTGTAAAAACAAGTCTGCCGATACATCATTTGTGATGTATACTATCTGAATGGGTTTTTCTACAAGTTTATTATTGGGCACATAAATAAAAGTACCGTTGTTTGACAATGCAGAATTTAGGGCAACCAAACTATCGGGGTTTTCAGGCAAACAACTGCCCCAATATTTTTTTAATATTTCTGGTTTTTTTACCTCAGCTTCGGCTAACGAACATATACAAGCGTGTTCATCATCGACAGACGATAATTCTTCTGAATACTGACCGTTTACAAAAACGACCAAATGGGTGTCTGTATCTGTCAAAATATATTCTTCAAGAGACTGTGCCGTAACCTCAGATAAGGACTCCGAAAGCTGGTAGTCATTTTTTAGAATGGGCAAAAGATTGGTGTATTTCCATTCTTCATCTTTTATGGTAGGAAAGCCCATTTCTTCCAACTGCTGAATGTATTTTTCTCTTTCAGCCTCAAAAGAAAGTCCACGAGTTGCACCGTCTTTATATGCTTGTATGAGTTTGTCTTTTAATTTCACTTTCCTTCCGCTTCTTTAATAATCCAATCGTAACCTTTTTCTTCTAATTCTAAGGCTAATTCTTTCGTGCCAGACTTTACAATTTTACCATCGTATAATACGTGAACGTAATCGGGAACAATGTAGTCTAACAAACGCTGATAGTGAGTAATAACAATGGTAGCGTTGTCTTTCGATTTTAACTTGTTTACACCATTAGCTACAATACGCAATGCGTCAATATCTAAACCCGAATCAGTTTCATCAAGGATAGCTAATTTAGGCTCTAGCATCGCCATTTGAAAGATTTCATTTCTTTTCTTCTCACCACCAGAAAACCCTTGATTAAGAGAACGACTAAGAAAGCCTTTCTTTATTTCAAGAAGTTCCATCTTTTCTCTCATCATTTTCAGTAAATCGCCAGCAGGCATAGGCTCTAGCCCTTGTGCTTTACGACTTTCGTTCAAAGAAGTTTTTAGAAAGTTTGAAACGGATACACCAGGAATTTCAATAGGGTATTGAAAGGACAAGAATATACCTTTTTGTGAACGTTCCTCAGGCGATAGCTCCATAATATCGTCACCGTTGAAATCGATACTCCCTTCTTCAATTTCATATTCTTCTCTACCAGCAATAACAGAAGATAAGGTGCTTTTGCCCGAACCGTTTGGGCCCATAATAGCGTGAACCTCTCCAGCATTAACTTTTAGATTTATGCCGGTTAAAATTTTATTACCTTCTATTGAAGCTTTTAAGTCTTTTATTTCTAACATAGTTTATATTTATCCAACACTACCTTCCAAGCTAATAGCTAGTAGTTTTTGTGCCTCAACGGCAAATTCCATTGGTAATTGATTAAGTACATCTTTACAATAGCCATTGACGATTAGCGCTATGGCTTCTTCCGTTCCTATTCCTCTTTGATTGCAGTAAAATATTTGATCTTCACCAATTTTTGAGGTGGTTGCTTCATGCTCTATCTTGGCACTTTTGTTTTTTACTTCTATGTAGGGGAAGGTGTGCGAACCGCATTTATCTCCCATTAATAGTGAATCGCATTGTGAGAAATTTCTAGCATTCTCTGCGCTCTTTTGTATCTTCACTAAGCCTCTATAACTCCCTTCACTTTTACCAGCACAAATACCTTTTGAAATGATGGTACTTTTTGAATTTTTACCCAAGTGAATCATCTTTGTTCCTGTATCCGCTTGTTGATAGTTGTTTGTAACAGCTACCGAGTAAAACTCACCTATGGAGTCATCCCCTTTAAGTATGCAGGAAGGATATTTCCATGTCACAGCAGAACCAGTTTCTACTTGTGTCCAAGAAATTTTTGAACGGTGGTGGCAAAGCCCTCTTTTAGTTACAAAATTGAATACACCACCAACCCCGTTGGCATCACCAGGATACCAATTTTGTACCGTTGAGTATTTTATTTCTGCATCGTCCATAGCGATAAGCTCAACTACTGCGGCGTGCAATTGGTTTTCGTCTCGCATAGGGGCAGTACAACCCTCTAAATAGCTAACATAACTACCTTCGTCTGCAATTACTAATGTACGCTCAAATTGCCCTGTTCCCGCCTGATTTATTCTAAAGTAGGTGGATAGTTCCATAGGGCATTTAACTCCTTTAGGAATGTAGCAAAACGAACCATCGGTAAAGACGGCTGAGTTTAGTGCTGAAAAGAAATTATCAGTAGTAGGAACAACTGTTCCTAAGTATTTTTTGACTAATTCAGGGTATTCTTTTACAGCCTCACTAATGGAACAAAAAATGATTCCTAGCTCACCTAGTTTATCTTTAAAACTAGTAGCTACAGAAACACTATCCATCACAAAATCTACAGCTACTCCTGCTAATTTTTTTTGTTCGTCAAGAGAAATTCCAAGTTTATCAAAAGTCTTTTTCATCTCAGGGTCTAGCTCGTCTAAACTTTTAAGTTCTTTCTTTTGCTTGGGAGCAGCATAATATATGATATCTTGGTAATTAGGCTTTTCATATTTGATATTTGCCCAATCAGGCTCTTCCATTTTTTTCCACGATTCGAAAGCTTTCAAACGGTGTTCTAACAACCATAATGGCTCCTCTTTTTTCTTAGAAATTAGGCGAATCACATCTTCGTTAAGACCTTTTGGTATGGTATCACTTTCTACATTTGTGGTAAAGCCATACTTATATTCTGCCCCCGTAACTTCTTCTAATATTTTATCTTCTTCTGTCAATGCTAAATGTTATAATTTATACTGCAAAACTTTCCCCACATCCACACGTTCTTGAGGCATTAGGGTTGTTAAAGACAAAGCCTTTACCATTTAAGCCTCCTGAATATTCTAAAATAGTGCCTATTAAATACAAATAACTTTTCTTGTTGACCACTATTTTTATGCCGTTGTCTTCAAAGGATTTATCGTCTTCATTTTCATTAGTATCAAAGCCTAAATCATAGGAAAGACCAGAACAGCCTCCACTGTTTACACCCACCCTAACAAAAGCATCAGAATCTTTGCCTTCTTCTTTCATTAGTGAAAGTAGTTTAAACTTTGCTTCATCAGTTACTTGAATCACTTTAATATTTATTTTAAATTAATTGCAAAATTACAAAATTATATGCTTTTAATCATATATTTCTTGAGCATCGTTTATGTAATATTTCGTCTTACATTTGTAGCATGAGTTTATTAGAAGATAAAACGCCAAATCGTACACCATTATCTAATTTGGGAGAGTTTGGTTTGATACAACATATCAGTAAAAATTTTAAGTTAAAAAATGATAGTTCCGCTTTTGGAATTGGAGACGACTGTGCTGTAATTGATGTAGGTAAGTATTTTCAACTCATTACTACAGATATGCTAGTAGAAGGGGTTCATTTTGATTTGACTTATACACCATTGAAACATTTAGGCTATAAATCTGTAATAGTCAATTTATCTGATATCTACGCCATGAATGGTATACCAAAGCAAATAACGGTTAGTATAGCCCTATCAAATCGCTTCCCTCTAGAAGCGGTCGAAGAACTTTATGAAGGAATTCGTCTTGCATGTGGTACTTACAATGTGGATTTAATCGGAGGTGATACGACTTCTTCCATAAGCGGTTTATGTTTATGTATAACAGCTGTGGGCGAAGTTGCCAAAGATAAAATAGTGTATAGAAGCGGAGCTAAAGAACATGATTTGATAGTTGTCTCTGGAGATTTAGGTTCAGCTTACTTGGGCCTTCAGTTATTAAATAGAGAAAAACAGGTCTTTGAAGCTAATCCTCATATGCAGCCTGATCTTCAACACAAAGATTATATACTTCAAAGACAGCTAAAACCAGAGGCTAGGAAAGATATTGTTGATTTATTTAAAATAAAAGGAATTACTCCAAGCTCAATGATAGATATTTCGGATGGGCTATCATCTGAGCTATTACACTTGTGTCATAGTTCAAAAGTGGGTTGTACTGTATATGAAGATAAAATACCTTTAGACTACACTACGATTTCCACTGCCGAAGAATTTAATATTTCTGCCGCTACATGTGCCTTGAATGGAGGCGAGGATTACGAACTATTGTTTACTATAAATCAATGTCATTATAACGCCATTAAAGACAATCGAGACCTAACCATTATTGGTCATATTACAGAAAAAAGATGCGGGTCAGTTTTGGTAACTAAAGACGAAAATCATCAGCCTCTTACTGCTCAAGGTTGGAATGCTATTTCCTAATTTATTTTTAAGCTTTATTAAATAAAAGTAGATTTATATTTTTTAAAAATAACGTTAGTAAAGTGAAATTCAAACTAGTTGATTGTTATTGCACAATTACATTTATAATTATTTTAATTCATCAAGTCCTCTATTTCTTCTGGCTCTAATGGAATATTAGTCATTAGATCAAAGGGTTTATCATTAGTAATAACTAAGTCGTTTTCTAATCGAATTCCTAAGTTTTCTTCAAGAATATAAATACCAGGTTCACAAGTAAATACCATACCTTCTTTTATCGGTTTATCAAAGTGACCTACATCATGAACATCCAATCCTAAGAAATGACTAGTTCCGTGCATAAAGTACTTTCTATATGCGGGGTTTTTTGGATCTTGTTTGTCTATATCATGTTGATTGATGAGCCCCAATCCAAGAAGTTCAGATTGCATAATTAACCCAACTTCTTTATGATAATCACTCAATAGCACTCCTGGTTTTAGCATTGATCTTGCTTGTTTCATAACGTTCAAAACTGCATTATAAACGTCTTTTTGTCTTCTAGTAAACCTTCCATTTACAGGAACACATCGTGTCATATCTGAACTGTAATTGGCATATTCTGCACCAACATCCATCAAAATAACATCGCCATCAAGACAAACTTTGTTATTATCAATATAGTGTAGAACACAGGCATTTCTTCCAGATGCAATAATGGGTTCATAGGCAAATCCTTTAGATCTATTAATAAGAAACTCATGCATGTATTCTGCTTCAATTTCATACTCCATTACACCCGCTTTCACAAATCTTAACACACGTCTAAACCCCTTTTCTGTGATATTACAAGCATGTTGTAGCAATTCAATCTCAACGGGATGTTTTACTGATCTCAAGTCGTGCATTATTGGAGCAGACTTGATGTATTGTTTTGTTGAAAAATTTCTTTTACACCAATCATTAAACCTGTCTGTTTGAGTTTGTACTTTTGATGTAGAGCGCGTGTGGTCATTAGAATTTAAATAAATGCTTTCGGCTTCTTTCATAAGTTCGTTAAAAACATCTTCAAATTGACTGTTCCAATAAACTGTACTGATGCCAGAAACATTATAAGCTTTTTCTTTACTCAATTTTTCACCTTCCCAAATAGAAATCAAGTCGCTAGTTTCTTTTAAAAATAGGATTTCTCTGTGCTTTGGATTTAAGCATCCTGGAAATATGACAAGCTTACTTTCTTCTTGATCAACACCACTCATCCAAAATAAATCGCTATTTTGTTTAAATGGCATAGTACCGTCTGCGTTGGTAGGCATTTTGTCATTAGAACAAAAAACAGCTAGTGACTGTGTGTTTAAATGAGTCGAAAAAAGAGCTCTATTATGTTCAAATAGTTTTTTGGATATAGGTTGGTATTTCATACAATTAACTTTGGTGTAAAGATATATACTTATACTTTAATATTTAGAATCATTTTAAACTCGGCATATTTAGTTGCAATTCTGTTGTTTTTAAGTAATTTGGGTATTAAATTTGTACTTACATAAAAATACACAAAATGAGTAAATCGGTTTTGATAAAATCTTCATTAGCAAAAAAGTACTGGATGGCTGGAACAGGTCTTTTTCTCTGTCTTTTTTTAGTGGGGCATTTACTAGGTAATTTACAACTTTTATTGCCAGCTGAAACAGCAGCAGATTCTTTTAATCTTTATGCAAAATTTATGACAACAAATCCTGTTGTTAAAATACTTTCATATATCACTTATTTCAGCATCATATTTCATGCTGTTGATGGCATCTTGCTAGTTGTTCAGAATAAAAAAGCTAGACCCGTTAATTATGCATATAATAAACCAAGCGCTAATTCTAATTGGGCATCCAGAAATATGGGCCTTTTAGGCACTGTATTGTTATTGTTCCTTATCATCCACATGCGAAGTTTTTGGTATGAGATGCACTTTGGCGATATACCGACAGTTTTAATTGGCGATGAAGATGTTAAAGATTTATATACTATCACCACTTCTGCATTTCAAGAGTTGTGGTATGTAATCTTATATATTGTGTGTATGATAGCTATTGCTTTTCATTTATCACACGGCTTTTCTAGTGCATTCCAAACAATTGGAGCAAGTCATCCAAAATATTCACCTATTATTAAGAAGGTTGGCTATGTATTTGGTATTTTAATTCCTTTTGCATTTGCTATCATACCCTTAGCCCTCTACTTAAGATAAGATACACATGAGCATATTAGACGCCAAAATCCCTGAAGGTCCTTTAAAAGATAAATGGACTAAACATAAAAACGATATTAAGTTAGTTAATCCCTCCAATAAGCGATTAATTGATGTTATTGTTGTTGGTACTGGTTTAGCAGGAGGATCTGCTGCAGCATCATTAGCTGAAATGGGTTATAATATAAAGTCGTTTTGCTTCCAAGATTCACCAAGGCGCGCTCATTCTATAGCAGCACAAGGTGGAATCAATGCGGCTAAAAATTATCAAAATGATGGCGACTCTGTTTATCGTTTATTTTACGACACTATAAAAGGTGGAGATTATCGGTCCAGAGAAGCTAATGTTTATCGATTAGCTGAGGTTAGCACCAATATAATTGATCAATGTGTAGCTCAAGGGGTGCCCTTTGCAAGAGAGTATGGCGGCTTATTAGATAATCGTTCTTTTGGGGGTGTTCAGGTCTCCAGAACATTTTATGCTAAAGGCCAAACAGGACAACAATTGTTGTTAGGGGCTTATTCTGCAATGTCACGACAAATCAATAAAGGTAAAATTACTATGTACAATAGACACGAAATGTTAGATGTTGTTATTGTTGATGGTAAAGCCCGAGGAATTATAGCAAGAAATTTAGTCACAGGTAAGATAGAACGCCATTCTGCTCATGCTGTTGTATTAGCATCTGGAGGCTATGGCAATGTTTTTTTCTTGTCAACAAATGCAATGGGAAGTAATGTTACAGCGGCTTGGAAGGCACATAAGAAGGGCGCATTTTTTGCTAATCCATGCTATACACAGATTCACCCGACATGCATTCCCGTTTCAGGCGAATATCAATCTAAACTGACTTTAATGTCAGAATCATTAAGAAATGATGGTCGTATTTGGGTCCCAAAAAATAGCGAAGATGCTGAAGCAATCCGAAATGGTCAAAAGACAGCTAATGATTTATCTGAGGACCAAAGAGATTATTACTTAGAGAGAAGGTACCCAGCTTTTGGAAATTTAGTTCCTAGAGATGTGGCTAGTAGAGCGGCTAAAGAACGTTGTGATGCAGGTTTTGGTGTTAATGAAACGGGTGAGGCTGTATTTTTAGATTTTGCATCTGCCATAGAAAGGTATGGAAAGGAACAAGCTAATATCAAAGGCTTAGATGAGTATGATACTAAATTAATCATTAATCTAGGCAAGGACGTTGTTAAGGCTAAATACGGTAACCTTTTCCAGATGTATGAAAAAATCACTGACGATAACCCTTACGAAACGCCGATGAAAATTTATCCCGCTGTTCATTATACAATGGGAGGCTTATGGGTGGATTATAATTTGATGACTAATGTATCTGGTTTGTATGCTTGTGGTGAAGCTAACTTTTCGGACCATGGTGCCAATCGTTTAGGTGCTTCGGCATTAATGCAAGGTCTTGCAGACGGTTATTTTGTTCTGCCATATACCATAGGGGACTTTCTGGCAGATGATATCCGAACAGGTTCTATTCCAACAGATTTGCCAGAATTTGATGAAGCAGAAAAACAAGCTACAGAAAGAATAGAAAAACTTATTAGCAACAAGGGCACAAAGCCAGTTGATTATTTCCATAAAAAACTAGGAAAAATCATTTGGAATGAATGTGGCATGTCACGAAATAAAGAAGGCTTATTTAAAGCAATAGATGAGATTTCTGCATTACGCGAAGAGTTTTGGAATGATGTAATGGTTCCTGGCAATGCTAATGAGTTAAACCAAGAGCTAGAAAAAGCAGGTCGTGTAGCGGACTTTTTAGAGTTAGGAGAGTTGATGTGTAAAGACGCACTTGAAAGAGAAGAGTCATGTGGCGGACACTTTAGAGAGGAATCTCAAACAGAAGAAGGCGAGGCCTTAAGAAACGATGCTGATTACACTTTTGTATCGGCTTGGGAATATGCAAAAAAACCATCTGAATCTCCTTTACACAAAGAAGTTTTAGAGTTTGAAAATATAGAGTTAAAACAAAGAAGTTATAAATAATTCGATATGAATTTAACGCTCAAAATTTGGCGGCAAAAAAACGCTAACGAAAAAGGTAAAATTGTTGAATACAAAGCAACAGAAATCAGTCCTGATATGTCTTTCTTAGAAATGATGGATGTAGTCAACACAGACATTATTAATAAAGGTGATGAGCCAGTAGCTTTTGATCACGATTGTAGAGAAGGTATTTGTGGTAGTTGTTCAATGTATATTAATGGAGAAGCTCATGGACCTGGTAGAGCGGTTACCACTTGTCAACTCCATATGCGTGAATTTAAAGATGGTGAAACAATTTATATTGAACCATGGAGAGCTAAAGCCTTCCCTGTAGTAAAGGACTTAGTTGTTGATCGTTCGGCTTTCGATAGAGTTATTCAAGCGGGAGGATATATTTCCGTCAATACATCTGGCAATACAATTGATGCTAATGCCATTCCTATACCTAAAGAAGATGCTGATGATGCGTTTAGTGCAGCTACTTGTATCGGATGTGGTGCTTGTGTAGCTACTTGTAAAAATTCTTCAGCTATGTTGTTTGTTTCAGCAAAAGTCTCTCAATTAGCACTTTTGCCTCAAGGCCAGGTTGAGCGAGAAGAAAGGGTCTTGAATATGGTTAATCAAATGGATCTAGAGGGTTTTGGAAACTGTACAAATACAGGAGCTTGCGAGGTGGAATGTCCTAAAGAAATATCTCTTGAAAATATTGCTCGAATGAATCGAGAGTATTTGTCTGCCTCGGTAAAGTTTAAGAAATAGATTGACTAGATGACTAAGCTAAGTATAACACTAGTTCAATGTCATCTGTATTGGGAGAATCCAGATAAAAATAGAAACCACCTTGATTCTTTAATATCTGATGGAATAGAAACCGACATATTTATTTTACCTGAACTATTTAGTACTGCTTTTAGTGTCACTTGTCAAGGTGAGGTTATGTATGGTGAAAGTATGCAATGGATGTCAAAATTAGCTCAGGAAAAAAAAGCAAGTGTCGTTGGCTCATTGATTGTTTCTGAAAATGGTAAAAAGTATAATCGCTTAATATGGATGAATCCTGATGGTACTTATTTTCATTATGATAAACGTCATTTATTTGGCATGATGAATGAGGGGGATTATTTCAATGCCGGTAAAGATCGACTTGTTATTGATTTTAAGGGTTGGAAAATCTGCCCACTTATATGTTATGACCTCCGATTTCCAGTATTCAGTAGAAATAATGAAAATTTTGACTTACTAATATATGTAGCCAATTGGCCAGTTAGTCGCATTGAACATTGGGACAAACTATTAGTGGCAAGAGCCATAGAAAATCAATGTTATGTAGCAGCTGTTAATAGAGTAGGTCAAGATATCAATGGTGTTGAGTTTAATGGACACAGCTCCTTAATTAACTACAATGGAAAACTTATATTTAGAGGAGTTGAAAAGGAACAAGTAAAAACCTTAACTATTGACAAGATTGATTTAATGAATTGTAGGTCCAAATTGCCCTTTTTAAAAGATATGGATTCGTTCTCTATTGATTAGTTTCCCATTCAACTACTAAATCCCAGTTATCTCTTACATTGATTTCTTTTGGGTAAAGCCAAACTTTCTCAGCAGCACGTTTATGTATTAGCTTACCGCTATCCCAAACTCCGTTTTCATTTTCATCTTCTATTATTCTTAAGGAATACGTTCCCGCCTTCAACGAGTCTATTGATATTGTTTGTGTAGCCTTTATTCTTCGAGCAATTTCATCACCTTTTAATAACTCAAGAACTAAAGGGTAGTTAGGTAGGGAATCAACAACAAGTTTTCCATAGTCAACCAATGAACTGTCTTGTGCAATTGGTTTGACTGTATCGGCTATTGCTGTTTCATCGAATATGTATATTTCTATTCCTTCAGATTGGCTAACAACCTTTTCATCATAAAAACCTACCTTTTCATTTGGTATTGTAAACTTTAAGTTGTTATCTAAGTCCTCTATGGCGTATATATAAAAGGAGTCTTTAGCTAGATTTAAAAATGAAAATTCTCCGCCTTTACTACTTCTAACTATATATGTTGGTGTTTGCTTGTACAGCAGGCTGTCCATATCCTTTTTGTAAAGCCCAACCCAAGCACCTTCTACAGCATTTGACGTTTTAGCATCATAAATATTTCCACTAATAGTTAAAGTATCAATTGTATTTCCCGTAGAAAATAAATACTCTAAATTTTTGATAATATTACCTTCATTTACGTCTTTTATAACTTTATCAAGGTTCAAGTAGTAGGTGGTATTTGCTGTTAAATCTTTTTCAAAATCTATTACTAATTTATTTTTATTTACAACAAGGTTAATAGCGTCTTTAGAGTATGGAGAAAAGACAATATTCTTTTTATCATTTATTTGAATCAGTTCGTCAAAAGCAAAGGTAACATTAGATTGATTAAAATACTTTTTTTTATTTTTTGGAATTATTTCTAAAAGCTGTGGGGGTTTTGTGTCCTTAGGTCCGCCTGTTGGCGGTATAATATTAGCACAACTAATTAAAAAAAATACAACTATATATATAGTATGTTTCATTGCTGTAAATATAGATTTAAATTTAGCGGAATAAAAGAAAAAAATAGAAGAGTAATTATTGCAAAGTATCAAAAACTATATTATATTTATGGACTCTTAGGTGTTTTGGGTTAAAAACCATTATCACAATGTTCTGACAATCAATTTGTTACGATCTTTGTATAGTTTTTAATATTAAACATTATACTTAAGAATTTAACTATTTATTAACCAAAAACAAATATTATGAGTTTAATCTCTACTAATGATTGTTCCGTCCCGGAACGACTATTACAAAATTTTAAAGCATTCATATTATTAGCTGTTTTTACAGTTGGTTCTTTGAATGTGTTCGCTCAGACTATTGATTCTTGTGATGATTTTACTGCTGGAGCTGGGGCTGCATGGCCTTACGTTCTTACAGCAACAACTGTTGCTGATGGGGAAGCCAGCCAGTCAGAACAAACATTCACAATGAATGTAACGTCACTACCTGACGGTGGAGCGAACTTTAGAGTATTTAAAACTACAGCTAATGGGAGTAATTACTTCGGTAATTTAACCGCATTACAGCTGGGGAATAATACTTTTACGGTTGCTGCTGTTGATTTTAATAGGGCAGTTAAATTCCAGTTCTCAAGTGGTGAAGTTGGATTTAGTGCTTTAAGCGTTAACGGAATAGCATCTGGATGTGAGGTAAGTCCTCCTCCTCCTACTTCTACAGTGGGTCAGTGTGGTGACTTTGTTTCAGGTAGTGTAGCGGCGTGGCCTTACATTCTCGAGGCAGCACTTATTACTGATGGGGCTTCTAGTCAAGAGGCTCAAACATTCACAATGAATGTAACTTCCGTACCTGATGGTGGGGCGAATTTTAGAGTATTTAAGACTACAGCTAACGGAGGAACTTATTTCGGAAATTTGACTGCAGTCCAAGAAGGTGAAAACACCATTACAGTTGCTGCTGTTAATTTTGACAGGGCAGTTAAATTTCAGTTTTCAAGCGGAGACATAGAGTTTGATGCTTTAAGCTTAAATGGTGTTGCTTCGGATTGTGTTGCTGCTGCAGAGCCAGATCCAGTACCAGGCTGTGTTGATGCGACAGCATGTAACTATGATGAATCTGCAACAGAAGATGATGGTTCATGTACTTATGCTGATGCAGGTTTTGATTGCGAAGGCAATTGTTTAGAAGGCGAGACTTTAGTAATGAATGATTCATATGGAGACGGATGGAATGGAAATGTACTAACTATCAATGGTGTAGACTACACAATTGATTTTGGTTCTAATTCTGTTGTTTGTGTTCCTACGGCTGATTGTTATGTAATGTCATGGACTATGGGTTCTTACTCTGGTGAGACTTCTTGGTCATTTATGGGTCAAACAGGTTCATTCGGTTCAGCTCCTGAAAATATGGGAGATTGTGTAACTGACTGTATGGATGCTGCAGCTGAAAACTACAATGCTGATGCTGATATTGCAGATAATTCTCTGTGCACATATGCTCTTGTACAAGGCTGTATGGATGAGACTGCATGTAACTATGATGCGTCTGCTGAGCAAGACGATGGTTCTTGTACGTATGCTGCTGAAGGTTTAGACTGCGAAGGCAACTGCTTAAGCGGAACACTTGTTGCTTATACTGCAGGATCTTATTCTTACGAAAACTCTTTCACAATTTCTGATTGTTATGGAACTGAGTTGGCTTCAATGTCTTCAGGTTCTGTTGGCTTTAACGGCTGCGTTGAATTAGGTGCCGCGTATACTATTGATTTAGTTGACTCTTATGGAGATAGCTGGAATGGTGGTAACCTAAATGTTGGTGGAACAGATTACACTGTAAGCTATGCTGATAATGGTGGTAGTTCTTTATCTGTATCTGTTGGTGAGTGTCCTTCGGGATGTACTGACGCTAACGCAACAAATTATGATG
>CAXFOQ010000007.1:0-40290 GCA_964004705.1 uncultured Flavobacteriales bacterium | reverse complement strand
GCTGAAACAAAAATTGAGGAACAAACTAATAATAAAAAACTTAATGTTTTTTTTGACATTGTACTTATTGATTAATCCGTTAGATTTATTTTTTCTACTTGCAAAATTTCTTTATTACTATTGTCGTATACGAAAGCGACTATGTTACAGTTTCTCCTTACCCATGAATCTTCTAAGTTGTAATCATAGCTGTATGTACTTAAAGTATTACTTAGTTGTATATTGCTGCCCCAAGTTCCGTTTATCACTTTTCTCAGTACATGATTATGTTCATACTCCTCAATTAATTCTGAACCATCAATTTGTTTGTCAATGATACTATCTTCAGTAATACACACTACTAATTTCAGGATATTATTAGACTCTGAAAGTCTTCTTGCTTGAATGCTAATGGAATTATTATCTTCAGAAATAGAAAGATCAATAGTTGGTACTTGAAGTAATTGTTCTCCAGCTTTACTGGCCCAATCAGTATAATTTAATAAAATATTATTTGGATACCCTTGTCTATTAATCATACCTATTGGAAAGACTTCAGGCTCAAAAAAATCTGCTAATTCATTACCTGCTGTTGTTCTAAAATCTGTAGTAAAATTTCCACTTGGTTGTGCGAAAAAACCAGCATGAATAGCTATACTAACTACTTTTTCAGGATAAAGTTCTTCAATTGTTTTAAGTTCTGATGATGCTTGTGGACAATTAGTACATTTATAACCTGTGAAATCTTCAATTAGCACCTTTTTACCTAGCCAAGGAAATCCAGCATTAGGGTCTGTAAAATTATCTTTTTCAATGACATCACATGAAAAAGTTAAACTAAGTATAAATAAACTAAGAAATAAATAATAGGTCTTTTTCATAATTAAAAGCTTGAAGTTATATTAAGAGTAAATCCATTAGATGATGGTACATTACGGCAGACACCACCTACACAAAAAATACCCTCTCGAACCTTACCATATCCTAATTCAAAACGGTTTGTTCCTTTACTGTAGCCACAACTGATGTTGAGGTAATGTACAGCTTCATAGGTTTTGCCTTCGCTATTATAGCCGCCATTATATTGATCTACAAAAGCAAAAAACCAATGTGGAGAAAAGGTATATTCTACCAACCCCATTACCCAATCCCCTTGATCTTTGTAATATTCATCACTCTTATCAACTGAAAGATATTGAAATTCACTTCTTAAAGTGTGTTTAGGTTTTATTTTGTAATTAACCTCAGCTATTCCAATCCTTGCATGTATATTTTTGCCAATAACTTTTCCTTCTATTACATCTTTATTGTAAATAACGTCTAAGTAGTTCAACATAACTTTGAACTTTTTACTAACTTTCTTTTTTAGGTCGAAGTTTAAATCTCTAAAATAGAGTTTTTCATTAATAACACTAAAAAACATGGGGGTATGGTCTCTATTTAATGTTAACTCTGAAGGACCGCCGTTGAGCCCATTAATTCTTGAATAATTGACAGTAACTTGTGTGCCATATTTACCACCTAATTTACTTTTCTTTTTAAAAGTATAGTTGATTTCACCTTGAAAACCTAATTCTCCCAAAGGCTGGGTAGCAAAAGGGTAGAATGCAGCTAAGGTGTAAGCGTGTTGTTTACTTATGGCTGGAATGTAATTTAAAGTGAGTTCTTTTCCTGTCCCACCTCTTTTAGAACGGTAGTCCATATTATCAACTCTGTGCGCTTCAAATATTATGCCTAAGCCTCTTTGAGAATATGAAAGGTTAGTCATTAAAGCACTTCCTGGAGCAAAATTATTATAGGTTATACCACCTGCCGGATCATTATATTTATAGGCGTACTCTGTGTTAAAAGAAATTTTTCCTCTATTAACGGTAGAGCGAATAGCGTAGGCAGCTACGTTTTCCGGCAAATTAAAAACAGGATTGTTATCATCTTGAAAACGACTTATAAAACTACCTCCGATTATGGCATTTGTCTTGCTACTTTCTAAAGAAGAGACAGCTTCATTTAGGTTTAAGTCAGCATCGAACCCCCTTATAATACCAGGCCCTTGTTCCCAAAATAAGCGTTGAGTAGCAACAAACCCTTTAAGTAATAATCCTTTAAGTGGACTATACTTTAATCGAACACCATCCATAACATTGTCGATGCCTAATGTTTTTTCTTCGTAGCTTCTAAAGATGAGACCATTTCCAAATTGTTCGTAAAAGTTGCCTACGGTTATATCTAAGCCATTAACATTATACTGGGCAAATCGATAGGGTATACCATTACCGTTAAAGTTTGAATCATAACCTTGCAAAACGTTTAAATAACTTTCGAAACGAACACCGGCCGTAAAGTTACCTTTATTATATCTAATATTTGAATAAGCATTCATGAGTATAAACTCATCAACCTTTTCAGCATTTATGGCAGGGTCTTCGTAATAACTCTGAGTACTTAGATTAAAATCACCTTGGATAGTACCGTTAGAATTATCTTGTGCCCAAGTTGCAAAAGAGATAAAACTACTGGCAATAATAATAGTGAGTCTTCTCATAATTTATTTTGATAAGGCTTCTATTTTTTTGAATAAATCGTATTCGTCACCGTCTTTATAGCTAGTATGTTGATAGACGATTTCTTTGTTTTCATTAAGTAAAAAAGTGTGTGGCACTGGGCCAACACCCATAGCTCTTTTAAAATCGCCATTAGGGTCGCAATACACTTCGTAATCCCATAACAAGGCATTTACCTTAGGTTTTACTTTGCTCATATTTCTAGAATCGTCAATAGAAATTGCAATGAGTTTAACACCTGTTTCGTCTTGCCAATCTTCATAAACTTCGGCAATATTATTTAACTCTTTGATACAAGGCTTGCACCATGTTGCCCAAAAGCTAATAATAATAGGTTTACCATCATTATCGAAGTTAGAAGTGTTATAAGTATTATTATCAAGTGTTTTCAAGTCTACTTTTGGTAAAGTTCTGTTTTGAGAAAAAGAGATTAAACTGATAGATAAAAAAGCAGTAAAAATCAATAATTTTTTCATAGTAGTTTTTAGTTTTTAAGCAATAAAAAAGGTCAGTAAATTAGTTAGGCTAATCTACTGACCTTTTTTGTTATGAGCAAATTATCCTTTATCTGGTAACAGTGATTTTCATAGTTTCTGTTTCACCGTTTGTAGTAAGGTGGGCAAAATATATACCACTATTTAAACTACTAACGTCAAAATCTATAGAATTATATCCTGTATTTAAATTAAATATACTAGAAAGGTTGACTTCTCCAAGTATATTAACAACATCTAACCTAACATCTGAACTTTCATTAAGGTTTATATTAATTGTCGCCTTAGAGTTCATAGGGTTTGGATAGATAGTAAAATCAAAGTTAAAGTTGTCATTTTCATCAATAGATGAAGGATTTCCAGCAACTGTATTTAAAAACGAAGCATCTTCAGAACCTTCAAAATTAGCAACAGTCATCTGAGCTATTGTACTTCCATTATTATCATTGACTGTCCAATTACCATTACTTCCACCCCATTGTGAAGCATCTAAACCATCACCATAATAATCACCAATAAAAAAAGTATGACAATTCTCTGCAGGTAAAGTTACAGTCCATTCATAAGTCTGATTATTTTCTAGTGGATTAGTTGGGTCAGCAGCAGGATTTTCTTGTCCTGTATCATAATTCCCAGCTACATTTTCATTTCCTTCACTCCACACAACATTACCATTTTCATCGGATATTTGCATATATATTTCACTAGCATAATTATCTGTAAGTAAAACAACAGTAACCTCTGCTTCAGTTTCACCAGAACCAAAACTATAAGATTCTGTTAATGAATTATCTGAACTATTATCATCATTCGTTGCAATAATCACCTCAATTGTTTCGGTATCAATAGTTAAATTACCAAAATTTATCGTTGTTGTTTCAAAAACGTCTAATGTACCATTAAAAACTTCAGATGCTATCGACTGACCATTTGCCATTACTTCAACCGTAAAAGTAGTTAAAAGTTCAGTACCCATATTTTGTACTACAACAGATAAATTTCCACTAGCGCTGGCTTCGCAACCTGTAGCTTGAATTGTTGATTGAATATTTAATAACGCAGCGTTTGTTCCGACTGATGGTTCCAAACAATTATCTAAAGCTGAATAATGACTTGAGGCATTTAGTTGACCCGATTCTGATAAAATTCTGTTAGGGCAAATAGTATAAATGATTGGCCAATATGGAAGATTGTATAAGTCTGCAATATTATCATCATTAATTATGGGAAATTGAATTTCACCAGCACCATCAGGGTTTAACCAATTACCGTAGTTGCTATTTTCTAATTCACTAAGCGCAGTAGTTGGATCTCCTTCAAACCATAATATCATCACGTCATCAGTTGTATTAGGACTAACCCCTGGTTGTCCAGCAGGACCGTGATTTTCCCAAATTTCTTCAAAAGTACCTCCTGTATGATAGTTCCAACATGGACCACACCATGTTGCACTTATATCAAGTATAACCGTATATCCATCGTCAAGATAGTCATATAGTCTATGAACATTTCCATTTACATCAGTTGTAGTAAAGTCGGGCGCAATGCTTCCGTCAGGAAGTTGAGCTGTAGTAATAGTTGATATTGATATTAAAACGGCTACTGCAATATTTTTAATAATGTTAGTCATAATGATAATTATTTTGTTAGATCAACAAATTTATATAATTTAAATTAAATGTTTTCTTTTTTTAGATTTAGTTTTTTTATAATATCAATATTGATGAAGTTTAACAATATCAATAAATGTTATCAATACTTAATCAAACAAAAAATGAATCATATATTTTAATTAACTTTTGCTATATTTGTTAAAATGTAAATCTAAAAAATGAAAAATTTAATATTCTTTTTTACTTTTTTTACTTGTTTCGATGTATACGCTCAAAGTATTAGCGTCGAAGCACAACAAACAGAAGTCGATCCAACCTGTTGTATGACTTTGTTAGATGATATTGGCACTAAAATTACTGTTAGTAATTTAACAAATTCAACTTTAGAAATTAAAGTTTCAAGACAGGTAATCTCATCAACTCAAGGAACAATTAATTATTTTTGTTGGACTGCATGTTATGGATCACAGACAAGCGTTTCTCCTCAATCTAAATCTTTAGGTCCTCAACAAGTTGACAACAATAGCTTTGAAGTTCATTTTGACAATCTAGAAATTGAACCTGCTAATGCGTCTATTAAGTATTGTGCTTTTGTGGAATCCAATCCCTCCGACTCATCATGTACTATTGTAAATTATTCTGTAGGTACAATTTCCGCGATAGATGATTATAGTGCTACTTCTTTTTCAGAGTTACACCCTAACCCTTCTTCACATACAGCTTTTTTAGATTACAGTTTAAATTCTTCAGATATTGCTGAAATCGTAGTAACCGATATGCTTGGAAATGTGGTGATTAATAAAAATGTAATTAACCAGTGTGGCACTCTCAAATTTGATGTGAGTGACACTAATACAGGATTATATTTTGCTAACATATTTGTTAATGGAGATTTAAAAACAATAAAGCGTTTAGTTGTTAGTAAATAAGTTATTTAATATATAAATTTAAAAAACCGGTATTTCTGCCGGTTTTTTTTGTTTAATTTTACAAGATTATTCGAATAAAACGTATGTCTAATAGAAGAAAAAAACAAGAATCTCTTGATTATCATAAATCTGGTCGGCCAGGAAAGATAGAGGTTGTTCCCACCAAAAAGCACAGCTCTCAGCGTGATTTGTCTTTAGCTTATTCTCCAGGTGTTGCTGAACCTTGTATAAAAATCAGTAAAAATATAGATGATGTTTACGAATACACAGCAAAAAGTAATTTAGTAGCAGTTATAACTAACGGAACAGCTGTTCTAGGCTTAGGAGACATTGGCCCTGAGGCATCTAAGCCAGTTATGGAAGGAAAAGGATTATTATTCAAGATTTTTGCTGACATAGACGTTTTTGATATAGAAGTTAATGCTTGCGAAGTAGATAAATTTGTTGAGGTTGTAAAGTCAATCGCTCCAACCTTTGGAGGAATCAATTTAGAGGATATTAAAGCACCTGAATGTTTTGAAATAGAAAAGCGTCTCAAAAAGGAATTAGATATCCCTATTATGCATGACGATCAGCATGGTACCGCAATTATTTCTGCTGCTGCACTTTTGAATGCTCTTGAACTTGCTGATAAAAAAATAGATGCTATTAAGATTGTAATCAATGGTGCTGGTGCTGCCGCTATGTCGTGTGCTAACTTATACCTTTCGTTAGGGGCAAAGAAGTCTAATATTATTATGCTTGATAGCCAAGGAGTGATAAGAAAAGACAGAAATAATTTAACTAAAGAAAAAGCATTCTTTGCATCAGATAGAAATTTGAATACACTTGATGAAGCAATGTGCAAAGCAGACGTTTTTTTAGGATTGTCATCTGGAAATATCGTATCTAAAGAGATGATTAAGTCTATGGCTATAGCGCCAATTGTATTCGCTTTAGCAAACCCTAATCCCGAAATATCCTACAATGACGCTATATCTGCAAGAGATGATATTATAATGGCTACTGGCCGTTCTGATCATCCTAATCAAGTCAATAATGTCTTGGGCTTTCCCTATATTTTTAGAGGAGCACTAGACGTTAGAGCGACGTGTATTAACGAAGAGATGAAATTGGCGGCAGTTCGTAGTATCGCAGAATTGACAAAAGAAGTAGTTCCTGATACAGTTAATTTAGCCTACGGTGAAAAAGTGATCACTTTTGGTCCAGAATATATTATCCCAAAACCTCTTGATAATCGATTGATATCTGTAGTGGCTCCAGCAGTAGCAAAAGCAGCCATAGAGTCTGGAGTGGCACAAAGGAATATTTCGAATTTTGAAGAATATGCCCAAGAATTGAATAAACGATTGGGTTTAGACAATAAGCTAGTTAGAAGAATTACTTCTAAGGCTAAAAGAAACCCCAAACGTATTGTCTTTGCTGAAGCTGAGCATTATAAAATTTTGAAAGCTGCTCAAGAAGTTAAAGATGAAGGTATTGCTATACCAATTTTGTTAGGAAGGAAAGGAAGAATAAGACAGCTTATCGATGACAATTTTTTGGATTTAGATGACGTTCAAATAGTAGACCCTAAGAGTGATGAGCAGAGGGAAAGGAGAAATCAATTTGGACAGATTCTTTTTGAGAAACGTAAACGCAAAGGAATGACGTTAACAGAAGCGCAAAAGCTGATGCGTGAGAGAAATTATTTTGGCTCAATGATGGTCGATCAAGGCATGGCTGACGCTTTTATTTCAGGAATTAGCAGAAATTATCCCAGTACATTACGCCCAGCCTTGCAAATTATAGGAACTGAAGAAGGAGTGGACAAGGTTGCGGGTATGTTTATTCTTAACACCAAAAAAGGAACTCTATTTTTAGCAGACACCACTATAAATATTAATCCTAGTGCAGAAGAGTTAGCTAATATTGCGATGCTTACAGCTAAAACAGTACGCCGCTTTAATGTAGTCCCAAAAATAGCATTATTATCATATTCCAACTTTGGCTCATCAATGAACTCAAAGGTTGCTAAAATAACGGAAGCCTTAAAAATAATAAATGAGGCAGAGCCAAATTTATCAATAGATGGTGAAATACAAGCAGATTTTGCATTGAATAAAGAAAAGAGAGAGCAAATTTTTCCTTTTTCTAATTTAAAAGAGAATGCAAATACACTAATATTTCCTAATTTAGATTCTGGAAATATTGCCTATAAGCTTATGCAAGAATTTGACGATGTAGAAGCAATAGGGCCTATTTTGATTGGCATGAAAAAGCCTGTTCACATATTGCAACTTAGTTGCTCGGTACGTGAAATTGTGAATATGGTAACTATTGCCGTTATTGATGCTCAAACGAAAAGAAAATGATTACGCACGTTCAAGGAAAATTAGTTGAGAAAAACCCTTCATTTGTTATTATTGATTGTAATGGAATAGGCTATATCTTACGAATATCTTTGCAAACCTTTTCCATGTTACCTAACACTGAGAATTGTATGCTTTTTACTCATCTTTCAATTAAAGAAGATGCCCATACACTTTATGGTTTTTTTGATAAAGACGAACGAGAGTTATTTCGCCTACTTATTTCTGTTTCTGGAGTAGGTCCTAACACAGCACAGATGATATTGTCTTCATTAACCCCACATGAGATACAACAAGCTATAATTACAGAAAACGTCAGTGTTTTGCAAGGAATAAAGGGAATTGGCGGTAAAACAGCACAGCGTATCATTCTAGATTTAAAAGACAAAATTGCCAGACTTGGAATAAGCTTAAATTCTTCTTCAACTTCATACAATACAATTCGAGAAGAAGCGTTATCGGCATTAACCATGCTTGGGTTTTCTAAAAATAGTATTGAAAAATATATTGATAAAGAACTACAACAAGATGGAAATGTAAATGTGGAAGAATTAGTTAAACGAGTGCTTAAAAAAATGTAGAGATCATTCTTTAACTTAATGTATTTATAGTGTTTCAAAAGCAAGCAATTTATAAACAAGCACTTTTGTGCTTTTTCTTATTTTTTGTGCTGAGTCAATTTTCCTTTTCTCAGTCAACTAATGATAGTTTAATCTTTCAAATTCCAGAAAATAACCTTTGGGATAATCCAATAAATAATGAGAATAGTAGTTTTTATCTAAATTTCCCCTCCAACTTACAGCCTCAATTGGAGTATGATCCAGAGTTAAAACTATATAGTGTAGAGCAAAAAATAAATAGTTTTAGACTTTCAAACCCCACATTTCTTAGTGCAGAAGAATATGATAATTATATTTCTAGACAAACAATATTAGATTATTGGAAAGAAAAAACTTCAAACCCTTCACTTAGTGAAGATGATTTAAATAAAGGTCCTTTGAGTATAGATATAGGAGGAGAGATTTTTGATAAAATATTTGGTAATAGTACAGTTGATATTAGACCTCAAGGTTCAGCTGAATTAATCTTTTCAGTTAAGCACAATAAGACTGAAAATAACGCACTGCCAATAGATAAACAAAGTAATACAAGTTTTGACTTCAAACAAAAAATACAAATGAATGTCATTGGTAAAATTGGAGATAAACTACAACTAAACACTAATTATAACACTGAAGCAATTTTTGATTTTGATAATAAGATAAAGCTTGAATATGAAGGTGAAGAAGATGAAATTATAAAGAAAATCGAAATTGGAAATGTAGGCTTACCGCTAAACGGTACTTTAATTTCTGGAAGTCAAAGTTTATTAGGTTTAAAAACACAACTACAATTTGGTAGAGCAACTGTAACTACTATTTTTTCTCAACAAAAAAGTAATTCTAAAGTAATTGATGTACAAGGAGGTGCCCAAACTACAGAGTTTGACATCTATGCTGATCAATACGAAACCAATAAACACTTTTTTCTATCTCATTACTTTAAATCTAGATATAATGAGGCTATGTCACAACTCCCATTTATCAATTCGCCAGTAAATATTACTAAAATTGAGGTTTGGGTAACTAACAAAACAGGAACTATTGAAGACACCAGAAATATTTTAGCTTTTTTAGATTTAGGTGAGTCTCAGTCAGATATGTATAACACAGTTTTGTTTTCTGATAATGCTGACTTTTCGTATCCTGATAATGATAATAATACACTTTATCAACAAATGCTCGCTGAAGGTGAAGCTTTGAGAAATATTAATCAAGTGAATAGCATTTTTGGTGCTACATCTTATCCTAACTTTTTAGGTTCGCAAGATTATGAAAAGTTAGAAAGAGCAAGACTGTTGTCACCTACTGAATATACCTTTCACCCCCAATTAGGTTACATATCATTAAATAATATCATTGGGCCAGATGAGGTCTTAGCTGTAGCTTTTCAATATACCATAGGCAATGAACTTTATCAAGTAGGTGAGTTTAGTTCAAATGGGCCTTCAGCACCAAGCTCATTATTTGTTAAATTATTGAAAAATTTGAGTTTTTCTCCACAATTACCTAACTGGGACTTGATGATGAAAAACATATATTCTTTAGGGGCATATAACGTTAGCCCTACAGAGTTTTATTTAGATGTAGTTTTTGAAAATACTAGAGATAATGGTACAATAACAAATTATATTCCTGAAGAAAATCTAACAAATAAGCCCATAATCAATCTTTTACGATTGGATCAATTAAATGCCCAGCAAGAGCGCAAGGCCGATGGAATTTTTGACTTCTTACCTGGCATTACAATCATTACCTCAAATGGTAAAATTATTTTTCCAGTTAGAGAACCTTTTGGTGAGGATTTAAGAAATAAGTTTATTAACAATGACATTGCAAACAATTACGTTTATGATGTCCTTTACGATTCTACTTTAACAATTGCTCAGCAATTTCCAGAGTTCAATAAATTCAGAATAAAGGGTAGTTATCAATCTGAGTCGGGAGCTGAAATTTATTTGGGGGTTTTTTCAATAGAACAAGGCTCAGTTGTAGTAACAGCAGGAGGTTTGCGACTTGAAGAAGGACAAGACTTTACCGTTAATTACTCTATGGGCAAAGTTAATATCATCAATGACGGTATATTGATGTCAGGTACTCCTATTCGAATATCTGTTGAAAGTAACACTTTTGGTTTACAACAAAAAACACTAGTAGGTACTCATATAGACTATCGTATTTCTGATGACTTTATGCTTGGGGGTACTATTCTAAATCTTACCGAAAAACCCTATACCAAAAAAGTGAATTCTGGCGACGAGCCTATCTCAAATACCATATGGGGTCTAGATGGTACATATAGACGAGAATCTAACTTGTTGACTAAAATTGTAGACTTTATACCTCTATTAGAAACAAAAGAAAAGTCAATGCTTACTGCTCAAGGTGAGTTTGCTCACCTAATACCTGGACATCAACGAGCTATTGGTGAAAATGGAACAGCTTATATTGATGACTTTGAAGCAAGTAGCACAGGAATAGATATAAAAAACCCGGGAGCTTGGTTTTTAGCTAGTCTACCAAACGACCCTGATTTATTCCCTGAATCTGTATTAGGTAATCAAAGTCCTAGGCTAGGAAATTTGAACTATGGAGCAAATAGAGCATTATTATCTTGGTATAATATTGATCCAGTATTTTACAGAAATACTAATAATACCCCTAGACATATAGCTGAAGATGAAGTACAGCTTTCAAACCACAATGTTAGAGAAGTACTTGAAAAAGAAGTATTCCCCAATCGTGACCCCCAATATGCTACACAAGTATCTAATTTACCAGTCTTTAACCTTTACTATAATCCATCAAAAAGAGGGCCTTATAATTTTGATGCTGAAAATATTACTACCTCTGGATTATTACTTAACCCCGAAAATAGATGGGCTGGAATTATGCGTAAGTTAGAAACAACAGACTTCGAATTGCAAAACATTGAGTTTGTAGAGTTTTGGATAATGGACCCTTTTAATGAAGATTCTGAAAATCAAAGTGGTGGTAACTTGATAATGAATTTAGGTAATGTTTCAGAAGATGTTTTAAAAGATGGTTTTAAAAGTTTTGAAAATGGATTACCTTCTTCAGAAATTATAGAAAATGTTGACGATGAAAGTAGTGTGTGGGGTCGTATGCCTACTACTTTTGCTTTAACAAATTCCTTTGATGTAGATGCAGAGTCGCGTCAATATCAAGATGTTGGGCTTGATGGTCTAAGGGATGTTGATGAGCGTACATTTTTTGATACAGCTTATGTTCAAAAAATAGAATCCACTTATGGAGTTAACAGTAATGCTTACACATTAGCATTGAGAGATCCTTCTTCTGATAACTACAATTATTTTTTAGGTAATGACTTGGACAGTGAAAGTGCATCTATTTTAAAGCGTTACGAGTATTTTTCTGGAATAGATGGCAACTCAGCAATACCAGATCCGACACCAACTATGGCAACTACTATTCCAAATACAGAGGATATTAATTTTGACAATACACTCAACGAATCGGAAAGTTATTATCACTACAATATTCCCTTATTCCCAGGGATGCAAATTGGAGATAGTTACATCACCGATATACAAGAAACGGAGGCCAAGACACCAACAGGGGATAGAACAATTAAGTGGTATCAATTTAAAATTCCAGTCCAACAGCCTGACAAAATAATAGGTTCTATTCGTGACTTTAAATCTATACGATTTATTCGTTTGCTACTAAAAGATTTTGACCAACCTATCGTAATGCGTTTTGCAACATTAGAACTCGTTCGTGGCGAATGGCGACGTTATAATTTTAGTCTAAAAACAGAAGGCGAATATGTTCCAAATGACAATGCTAGTAATACCTCTTTTGATGTTTCTGTAGTAAATATAGAAGAGAATGCTGAAAAAATTCCTGTACCTTATGTCTTACCCCCAGGTATTGAGCAGGAAGTTGATAATACTACGACTTATGTAAGAAGGCAAAACGAACAATCTTTGGTGCTTAAAGTTTGTGATTTGGAAGATGGAGATTCAAGAGCTGCATATAAAACTTTTAATAACGATTTTAGAACTTACAAGCGACTAAAAATGTACGTACATGCAGAAGCATCTGGCGAGATAGAGTCGGCTCTACAAGATGGAGACTTATCACTATTTATTCGATTAGGTACCGATTTTAACGACAATTATTATGAGTATGAAATTCCACTGAAGGTTACTCCATGGGGTGTTTCTAGGCTTGATGACCAACTTATATGGCCTGTTGAGAATGAGTTAAATATTACTTTCGAACAACTGTTAGATGCCAAACAAGAAAGAAACAAAGCAATTAGGGATGGAATACATAACAGTAGTACCGATCCTTTTTCAGGAACAAACAAGCAAATTACTGTTGTTGGTAATCCTAATATCAGTATGGTAAAAACTATTATGTTGGGAGTAAGAAACCCAAGAAAAGGGAGTTTTAATTCTACTATAAATGATGACGGAATTTCCAAATGTGGAGAGATTTGGTTAAACGAACTACGTCTAACAGACTTCGACGAACGAGGTGGATATGCCGCCAATGGTCGTATTAATGCTAGGTTAGCTGATTTTGCTAATGTTAATCTTACTGGAAGCATGAGTACTATTGGCTTTGGTTCCATTGACCAAAGTCTTACAGCTAGACAAAAGTACGATGCCTACCAATATGATTTTTCATCAACTTTTGCCTTGGGTAATTTCTTTGGAGAAAAAGCGTCCATAAAAATACCTATGTATGTTGGTGTTTCTGAAGCTATTCAAAACCCACAATATAACCCCTTAGATCCAGATATTACTTTAAAAGCATCTTTAGATGAATTACAATCTAATGAAGAGAAAGAAGAGCTGAAAGAGATAGCGCAAGACTTAACAAAAAGAAAGTCCATTAACTTTACTAATGTTAGAAAAAACAAAGCCTCATCCTCCGTTAATAAAGCTAAGATTTATGACATAGAAAACTTATCACTAACCTATTCTAGAAACGAAACTTTTTCTAGAAATGTTAATCTCAAAGAAAGAAATACGGTTAGTACAAAAGCCTCTCTAAATTACACTTATTCTTCAAAGCCTAAAAATATAAAGCCATTTCAAAAGGTAAAGCTATTTAAGAATAAGTATTTTACATTATTGAAAGACTTTAACTTTTACACCTTGCCAAAATCAATATCATTTCAAACAGACTTGGATAGGTATTTCAATAAAACACAATTTAGAAACATCAATAACCCTGATTTCACTTTACCGCCATACTACAACAAGGCATTTGTTTGGAACAGAAAATATAGTATTAAATATGATTTAACACGTACACTTAAAACTGAATTTAAGGTGCGTAATTCAGCTAGTATTGACGAGCCAGATGGTGAGTTAGTAAAAACAGATCCATATTATCAAGAAAAGAAAGATTCTGTATGGAATAATATTCTAAATTTTGGAAGACCCACTTTATATCATCATTCATTAAATGTGAGTTATAATGTTCCTTTGAATAAATTCCCACTAACCTCTTGGATAAATCTGAATACTAAATATGTAGCCAATTACGATTGGTTAGCCGCACCTTTAAGTTTACAAAGTTTGGGCAATACCATTCAAAATAGCAATAACAAACAAATTAACTCAACATTTAATTTTGGTCAGCTATACAATAAAGTCTCTTTCCTTAAAAAGTTAAACCGAACTGCATCAAGTGTAGGCGCAAGAGTTAGAGGTTCAAGCAGAGAAACGATTCGACTACCAAATGAAGCTCCTGATACAGTAAAAGTTTCATTTAAAGAGATTGCAAATACCATTTTAAGAACAACTTTATTAGTTAAAAATGTATCGATTTCATACCGAAAAAATCAGGGAGTTATATTACCAGGGTTTAATAAAAAACCTCATTTCTTTGGTCAAGACTGGGATGCTATGGCACCCGGAATACCTTTTGCTTTGGGAAGTCAAAATATTGACATCAGAAAGCTAAGTTCACAAGGAGGTTGGCTAACTTCTAATACTAATTTGAATCAATTTTTTAAACTAACAAATAGCGAAACTCTTAACCTTAGAGGAACTATTGAACCTTTTAAAGGATTTAGAGTAGAGTTAACCGCTAATAGAACAAAAACGAATAATGTTCAAGAAATCTATAGATTTGATTCAGACTTAGGCGACTACGATTCATTTAATAGTATCGAAAATGGCAGTCATAGCATCTCATTTATTAGTTGGAACTCTGCTTTTATTAAAGACGATAACAATTATTCAAATGCTACCTTTCAGCAGTTTAGACAAAACAGAGAAATAATTGCTAATAGACTTGCTGACTCAAATCCATACGACAATAGTATTGTTGATAGTACTGGATACCCATTAGGTTATCAAAGTACTTCTCAAGAGGTATTGATACCTGCTTTTTTAGCAGCTTACTCTGGAAAAAATGCCACTTCGATAGGCCTTGATAATTTCCCAAATATTCCTTTACCCAATTGGCGAATTAATTTTGATGGTTTACGTAATCTTAAGTGGATAAAAAAACGAATGAATAATATAGTATTAAGTCACTCTTATCAGTCAACCTATAGTGTGGGTAACTATGTGACTAGTCTTGACTATGAAGCCGGTTTTGATGAATGGCCTAATACGATTAATGAGGCTACCTTAAACTATTACGATAAGTACGAAATTAATCAAGTAACATTACGAGAAAGTCTGAACCCTTTGTTTAAGATAGATATGACTTTCAAAAACAGTATGACTGCTAGACTAGAAATAAAGAAAGAAAGAACTTTAAGTTTAGGCTTGAGTAATAATCAGCTTACAGACCGTTCTTCTGATGAATGGATTATAGGAACAGGATATAGAATTAAAGAGTTATCTTTAAATGTAAGAGCAGCAGGTAGACAAAGAAAAATAAGCTCAGATTTAGATTTAAAATTAGATTTTTCATTAAGAAGTAACAAGGTTGTAATTAGAAAAATAGAAGAAAACCAAGAAGAAATAACAGGCGGTAATAGTGTAATTACTTTGAAGTTTACTGCAGACTATGTTGTTAGTAGCAGATTTAATCTGCGTTTATTCTATGATAAAGTGATGACAAACCCATATGTTTCGAATACCTTCCCTTCAGCTATTACAAATGGTGGATTTAGTGTTAGATTCACTTTAGCACAATAGCTAAATTTTAAACTATAAATTGTACTTTTGTGTCAATAATTAAATATAACTCATATGAATATTCCAGCAGAATTAAAATATACGAAAGATCACGAATGGGTAAGAATTGAAGGCGAAGAAGCAGTTATTGGTATTACCGATTTTGCTCAAAGTGAATTAGGAGACATCGTCTTTGTTGAGGTTGAAACAGAAGGTGAAAGCATTGATAGCGAGGAAATATTCGGTTCTGTTGAAGCAGTTAAAACAGTTTCAGATCTATATATGCCTTTGAGCGGAGAAGTACTTTCATTTAACTCTGAATTAGAAGACGCTCCTGAAGTAATTAACTCTGATCCTTACGGAGAAGGTTGGATGATTCGTGTCAAAATATCTGATACCTCAGAAATTGACACCCTATTATCAGCTGAACAATATAAGGATTTGATTAGCTAAATGCGCTATACTATTGCAATAGTGTGGGTTGTTGTTATAGCAATTTTACACGCTATACCTGGCTCTGATTTTCCAGAATTTTCTTTTTCAGACTTTTTTCAATTGGATAAATTGATACATGCCGTCATATTTATGATTGGAGTTTATTTGTTTGCTATAGCATTGAAGGAACAAAAAAAAATTCAATTTTTCCGTTACGTAGTTATATCATTTATTACCTACGGGTTATTATTAGAAATACTTCAGGGCCTTGTTTTTGTTGAAAGGAGTGCTGACATATTAGATTGGTTAGCAGATACCATAGGCGTGTTTTTAGGTGTTTGGATTTTTAAGAAATTTCCCTTTCCCTTATCAATGAATTCAGCTAAAAAAGATTAAATTTGCTTAAGTAAAATGACTTTATGGAACCAAAAAAGAACCCAAAAGTAGATTTAGAGAAAAAAAGAGGTTTGTTTATGCAAATTGGTCTAGCGTTATCTCTATTAATTGTTTTAGTCACTTTCGAATACAGGACGTATGAAAAAAACATTGCTTCATTAGGCGATTTAGTATTAGATGCAGATTTTGAGGAAGATATAGAAAATACGTTTAGAGAGCAAAAGCCACCACCACCACCACCACCGCCACCAGATGAAATCGTTATTGTTGAAGACGATGAGGAAATAGAAGAGGTGGAAATAGAAGATACAGAATCCGACGAAGACCTCGAAATAATCGAAGAAGAAGAGGAGGCAACTGATGAAATATTTATGGTTGTTGAAGATATGCCTCGCTTTCAAGGTTGCGCTGATGAAACTTGTACTCAAACAAAAATAATGCAGTTTATAGCTAAGCAAACAAAATATCCGCCTATTGCAAAGGAGAATAACATTACAGGCAGAGTTTTCGTGAGTTTCGTTGTAGATAAGACAGGAAAAGTTACTAATGTTAAGATTTTACGTGGAGTTGATAAATATCTAGATGCTGAAGCTAGGCGAGTAGTTTCTAGTTTGCCAAATTTTAGTCCAGGTAAACAAAGAGGTAAGTCCGTAAAAGTGCAATATAATGTGCCTATTAGCTTTAGATTAAATTAAAAATTTTTCACTCTATTCAAATCAATACCTTCCATTTGGAAGGTTTTTTTTTACGTATAAATTACTTAAAAATCATTATTTTTACTTGTCTAAACAAGACATAATATGAGCTTTAATATTAGTAGTTTTTTTGATTCAACATATCTTAAAACAAAAGAACAATCAGGTCTAAGCGATCAAGAAGAAATGCAATTTATTAAATCTTTTGTCCTAGAGGCCGTTGAATATCGTTTCAAATTAGTTATGATTCGTTCAATTCATATTCCTTTTGTTAAAGAAATAATAGCCAAACACGATAGTAATGTTTTAGTTGGAACAGTTGTTGATTTCCCTAATGGAGACTCATCAACTGAAAGCAAATTAGATGAAATTACTAATGCTATCAACTTAGGTGCTGACGATATAGATGTAGTAATAAATTATGAGCTTTTCAAAAAAGGCTATCATGATTATATTATGAATCAAGTAAAAGATTGTACTGCTTTATGTTTGTTAAATAATAAGACTATAAAATGGATAATAGAATCAGCGGCACTAAGTGATAATGATATAATTGACATATGTCAACTCATCAGAGATGTTGTCATGAATAATTTTGATCAAGAAAATATTCGCAATATATTTGTGAAATCATCGACAGGCTTTTATGTTAGCCCTGAATCAGTACAAAACGGAGTAACTGTTTCTGCTATAAAATTAATGTTAGATAATTCGTATCCTTTGCCTGTAAAAGCTTCTGGAGGCATCCGTAATATTGAAGACTTTAAGGCAATGGTTGACTTGGGCGTAAAACGTATAGGTACTTCATCTGCTTTTTCGATTTTACAAGGCAAACAATCCGATTCAAAATATTAGAATTTTTGAATAAAATAAAATCATATCTATCAAAGTATTCGGGTGATGTTCATTTTATTGAGCTTATTAAGGGAGCTTCTAGTACTTTTATTATGAAAATTGTAGGTTTACTGGTTGGGTATATTCTTGCTATTTTTATAACTAATAAATTTGGAGCTTTTGTATTTGGTCAGTATGTAACTGCTTTATTAATAGTTGAAATTTTAAGTATCATTTCAAGGTTAGGTATAGATACTGCTTTAGTTCGATTTATCTCTAGATATGTACACAATGGAGCCTCTCATTTAATTAATAAACTTTTTTTTAAATCAGTAGCTATTGTCACTTCAGCAGCTATTATTTCTACCTTACTTTTATTATTTTTTTCAGAATATATCGCTAATTTTATGAATCTTGACGAAGAGTATCTTTTGATTGTATCCTTTTCGTTTATTCCATTAGTATTGTTTCACATGAACGTCCAAGCTATTCGTGGATTGAAGAAAATGCTTTCTTTTTCTTTTTTAAATAATGTTGCAATAACCCTTTTCACTTTTATAATTATGGTTGTAATTATTTCTTATAATTCCTCCGTAAAACTTCCTTTTTTTGCCTATGTACTGAGTGTTTTAATAATGACATTTTCTTCTTATTTTTTATGGTTCCATAATAAAACAAAGATTGAAAATATTAAGGATATCAAAAGTGAGGCAGAACTCACTACAAAAGCATTGTTTAAAGTGTCTATTCCATTATTGTTGGGCCAATCAATGATGCTAATAATGGGAAAAGTAGATTTATTTATGTTAGCAAATATGTCATCCTCGGACCAAGTAGGCATTTATAATATAGCTTTAAAGTTATCAATGTTAGCATATATGGGACTTATGGCAGTTAATAGTATTGCTGCACCTAAATTTTCAGAAATTCATTCATCTGGAGATTTAGATGCTTTAAAAAAAATAGTACAACAATCAACTAAAACCATATTTTGGGTTACTGTTCCAGTAATAATATTATTTTTATGTTTTCCCAAATCTATATTAAGTGTATTTGGAGAAGAATTTAAGTTAGCAGCTATGGCGTTAATTATCTTATCAATAAGTAAAATGTTCAGTGCAATTTCTGGCTCTGTAGGTACATTTTTACAAATGGTTGGAAAACAAAATGTATTTCAAAATATACTTATTTTTACAGCTGTAATTAATATTAGTTTAAACTACATTTTAATACCAAAATTTGGTATTAATGGAGCAGCTTTTGCAAGTGCTATTAGTGGAGTGATATGGAATGTTCTTATGATAATCTATATCAAGAAAAACTTTGGGTTTTATTCAATATATTTTCCAGGTATTAGATGATGAATTATCCAAATCTATATATAGTAGGTGCACCAAAGGCAGGAACGACTTCTTTATACCACTATCTTAGTCAACATCCTGATATTGTGATACCTGACAAAGAACCAAGATTTTTTTTAAAAGATAGCATTCAAAATATTTCTGAAGCTGATCCTATCAAACCTTATCTATTAAGAAGTTCAATTCTCGATGAAATTAGCTACACTAATCTTTATGCCAATAAATCTGAAAAAATAAAGTGTGACGCAAGTACACAATATTTATATCATCATAAGGAAGTAATACCTAAAATAAAACAACTTAAAAATGGTAGTTCACCAAAAATTCTAATTCTTTTAAGAAATCCTATCGAAAGAGCATTTTCAAATTATTCTCATAATTACTCAACTTTTGAAAACTTAGATTTTAAGCATGCACTTGAGCAAGAGTCAGAGCGAATTTCAAAAGGTTTTAATTCTTTTTGGCACTATATGGGCTTGAGCACTTATGCTGATTCGGTAAAAGCATATAAAGATGCTTTTAATGAAGTGAAAGTTGTTTTTTTTGAAGATTTTGTAAACGATATCGATAAATCATTAGTTGATATTTTCGATTTTTTAGAAGTTGATAATACTTTTAAAGTGTCGCATTTTATGATAAATAAAAAAAGTACGGGTGCTCCAAAAAGTAAAAAATTAAACACAATTCTTCAATCATCTTCTAAGTTTAATCTGATCAAAAAGATACTTCACAATACTATCGGAGAACAAAAAACAAAGTTAATTAGAGAGTTGATTATGCGTAAAAATTTATCTAAATCAAAAATTTCTTTAGATGAATCTTTTAAATCCAATTTAGAATCTTATTTTGTAGAAGATATTGCTCAGCTAAAAAAAATCTTACCTGAGCATAACATAGGCTGGTTTAATAATGGAAAAAATACATAATATATATCGAAAGATAAGAGATAAGATTTTCACTTTACTTTATCGTTTTTCATTTAAGGAATTAGCTCCTAGGTCGACATTATCTATGCCATTTTCAGTAGAGGGAGCTAGAAATATTGCTATCAAAAAAAATGTCTTTATTAAACCCAACGCTTGGTTTTTGGCATTAAATCATTCCGATTCAACTTCTAAAAAACCTAAAATTTCTATAGATGAAGGTACTTATATTGGAAGAAATGCTCATATCGTATCATTGAAAAGTATACGAATTGGCAAGAATGTATTGATGGGTGATAATATATATATAGCTGATAATTTTCATCGTTTTAATAGAGTTGATATACCCTATAAATCGCAAGGAGTAGGCTTTAAGGCTGAGGTTGAAATTGGTGACGGAACATGGCTTGGAGAGAATGTTTGTGTTATTTCTTCAAAAATTGGTAAACAATGTATTATAGGTGCAAATTCGTTAGTTATAAACGACTTACCTGACTATTGTATGGCAGTTGGTTCACCTGCTCGAATTATTAAAAAATACAGTCATACAACTAAAAGTTGGGAAAGGATCAAATATTAAATGATAATAGCTTCAAAATATCTTAAGTTTTCTTGGTTACCGATGCTTTTTTTGGTGCTAACTGCAGGTAGCATGGTTTTTATATTTTTTAGAAAAGAGATGCTTTATTTTGCTTTTTTTCTCTTCTTTTCTCTATTTATTATTAAGAATCTATTTAAAAGAGAACTTCTAATTTTTGTTCAGCTTTTGATATTATTTTTATCGATGCTGTTCCTAAATTTTTTATTTGCAACTACTTCCCAATCAACGCAAAAGTTATTCGCTAATGGTGTTATTTTTACAACATCTATTTTTTCTGCTATGTACTATTACAGGCAAGAAAATAAAAAATGGTTTATTACTCATCTTTATTTTGTTTTAAAAATTATTTTAATTCATGCCTTGATAAACTTTTTCATTTTTCCATTCGTAAAACCTTTTTTATTTGAAATTAGCAATAGCCGTTATGATTGTGTTACTCTTTTAAACCTATTTTTTTATCTAAAAGATACTCATTCATTTTCTTTAATGGGTATTGAACTAGTTAGAAATCAAGGAATATTTTGGGAGCCAGGTGTTCTTCAAATTTTTCTTAATTTGTTACTTTTTATCATTTCTTTCGTTAAAAAAGAACGAAGTCATATATTTTGGCTGACTCTTTTAGCTATCGTTACTACTTTATCAACCACTGGATTAGTTGTAATGTTTATTCAAATTCTATTATCATTTGGAATACACACAAGAAAAAACATTTTATTTTTTCCAGTAGGAGTGATTATGATTATCATACTTTATTACATTACATCCATTAATATTTCAGAAAAAATTCATGGTGACGGTCAAAACTCTTTTCAAGCTCGATTTTTTGATTTGGTTCAGCCATTTTATATGGTAGCTGAAAATCCAATTACCGGTGTTGGTTTAGACGATGAACAATTTGTTAAAACTCGTCAAAAAACTAATTTTTCATTAAATCTTCAAGCTGTTGATTTTTCAAACGTAAATGAAAAGGGATCTACAAATTCAATTATGTTTTTTTTAGCAGCTGCAGGTATACCATTTACGCTGATTCTTTTGGTAATGTTATATTATCAGGATTTTGTTCCTGAAAAGCGTAAATGGTTTTTCATTTTTGTTTTAATTTCACTAATGACAGAGCCAATTATGCTCAGACCTTTTTTCCTTACTTTTGTAATGTCAGGTGGTATTTATATAATTGACAAGTTTAGATGGAAAATATATTAATTTCTGGAGGAGCAGGATTTATTGGTTCTAATTTAGCATTAAAGTTGGTACGTCTTGGTTATAATGTAAGAATATTAGACAATCTTTCACCCCAGATACACACGAATTCTAAAGAAAATTCTCATTTATATCAGTCCATAAAAGGTAAAGTTACTTTCATAAAAGGAGATGTAAGAAATAGAAATGATTGGCAAACAGCTATTGGCAATAGTAATGTTATTATACACTTAGCAGCAGAAACTGGAACAGGCCAGTCTATGTATCAAATTGAAAAATATGTTCAAGTTAATTGTGGTGGTACAGCTACATTGTTAGATATTTTAGCTAACGAAAAACATAATGTTCATAAAATAGTTGTTGCTTCGTCACGTGCAATATATGGTGAAGGAAAATACTATTGTGACTCGCACGGTGAGGTATATCCTAATGAACGTGAAGCTTTACAAATGTCAAAAAGACAATTTGAACCATTATGTAGTATTTGCAAACAACCTTTGAGAATGTTAGCAACTGATGAAAACTCAAAAATTAACCCTTCTTCTATTTATGGAATTACTAAAAATAATCAAGAGCAAATGATTCTTACGGCTTGCAAGAGTTTAGGTATATCCGCCATTGCTTTGAGATATCAAAATGTCTATGGCCCAGGACAATCTCTAAGTAATCCATATACTGGAATTTTATCTATTTTTTCTACTCGCATATTAAACAATAATCCAGTAATCCTTTTTGAAGATGGATTGGAAAGTCGTGACTTCATTTTTATTGATGACGTTGTTAATGCGACAGTTTTGGCTATACAAGACAATAAAATTAAGTTGTGTTCATTGAATGTAGGCTCAGGGGTTTCGACTTCGGTTCTAATGGTTGCAGATTATCTAAAAAAATTATATAAATCAGATGTTGATATTAATGTTTCAGCAAATTATAGGCTTGGTGATATTCGACACAACAAAGCTGATATTAGCAAAATAAAAAAGCTCTTGGGATTCAGTCCAAACGTATCATTTGAATATGGATTAAAACAGTTTGTTGACTGGGTTAAAAAACAAGAAGTTAATAACGATAATTATGAACAGTCTATAAATGAAATGAAAGATAAAGGGCTAATGAAATGAAAATAGGTATTGTAACAGTCACTTATAATAGTTCTTCTGTATTAGACGATTTTTTCACTTCTATCGAGCAACAAGATTATTCAAAGTTTAATCTTTATGTAATCGATAACAACTCTATTGATGATACAGTTTCAAAATTAGAGAGCTGGAGCTTTAAATCAAAAGTAATTTTAAAAAACACTAATAACTTAGGAGTTGCTGCAGGAAATAATCAAGGTATCAAGTTAGCGCTTAAAGACGGATATGATTTCGTATTGCTATTAAACAATGATACTGTTTTTGAAGATAAGTTGTTATCAAAACTACTTGAGACTTACTACTTATATGGTTCATCAATAGCTGTACCAAAGATGAATTATTTTTCTCCATCTAATATGATTTGGTATGCTGGAGGATTTTATGATAGAAAAAAAGCTTTTTTAAATTTTCATCGAGGGCAAGGAGAGCTTGATAATAACCAATATAATTTTGACGATAAGGTAGAATATGCCCCGACATGTTGTGCCTTAATACATAAATCTGTTTTTCAAGATGTTGGTTTGATGGATGAGAAGTATTTCGTCTATTTTGATGATACCGATTTTTTCTTTAGAGTTTTAAAAGACGGGAAACACGAAGCTAGATACAGGCATGACATTCATTTTTTACACAAAATAGGTAGTCTTACAAATTCTAGAAATAAAAATAAACCAATAAAATATGGAGAATTCTTTATTAAACAGAATAGTAAAAACCATGTTTATTTTTTAAGAAAACAAAAAACACTAATTGCATATATTAATTTAATTTATTTGTGGTTTTATTTGACAATTCGTTTTTTTATAAGCAACAGGTTTGAAAAAAAATGGAGTATTTTTTACCTAATACAAACGTCCTATTTTCAAGGCTTTAAAATGTAAAAATGAAAGTAAATACATTTATTGTAGGCGCGCCAAAAGCAGGAACTACCTCCTTGCATTATTATCTCAATCAGCATGCTGATGTTAGTATGAGTAGTGTAAAAGAACCTAACTTTTTTTCTTCAAAAGAAGTCGAGTCTTTATTCTATAATTCCAAATGTATTGATGATAGTAATGATTATCACGGGTTGTTTTCCAAAGAAAAAAGACAAATTATAGGAGAAGCTAGCGTGTCTTATTTATACTATGAAAAAGTGCCTAATCGTATACACGACTACAATTCAGAAGCTAAAATTATTATTATGTTAAGAGAGCCTGTTGAACGTTCATTTTCTCATTATTTGATGGATTGTCGTTTAGGTTTTTGTTCAGTGAAATTAGAAGATATCATAGCTAATCCACAAAGTTATCCGCAATTTTTTCAACAATACATAGAATTAGGTAATTATTATTCGCAATTAAAAAGGTATTATGATATCTTTGGAAAAGAACAGCTGTTAGTTATTTTTTATGAAGATTTTAAGACTGATACAAAAAAAGTAATGAAAAGTGTTTTTAGTTTTTTACAAATAGAACAACAGGAAATAGATTTTAGCATTAAAAATCCTTTTTTGTTACCTTCTAACGCATTGATTTCTAAGTTGTATAAATTCAATTTTATAAGAAAAGGTATAAAGACTATTATGCCTGAACGTATATTATCATTAATTAGTTCAAAATATTTTTCAGCTAATTCTAAACCTATGCTTTCTATGTCTACAGAGCAACAGTTGAAAGCGTTTTACAAACCCGATATTTTTCAGCTTGAAAAGCTTCTAAATATAGATTTAGCTAGATGGAATATAAAATAGCTATAATTGATCCAGTAGGAATAAAAAGTGGGATGAATCATTACGATACATTTCTGTGCAATTCACTAGATAAATTAGGAGTTGAGACTTATATTTACTCGAATTTCAATGTGAAATCCGATACCATCGTTTCTCGCTTATTTTTTGGAACTTTTTTTAAAAATAAACTTTACCAAATTTTCAATTTTATAAGTGGAATGTTCAAGTCTTGTATAGATTGTAGAAGGAATAAAATCAATAAAGTTATTATTCACGTTTTTTCTACTCACAATATGGCATTAATGACTTACGCCATCAGTAAATTGTTTGGGCTAAAAACGATAACAATTTCTCATGATGTATTTTCATTTACCGATCAAGATAAAGAATTGTATCATCATTTAATTTACAATTGTTGGTCAGATAGAATAGTCGTACACAATAGTTTTTCTTTAGAAAATCTTCTGCCTCAGATTAAATTCAAGATGCATTCTAATGTAAGTGTTTTAAAACATGGCTCTTATATTGGTTTACCAGATGATTTAATAAGCAGAAGGTTTGCTAGAAGGGCGTTGAATTTAGATGAGTCAAGGCAATACATTTTATTTTTCGGTCGCTTAAAGCCCAATAAGCGTTTAGATCTTATACTTAAAGCAATGCCGAAAATAGATCCCTCAATTGAACTTATTGTTGCTGGTCATTTAGGAAAAGATGACTTTAGCAAGTACCAATCTATCATCGATGAATTGGATTTGGCAAGTAGATTAATTTTAGATGTTAACTACATCAGCGAAGAAAAAAGAGAATTATATTTCAAGGCAGCTGATTGTTTAGTCTTGCCCTATGAACTCATTTTTCAAAGTGGTGTTTTATTGATGTCAATGTCCTATGGATTGCCTGTGATAGCTTCACAAATACCTTCTTTTGAAGAAGTGATTGAAGATGGAAAAAACGGTTTGTTTTTTGAAAAAGGTAATTCAGATGATTTGGCAAATAAGTTGAATTCTTTAATGAATAACAAGGATTTAATAAATGAAATATCACATAATGCGATCACTAATATGAAAGAAAACTATTGTTGGGACACTATTGCTAAGGGCTATATTGAGCTAATAAAAACTCTCTAAGGTTGTTTTATTTACTTTTGTTTTGAATTTAGAGAAACTATTTTTGATTATATAATTTACATATGAATAAATACGTATTATTTTTTGTAATATCACATTTCTCACTTTTGATGATAGGGCAAACCAATGCACCTTTAAGTCATTCATATTATTCGTATTTAGAAAAAGATATGCATGAAATAGGCGTTTCAAAACACACCTCATTTAAGCCTTTTTTATATTCTTTTGATGACACCATATTTTACAACTCTTTTAAGCCAATTATTTCAAAAAAGTCAATCATTCACACTTTTCTAAACTCAGATTTGCTAAGTATAAAGCATGCGGACTACAGTTTTGCTTTAAATCCTCTTTTTCATTTTGAGATAGGTGAAGATAATGACAGAAGGTACATCAATACACGGGGTGTGGAAGTCAAAGGTAGAGTGGGTGAAAAATTATCTTTTTATTCATCCTTTTATGAAAATCAAATGCTACTTCCAAACTATTTAGAAGATTATGTGAGAAATAATGAGAATGTTGTGCCTGGTCAAGGTATGGTAAAGTACAATCTACTTTACCAAGAAGGTATTATGGATTTTTATTACGCTACAGGATATATAAATTATGATATCAATAAATTCTTTAAGCTACAGTTAGGTCATGGTAAACATTTTATTGGAGATGGTTATCGTTCTATGATACTTTCTGATAATTCATTTAATTATCCTTATCTAAAGATAACTACAGATGTATGGAAGTTAAAATATGTTAATCTATTTTCTTATTTACAAGACATCAACTTAGACATTGATTTGCCGTATATAAGTAAGTCAAAATTTAGCGCTATTCATTACTTAAGTACTAATTTATGCGAACGTCTGAATATTGGTATTTTCGAATCCATAATATTAGCGGAAGATAGTTTAGGTAATATGTTCGATATTAACTACATGAATCCTATAATTTTTTATAGACCTGTAGAATACTCCATCGGCTATTCAAGATATGGTAACGCATTATTGGGTTTATCAATAAAGTATAAGATAACATCAACTTCTCATTTATACGGTCAGCTAGTACTTGATGAATTTAGACTAGACGATTTTAGAGCTCAAAACGGAGCATGGCGTAATAAGTATGGTGGACAGGTAGGTGTGAAATATTTTGATGCATTTGGGTTTGAGCATTTAACTTTTCAATCAGAAGTTAACTTTGCTAAACCATTCACTTATTCTCATTTCAATCCGCTACAAAATTATGCTCATTACGCACAGCCTTTAGCTCATCCTCTTGGAACAAGTTTTTTAGAAAATGTAAGCTTTATTCGTTATAGAAAAGATAGGTGGACGGCGGATTTAAAACTAATACATGCTAAGTATGGTGGAGAAATTACTGGAGATACTACAAATTATGGTAGTGATATTTTTATATCTTATAATGAGAATTTTAAAGAGCTTGGCAATGATATTGCCCAAGGAAACACTTCTAATTTAAAAATTATAGACATTAGAGTTGGATACATTGTCAACCCAAAAACTAATATGAAGATTGAATTAGGTATTATTAATAGGTCGTTAAATGATAGAAATACTTCCACAGACAATCAGTATCTATTTTTTTCCTTCAAAACCGATTTACAGAATTTTTATTATGATTTTTAGATTAATTCTAAATTGAAAGTTTTGCTAAATATTCAGCAAATAAAGCCTAGGAAAATATAAAAAGTGGTAAATTTGTACCCTAGATGAAAATTAATGATTTTTATCTTAAAATATCCTAAATCAAACACTTATAAATTGTCTATAAACGACGTTTTACAGCTTTCAAAAATTAGATTAACTACGATTGTAGTATTTTCTGCCATTGCAGGCTATTTTATTGCTGGTGGAATATTCCAGTCATTCGATTTAATAGCTCTTGTTTTGGGTGGTTTTTTAGTTGTTGCATCATCAAATGGTATTAATCAAGTTATGGAAAAAGACTTGGACAAATTGATGAAAAGAACTGAAGACAGACCATTACCAAAACAAAGAATGACTACTAATCAAGCACTGTTTTTGTCATTATCCATGGGTCTTATAGGCGTATTCTTCTTGTTTTCAATAAATTTTTACTCTGGTTTTTTTGGATCGCTTTCAGTTCTCTTGTATGTGTTAGCGTACACTCCCTTAAAGCGAATTTCATCTTTTTCAGTCTTTGTTGGAGCATTTCCTGGGGCTATTCCTTTTATGTTAGGATGGGTAGCTGTAAGCAATAATTTTGCTATTGAAGCAGGAATTCTATTTGCCATACAATTTATCTGGCAGTTCCCTCATTTTTGGGCTATTGCTTGGGTTTCTGATGATGACTATACTAAAGCAGGTTTTAAAATGCTTCCAGGAGTGAAAGGAAAAGCAACTGCTTTCAAAACATTGATTTACTCATTTTTTTTAATCCCCTTGTCAATATTACCTTTTTTTGGAATCGCTGGAGAATTAGAACTTTCATTTTTGGCTTGTTTATTTGTAGTTATCTTAGGTTTATGGTTTTTTACAAAGTCAGTAATTTTATTTAAAACACTTTCTGATCAAGATGCTAAAATGCTAATGTTTGCTTCATTCATATATCTTCCTTTATTACAATTAATTTACGTTATCGATAAACTATTATGAAAACATTTGAACAAAAACAAAAGGATTCAAAAAAACCATTACTTTGGATTTCCATGGTAAGTATGACTATGTTCTTCGCAGCTTTTATTAGTGCAATTATTGTTCACAAAGCTGATGGAAATTGGGACGAATACAAGTTACCGATTTGGATATATTTAAGTACAATTATAATAATCATTTCAAGCTTTACTATTAATTTGGCAAAACAATCTGTTAAAATTAATAACTTAGAAAAAGCAAATCGGGCATTAAAGTATACATTTAACCTTGGTTTAATTTTTACATTCACACAATTCTTAACTTGGTATTTTTTAATTAAAGATGGTATATATTTCACTGGCTTTGCAAGTAATGCATCAGGCTCTTATTTATATGTGTTAATGGTAACACATCTTATGCATTTATTTGCTGGCTTAATAGCTCTAAGGGTCACTATCAAAAATTTAAAAAATGGGGTCTATGATAGTTCTAATCATCTTGGTTTGGAACTTACTACAATCTTTTGGCACTTCCTAGATATTCTGTGGGTTGGTTTATTCCTATTTGTAGAATTTTATTTTTAATATTGCAGAACTTTTCAAAACTAGAAAAAATGGCAGAAATTACAACAAATGAAAACAAAGCCTGGTCAGGAGGAGATGTACCATTAAAAGCAAGTTATGGCAAGCTGATGATGTGGTTTTTCTTAGTCTCAGATGCACTTACATTCGCTGGATTTTTGTGCGCTTATGGATTTATGCGTTTCAAATACGCTCATGTATGGCCTGTAGCTGACGAAGTCTTTACTCATTTTCCATTTTTAAAAGGTGAGTATCCTATGTTATTTGTTGCATTGATGACATTTATTCTAATTATGAGTTCTGTAACAATGGTCCTTGCGGTCAACGAAGGTCATAAAAACAATAAGAATAAAGTGATTTTATGGCTTGGTTTAACCATTTTTGGTGGTTTAGTTTTTCTTGGTTCTCAAGCATGGGAGTGGGGACACTTCATTCATGGAGATAAAGGAGGTATAGAATTAGCAAATCACGATATAGTACACGTAGTTGATTCTGATGCTCATTTTTATTCTATTTATGATTTAGTTGGTGTAGACTCATATGCTGATGATGTTAACATTACTATTGATGATGTTAAAACATCATTAATGTCAGATAGTCAATACGGCATAAGATTAGCGGATAAGTCTGTCGTTAGTGGAGAAGCAGCAATGGCTTATTTGAACAACGCTGAAGTTGTACTGGGCGCTAACCTTGTTCGAAATGAGTATGGACACCAATTATTCGCTAATTTCTTTTACTTCATTACAGGTTTTCACGGTTTTCACGTATTTAGTGGAGTAGTGATTCTCGTTGTAATTTTTATCAATGTTATTAAAGGTACGTACGAGAGTAGAGGACACTATGAAATGGTCGAGAAAGTAGGTCTATATTGGCACTTTGTCGATTTGGTATGGGTTTTCGTATTTACTTTCTTCTATTTAGTATAAATAAATTAAACAGATATATTATGTCAGAGCAAACAGGAACTTGGTGGATTTGGAGAGTATTTTGGATTCTATTAATCGTTACAGCCGTTGAGGTAATTTTAGGTATTATCAAACCAGCAATACTTATCGATAATTCCTTTTTAGGAACAACACTGTTGAATCTTATTTTTATAATTCTTACCATAATAAAGGCAGCTTACATTGTTATGGAGTTTATGCACTTGGGACAAGAAGTAAAAGGTTTGAAACTCTCAATTCTTTTACCAGCATTAGTATTAATTCCTTACCTTATGTTTATTCTTTTAACAGAGGGTCACTATATTTTTGGAACATTATAGCCAATGAAGAAGTATAAAGGATTACTAGCAATTTTAATTTTGATTTTACCAACTGTCATTTATATTTTCTTGACCTATGGTAAACATAACTTCACGCATTTGCCATACGTAGGTCCAGAGACCGATTCTACTTATCATAATATTCCTGATTTTGCCTTTGTCAATCAGTTTAACGATACCATTAATCAGTCTGATTATGAAGGAAATATCTACTTAGCGAATTTTATTTTTACAACCTGCCCAAATATATGTCCTGTAATGACATATAACATGCGTAGAATACAGCAAAAGATGACACAATATCCTAATTTTATGATATTGTCACATACAGTATTTCCAGAATACGATACGCCAGAGGTCCTTTTAGAATATGCCAACAATATGGAAGCCGATTTGTCCAATTGGAATTTTGTAACTGGAAATAGATCAGAAATTTATTCCATCGCAAATTCTTATTTTGTTAATGTAATGGAAGATAGTACAGCTCAAGGTGGATTTCTTCACTCAGAATACTTTGTGTTAGTAGATAAAGAAGGACGTATCAGGGCTAGAAACGACGATAATGGTAATAATATTGGTGTTTACGATGGTACTGACGATTACGAAGTTGGACTATTGATTGATGATATTAAGGTTTTGATGGCAGAATATAATTTAGCAAAGAAGGATAAGGATGAATCAAAACGATAAATTCTATATCCCATTGATAGTAGCTTTATCGGTTATTATTCCTTTGGCAGTTGCAGGGTTAATGTTTTTACCTAACGATTTACGCCTTTCTTTTGGTGGTGCTGATTTACGTTCTTTACCATTTTTTCATGCTGTACTTAATGGCTCAACCGCTGTATTATTGTTGGTTGGTTTTGTTTGGATTAAGAATAAAAAAATTGCCTTACACCGTATTGCAATGATGAGTGCATTTATCTTATCTGCAGTATTTTTGGTGTCTTATGTTATTTCAAAGTTATCTAATGCACCAACGCCTTATGGTGGTGAAGGCTGGTTAAGACCGATTTATTTCTTCATACTTGTTTCGCACATTATACTTTCCATTCCTGTACTTCCTTTAGCGTTATTAGCGATTTATAGAGGAGTTACTGGCGAATTCCAAAAGCATGTAAAAATCGTAAAATGGACATTTCCTATTTGGATGTATGTGGCTATTACTGGAGTACTTGTATATATTTTTATGATGCCATATTATGCTTAAATTTGTACCTATGAAATACCTCACTTTTATACTATTATTTTTAGCAACTATGATGAATCAAGCTTACGCTCAGTGTGCTATGTGTAAATCGGTTGTAGAAAGTAATATCGATGGAGGTAGTGCCATAGGCTCAGGCTTGAACGATGGTATATTATATCTTATGGCGATGCCTTATTTGGCTTTAGCAATAGTCGCTTTTGCTTGGATGCGATACAATAAACGCCTCAAAGCATAGTTAAGCAAATAACTATATCTTTGATGGTATGAAAAGAATCTTTATTCTTATTTGTTTTGTTTTTGTTACGGCTAGTATTTATGCCCAAAAGCAATGGACTTTAGAATATTGTCTGCGCTATGCACAAGACAATAACATTACAATTAAAAAGGCCTTTCTCAATACCGAAATTACTAAGCAAAATCATTTTCAATCGAAAATGGCATTATTACCAAACCTAAATGCTAGTCTTTTTGACAACACTAATTTTGGACGCAACATAGATCCTGTAACTAATCAAATAACGATTGATAGAGTACGCAATAATAATTTTAGTTTGAGCACATCATTAACACTTTTCAATGGTTTTCAGAGCATTAATAATATAAAAAAAAATAATTTTGATTACTTGTCATCGAAATACGATGCTGAAAAAATAGCTAACGATATATCGGTAAATATTGTAACAGCATATTTACAATTACTATACAATACGGACTTGGTAGAAGTCAGTCAGCAAAAAGTTGATGTTTCAGAACTGCAGGTAGAACGCATTTCAAAGATGGTAGAAGTGGGTAGTTTGCCTAAAGGTGATTTGCTCAATACCGAATCTCAAAAAGCCCAAGAAGAGTTGCAACTCATCAACGCTCAAAATCAAAGAGATATCGCTAAATTGAATTTAATGCAGCTATTGGATTTGTCGGTTTCCGAATCCTTTGAAATTGTTCAGTTGGAGGTTGATGTCGATGAAAATTACAGCAAAGTTGACAATCAAGTGGTATATACTCTAGCATTAGAAAATTTACCAGACGTAAAAAGTGCCGAAACTAAGCTCAAAAGCTCAGAACATTCCTTAGCTATATCACAAGGAGCTAGGAGTCCACGTTTGAGCCTATCGGCAAGTGTAGGAACTTTGTATTCTGATGCTAATAGACGCTTAGTTTACGATTCTTTAGGAGCTATACCAACTCCACAAGACTATCCTTTTGAAGATCAATTTTACGATAACGTTAGTCAAGCTATCAGCTTGAGTTTGAGTATTCCCATTTTTAATAATTGGCAAGTCAACTCATCTATTAACCGAGCAAAGGTAGCAGTCTTACAGGCCCAATACAGTTTGCAGGAGGCTAAAAACAATTTGAGAAAAATTATAGAACAAGCTCAGAACGATGCTCGTTCAGCACAAAAAAAATATATAGCAAGTAAAAAGTCCGTGGCATATCAAAAAGAGTCTTTCCAATATACTCAGAACAAGTACGACTTGCAGTTGGTCAATTCTTATGATTATAACAACGCTAAAAATACACTTTTCACGGCTGAAACCGATTTGTTGCAGTCCAAATACGATTATCTATTTAAAACCAAGATGTTGGATTTTTATATGGGCAAACCTCTTACATTTTAACTTATGACAGTATTTATTTTTTTCATTTTAGTTGGCATCGCCTTGTTCTATTTCGCTAGAAAACAAGAAAATCGTTTGATGCGAATTTTTGGTGCCACTTTATTTGCTTTAGGACTACTATTACTCATTGCTAAATGGGCAGGTTGGATATCTTCAGAAGACGGTATTAATGTGCAAACCACTAAGGTACAAAAGAGAACTATAGTACAAACGGTTTCGGCAAGTGGGAAGATTCAGCCAGAAGTAGAAGTTAAGATATCGCCTGATGTTTCTGGAGAGATTGTACAGCTTGATATCAAAGAAGGTATCCAAGTAGAAAAGGGCGATTTATTATTGAAGATAAAGCCTGATACTTATCAATCAATTTTGGAAAGAAGTCAAGCCGCTTTGAACACTTCTAAGTCAGCACTTGCCAAAGCCAAAGCCCAATTGATAGAAAGTGAATCTAACTTTAACAGAAACAAATCACTGTATGAAAACGGTACTATTTCTAAATCTGAATTTGAAAGAATACAAGCTTCCTACACTGTAACTCAGCTAAATGTAGAAGACGGAGAATATGCAGTTAGTAGCGCTCAAGCCTCTTTAAGGGAGGCTCAAGAAAATTTAAATAAAACTAATATTTATGCTCCAATTAGTGGTACAATTTCTCGACTCAATGTAGAGCTAGGTGAGCGAGTTGTAGGAACAGCTCAAATGGCAGGTACGGAGTTGTTACGTCTAGCTAATTTGAACCTTATGGAAGTAGCTGTTGAGGTCAATGAGAATGATATTAACAGCGTGAATTTGGGTGATACAGCACTAATTGAAGTGGATGCTTTCTTAGGAGAAAAATATAAAGGCTTAGTTTCTGAAATTGCAAATTCAGCTGATATAACAGGCTCAAGTGCTGAGCAAGTGACTAACTTTGGAGTCAAAGTAAGAATAATTGATTCTGTAAGTTTCAGACCAGGAATGACAGCTACTGTAGATATACAATCTGAATATGTCAAAGACGTTTTGTCTTTACCCATACAAGCAGTAACAACTCGTTATGACGCTAAGGGAGAAGATAAGCTAGAATGTGTCTTTGAAGTGCAAGGTGCTTCAGTTAAGATGGTAGAGGTAAAAACAGGTATTCAAGACGAAGAATATATACAGATACTGTCGGGTGTTAGCGATAGTATGTCTGTTGTCAAAGGTCCGTATAGTGCAGTTTCTAGATTACTGAATGACGGTTCATTTATTGTCAACGATGAGTCATCATCTTCTAAAGGCTCAGTCATTTCATTTTGAATAAGCATCAATTAATATGGCTAATATAATATGTATAGAAACAGCTACAAAAAGCTGTTCGGTAGCTTTAGCTAGGGATAGTCACTTAGTGGCTGTCAAAGAAGAAGTTTCTGAAAATTATTCTCATTCCGAACAACTCACCGTATTTATAGAACAACTTTTACAACAAGAAGGGCTCAAGGTATCAGACTTGAACGCCATTGCTGTAAGCTCTGGTCCGGGCTCTTATACTGGACTACGAATAGGCGTATCTACTGCTAAGGGTTTGTGTTATGCTAGTGATATTCCTTTAATAGCCGTATCCACTTTGGGTGCTATGGCACAAGCTATGAAAGACAAGTATCCTGAAGCACAATTGTGCCCAATGCTCGATGCTAGGCGCATGGAAGTCTATTGTGCGTTATATTCTAAATCACAAGCAAGTCCAGTGGTGGCAAAAATCATAGACCAGTATTCTTTTAAGGAGGAATTGGAAAAAGGACCAATATTATTTTTTGGCGATGGCGCATACAAATGTCAAGATTTGCTTTTACATACTAATGCCCATTTTGAATTGGGCGTTTACCCTTCTGCAGTAAATATGATTTCTTTAGCACACGAAAAATTTCAAAACCAAGACTTTGAAGATATAGCTTATTTTGAGCCTTTTTACCTCAAGGACTTTTTATCGGGAGTCAAGAAGTAAACATACCCCAATTTCTGCTTATAGTCATCGTTAAAAGAGTGGAAGTTTTGCTAGTCAAAACAGGCGTAATTTACATCGCTTTTTTCTAATTTTGTACCTCATGAGTTCATTTATTATCTATATCGATTCTTGGTGTCCGATGTGTAAGCGTTTTGGGTCTTGGCTCAAGCGTTTGGATATCTTTAATGGTATCCGTCAAGCCGATATACGAACTTATGAAGGTTCAGCTATTTCCAAAAAAAAAGGTATAGAACAACTAGCTTCTATCAATAGACATTCTCGTGTCTTTTACGGTTTCGATAGCATCTGGCAAATCATAGTCAGACTGCCCCTTTTGTGGATGTTTGTTCCTATTTTTTATATTTTAAAAATGAGTCGGCTTGGGCATTGGGCTTATGAGGAATTGGCTATTAAGCGTCAGATTATTCCTTTGCATTGTAAAGAAGAAGACTGCCACCCTAACTAGCATTTTGGGCTTTCTTCATAGCCTTTGCTAGGGCTTGGTGCTCTTGACTGCCAAACAATACCTTTCTACCGTTGGTTAATTCTATTTGCAAACCTTTATCGCCACTAACGTTGTAGGCCTTACTCTCAAAACCAAAGCGTATGCCCCAACCTCCAAATTCCTTAATGGGCGAGTAGGTACGTGCTTTATAGCTTTTGATATCTTCAAAGGGAATCAGTCGTTCTTTGATGTGTATGGGAAAGAACTGATAGTGTAATCCTTCAGAGCTAACTCTTAGCTTGAGCTTCATGAACCAAAACAATACCGGCAAACCTAAACCAACAAGTAAGGAAAAGGTAATTATACCCTCATCGCTGAGGGGTTTATCGCCAATGACATCACCCATTATAACTTGTCGGTAGATTCCGTACAAGGAAAATGCTGGAAAAAAAAGGATAACTAACCAAAGTAGTTTTTGTCTAAAATGCTGTTCTTCTTTGAAGTAATTCATTGTAATAAATTTAATACTTTTTTAAGCTCTGTAGTGGGTAACTGACAACTTTTGTTTTGGCAAACGTAGAACGTCGTTTGTCCTTGCAGCATTTTGTTTTGCAACAAAGGTAATGGGCTGTCGGTCGTACTGCCTAATAGCAAGGTGTTGGGAGCATAGTGTTGTTTAAAGTCTAGGGCTTTTTGTACGGCTTGAGTTCCAACAATAGCCACTTCAAAAAAAGGTGCTATATAGTTTAGCATCAAGATAGCCCAATTGGAATAGCCTGAACCGTAAGAGGGCATATCGCTTTTGATATTGTTCAATTGCAGTTGTGCCATATTCAGATAGTCGCTATTGTCTAAAAGCTGTCCTAAAGCAAATAGGTTATTCGCCATAACGGAAGACGATGACGGCATGACGTTGTCGTTAATTTCCATTTTACGAGCCACAAGGGGAGCGTCTAAGTCTGAGGTAAAGAAAAACATACCGCTCTGACTATCGTAAAAATGAGCGTGGCAATAGTCTGTTAAGTCCTTAGCCTTATTGAGCCATTGCTCGTCAAAGGTCGCTTCATACAAACGTATGAATGCCGAAATGGTCAAAGCATAATCTTCTAAAAAACCATTGATAGAAGACTGTCCGTCTTTGTAGCTGTGCCACAAACTATGGTCACTTTGACATTGTTTATCTAGAATAAAACGGGCGTTTTTTATGGCGCTGTGCAAATAGTATTTGTTACCAAAAGCTAAGTAGGCATCAGTATAGCCTTGGCACATAAGGGCGTTCCAAGAGGTTAAGGATTTATCGTCTAAAGCTGGGCGTATGCGTTGTTCTCTTTCTTTTAACAATTTGCTTTGCCAGTATTTGACTTTTTGCTGAAAGACGTCTAGCTTTAGATTTTCTTTTTTACAAAAGTCGCCATCGCTTTGGTCTTTAACTAAGATATAATTGCCTTCTTCCCAATAGCCTTTGTGGTTGATGTTGTAGTATTTAGCAAATAGGGGATAGTCTTGCCCCAAAAGGCTTTTGAGTTCTTCTTTTTTCCAAACATAAAACTTGCCTTCAAGCCCTTCACTATCGGCATCTAGAGCTGAATAGAAAGCACCATTGTCGTTGCTCAACTCTCTTTCAACAAAGGCTAAAGTTTGTTCGACAATGTCCTTATACATTTCTTTACCATAGCAGGTGTAGGCTTCGCTATACAAACTCACCAATTGGGCGTTGTCGTACAGCATCTTTTCAAAGTGTGGAACTTTCCATAGCTTATCGGTAGAATAACGGGCAAATCCACCGCCCACTTGGTCGTATATGCCACCCCAAGCCATTTTATCTAAAGTTAGCTGAACGTACTCACTCAGTTTGTTGTCTTGTTTGAGGTGTGCATAACGCATCAAAAAAAGGTAGTTGTTGGAAATGGGGAATTTAGGGGCTTGGTTAGTACCTCCCATTTTACAGTCGAATTGTTTGCTCCAAGGGTCAAGGGTATTTTCCAAATCCTGCCAACTGAAGTTGGGCTTTTCTTTATTGTAACTAACTAGCTCCGACCGTTGTATGCCTTTGGCTAACTTTTGGGCATAGTCTAGCATATCTTGTGGGCGTTGCTCGTAAAAATTGGCGACTTGATTAATCTGTTCTATCCATTGTTCCTTAGGGAAATATGTCCCTCCCCAAACGGGTCTGCCATCGGGCAAAGCAATGCAATTGAGTGGCCAACCTCCACGCTGTTGCATGAGTTGAACAGCATTCATATAAACTTGATCAATGTCTGGGCGTTCTTCTCTATCGACTTTGATATTTATGAAACGCTCATTCATGACTTGTGCCACTTGTTCGTCTTCAAAACTTTCGTACTCCATAACGTGACACCAATGACAGGCCGAATAACCAATGCTAATGATAAGTAACTTGCCCTCCTTTAGAGCCTTAGCTAGAGTTTCTTCATTCCAAGGATACCAATCTACAGGATTGTTGGCGTGCTGCAATAAATACGGACTCGTCTCATTCACTAGTGCGTTGGTATGTTGGGCTTCTTTCATTTCAGTCATTCCTCAAATCCTAGACTATTTGAAGATAGTCAAGAGCGGTGATCTTATGGTATTAATTCTAATACGAATTGGAGAATTATTGATTTAACTCTCTAAACTTAGCAAAAAAGTGTGGAATAGTTTCTATGCCCTTGAAATAGTTAAATAAACCGTAGTGCTCATTAGGAGAATGGATAGCGTCGCTATCTAAGCCAAAGCCCATAAGAATAGACTTTACGCCGAGTTCTTTTTCAAATAGAGCTACAATAGGAATACTTCCTCCACTTCTTACGGGTACAGGCTTTTTGCCGTAGGTAGCCTCCATAGCGGCACTCGCTGATAAGTAAGCTGGACTATCTGTAGGCGCAACATAAGGTTCTCCTCCATGATGAGGACGCACTTCTACCTTTACACTCTTTGGTGCAATGGCTTTGAAATGGTCTTTAAATAGCTTAGTAATTTCTTCATCGGTTTGATTAGGAACTAAACGCATAGAAATTTTAGCAAATGCTTTGGAGGCAATGACTGTTTTTGCACCTTCTCCAGTATATCCGCCCCATATACCATTAACGTCAAGGGTAGGGCGTATACCTGTTCGTTCCATAGTCGTATAACCTTCTTCGCCATGAATATCACTAAGGTCTAAGGCCTTTTTGTAGTGTTCTAAAGAAAAGGGAGCTCTTGCCATATCGGCTCTCTCTTGAGAAGATAATTCGACTACTTTATCATAAAACCCAGGTATGCTGATGTGGTTATTCTCATCTTTCATAGATGCTATCATCTCACATAAAATATTGATGGGGTTGGCAACAGCACCACCATATAAGCCAGAGTGTAAATCTCGATTTGGCCCCGTAACTTCTACTTCTACATAGCTCAACCCTTTAAGACCCGTAGTGATAGATGGCGTGTCGTTAGCAATGATTCCTGTATCTGAAATGAGAATAGCATCGCACTTAAGACGTGCTTTGTTGGCCTTAACAAAATCACCCAAATTATCAGAGCCAACTTCTTCTTCTCCTTCAATCATAAACTTGACATTACAGGCTAAAGAGTTGGTTTGCATCATCAACTCAAATGCTTTGACGTGCATAAACATTTGTCCTTTATCATCGCATGCTCCACGAGCAAAAATAGCACCGTCTGGGTGTATGTCTGTAGTCTTAATAACTGGTTCGAAAGGGCCGCTTTTCCAAAGCTCTAAGGGGTCGGCAGGTTGAACATCGTAATGACCATAGACCAAAACAGTAGGAAGCTGAGGGTCAATGATTTTTTCACCATATACAATAGGGTATCCTTTAGTGGGGCATATTTCTACATTGTCGGCACTAGCTTTGACTAAATGCTCTTTAACGGATTCGGCACAAGCGTGAACATCTTGACTATAAGCTGGGTCTGCGCTAATGGAGGGAATTCTAAGTAAATCCATTAATTCTTCTACGAATCGGTCTTTGTGTTCTTGAATGTATGTCTTAATGTGTTCCATAATTATACGAGACTATTTCCTGTCATTTCTTGGGGGATGTCTACTCCCATAATAGTTAGTATTGTTGGGGCAATATCGCCCAGTTTTCCGTTGTTTAAATGAGTGTAATCGCTGTTTAATAAAAAGCTTGGCACTAGGTTAGTAGTGTGTGCTGTATTAGGACTGCCGTCAGCATTAATAGCAAAATCGGCATTGCCATGGTCGGCAATAATAATAAAGGTATAATCGCTTTTTAGACCTGCTTCAACAACATCTTTAGTACATTGGTCTACTGTTTCTACAGCTTTGATTATAGCCTCATAATCACCAGTATGTCCTACCATATCTGGGTTAGCAAAATTAAGACATACAAAGTCGGCAGAAGCATGTTCTAGTTCAGGGACTATTTTAGCTACGACTTCATGTGCACTCATCTCGGGCTGTAAGTCATAAGTAGCGACTTTTGGAGAGTTAACCATCAGTCGCTTTTCTCCTTCAAATTCGGCTTCTCTACCACCAGAGAAAAAGAA
>CAXFOQ010000006.1:0-44593 GCA_964004705.1 uncultured Flavobacteriales bacterium | reverse complement strand
GTAATAACCCTGCTGGCCTTGGGGTTTATCAATCCTATGAATTTGCTTTTTCTTTGAATTTAGGTGGTGTTGATATGGCATCCTACTACTTGAGCAATAAAATTACAAATAGTTCCGGTAACTTTAATATTCCATCTGTAGGTTTAGTAACGCCTTTAAGATCAAGTACAACTTCTGATTGGAGAAGAACAAATTTAGGTTTTGCTTACAATACGACCAAGATTTTTAAAGCCAATACCATACAATCAGCCTACAACTCTAATTCATCATTAGTAGATGTGTTTTATGCTTTTGCTGACGGATACCGTTTGGATGATTTAGATCCTTTCTTTGAATTAGCTGCTTTTGATACGGATTTAATTGATTTACAAGTTGATTCAAACGGCTGGATTGATGATGGTAATTACTTTAGAGAAGTTCAGACTGGACAAGATCAATTTAAACAAACTCATACTTTTGGTTCTATGGGCGAGTTTGCTATAAGTTATGCCGGCTCTTATATGGAAAAATTATATTTGGGAGCTACTTTAGGTTTGACTTCTATTGAGTACACTAAAAAATCAAGATATAACGAAAGAAATTTTGCCGACACCTCATCTACTGTAGAGTATTTTGATATGTATGAAAATCAATATACTACTGGAGGTGGTGTTAATCTTAAATTAGGTGCTATATACAGAGCAAGTGATAACCTGAGGTTAGGTGTTGCTTGGCATTCGCCAACCTTAAACGAAATGCACGATGAATGGGAAATGGTCCTTAGAACACAGCACAACAATGATAGTACCTATTCTTATACTTACACCTCGCCATATGGAATTTACGATTATACCATTACTACTCCAATGAAGATTATTGGTTCTGCTGCTCTAGTTTTAGATAATATTCTTTTAAGTGGTGACTTAGAATATGTAGATTATGCAACGATGAGTATAGATGGTAATGACTTCGATTATTTTAACAATCAACAAAATATTATTGAAAGTAATTATACATCGGTTGTTAATGCTCGTTTTGGAGCCGAGCTAAATTTATCACCTTTTGTTATCAGAGCTGGATTTGCTCAAGTTAAATCTCCTTATACTGACGCTTCAACTTTCAATACTTTTCGAGATGAGCGTAAATCATATTCATTTGGTGTAGGTAAGAGAAATCAATTTAGTTATATAGATTTAGCTTATGTTTTTTCTGAATATTCAAATTCAGCATCGCTATACAATACATATTTCGAGCCAGCACACAGAGTAACAACTACATCCTACAACCTTGTTTTTACAATGGGTTGGAAATTTTAGTTCAAACGATTTAGTCCCGCTTTAGCTTTTTGCTCTATTCCTAACTCGTATTGATGGTCCTCCATTTCAATACAAATATTGAAGTATCGTTTAGCCTCGTTTATATTGTTAGACTCCTCATACAAAAGAGCAATTTGTAGGGCTGCTTTAGCAGCAAAGTAATAAGACTCATTAGAGCCTGCTAGGACAGTTTTTTTATAATAATTTATTGCGATATCGTCTTTACCCATTTGTTGCATACATCTGCCGTATCTGTAGAAATATTCTAAATTGTTTTTGGAATGATTAAAGAAGTTAGAGAAGATGATTTTTTCTAATTCTTCAACAGCTAACTTAGAATAACCACCGTCAAATAAAAGACGTGCTTTGAGAAGATTGATATGTGGCGCTTTAGAGTTTTTAAAATAAAATTGCGCCTCTTTATCCGCATCGACTTGAGTACCATCTACACTGTTAATTTTATTTTTATAATACTCATACTTTTCACTATTCCCATTTATGTGGTGGTGCCAACTCATTCTCATTAAAACTGATTTTTTATAATTTATTCCTTTAAAATTTATAAGGTAATTTTCAAAATGGTCTAAACAATTATTATCCATTTTATTTTGTTTATTTATACCAAGTAAATAATCTAAATAGTGAAAAGGGTAGTGATCTTTTCCTACTTTTCTATTTTCCAGAATTTGTATAGCTAAATCATTTTCTCCAAGTTTACTTGCTATTCTACTTGAGGCAAAATTGAGTAGAAGATAATCCTTGTCTTTTAATTCATTTAGTAGTTTTTGTAAATCAGCCATATTATTATCAAGATTCATCTTTAAAAAAGAATATAGGAAATATCCTTCTTCAAGCATTATTTCAAAGTCTTTATGAGTCTTCATCTCTTGGATAGCTTCATTCATTAAGCTCAGGCCAGAATTAATGTTACCTTCCATTCCTGTAAAGGACAAAATCCAATTGTATTGTTCTGGCAAACTGCCTATTAGACAATAAAGAAGCCCTAAACTTTTTTTGTTGGGTGTGAAGTTAGGATATAATTTATTATTTTTTTGTAATAGTTTGTAGGCTTTATTTATCTCTAGAGCAGCCGTAATGTATTCACTAAATTTTAGTCTATTAGCTGCCCATTGTAAGTTTATTTCTGCTTGACTGTATAAATACCAAGGTGACGTTGACTTATCATTATCTATAATGTCTAACCTTATTTTTTTATTTTTTTTAAGTTTTTCAAAATCAGATTTTTCTTCACCAATTTGTATTCTGAGATAATCATTGTAGTTTTCAATGAAGTAGACAAGTGTGTTGTTAGGATTTTCCTTTTTCTCTTTTTCTAAAAGTAAGTAGGCTTTATGAAATTTTAATTGGATGCTTAAGCTGTAAGCTTCTTTACAGTTTTCATTCCATAAAAATTCTCCAAAAGAAGTTTTTGAAATTAATAATAATGAAAATATGATAAGAAAACAACGCATACAAAAGGGACTCCAAAAGATTTTAGAATCCATACAAAATTATGCAAAAAAAATATTAAGCTTTTGCAGTTTCAAACATTTGAGAATCAATAAGTATTCTTCCACAATGTTCACAAACTATTATTTTTTTGTGAGCTTTTACATCTAATTGTCTTTGTGGTGGTATTTTACTGAAGCAACCTCCACATGCATCTCTTTCAACGGATACTACAGCTAAGCCATTTCTTGAATTTTTACGAATTCTTTTGTAAGCTAATAACAATCTTTCATCAACGACTTTTTCAGCTTGTTCTGACTTTTTTAGAAGTGATTTTTCATCTTTTTCTGTTTCAGAAACGATATTATCTAACTCTTTTTTCTTTTCATCAAAAATCTCTTTTCTTTCAATATGTTGCTCAGAAGTAGCTTCTTTTGTTTGATTCAAAAACTCAATTTTTGCAAGCGTGTCATTTATCTTTTTGTTGGCTAATTCAATTTCTAGGTTTTGAAATTCTATTTCTTTACTTAATGAGTCGTATTCTCTATTATTTTTTATGCTAGCAAGCTGTTTATTATATTTTTTAACGAGTTCTTCAGCTTCTTTAATTGCTAACTTTCTTGAGGATACGAATTTTTCTTTATCTTCTAGTTCAGTATCAATTTTAGTAATACGTGTTTCTAATCCTTTTAAATCATCTTCTAAATCTTGAACTTCTAAAGGTAATTCTCCTCTAACTGTTCTAATTTTATCTATCTCTGAATCGATAATTTGCAATTGGTATAAAGCTTTTAGCTTGTCTTCTATTGAAAATTCTTTTGTCGCAGCTTTCTTGTTTGCCATTATTACATGTAGTTGATGGGGTTCGTATTAATACTTGATAAATGGGTCGCAAACTTAGTAAATTTTTTGTTAAGAATATCACACAAAAGATCTTTAGTAAATTGTTCACTTTCATAATGCCCAATATCAGCAATAATAATATCGTTTTCAGCATTAAAAAATTCGTGGTATTTAAAGTCTGCCGTAATGAAAATATCAGCTTTCATTCTTTTAGCATCATCTAGTAAAAAAGATCCGGAGCCACCACATACAGCAACGGTTTCTATGTGTTTTTTATTTAGGTTTGTGTATCTTATGCAATCTGTTTGCATAACCTTTTTTAGGTACTTAAGAAAGTCATTCGATTTCATTGGAGTTTTTAGTTTTCCAAACATACCCGAGCCAATATCTTGATTTAAATTTTCTAAAAGGTGTATTTCATAAGCTACTTCTTCAAATGGATGATTACTAAACAGAGTGTTTAAAATTTTATTTTGAAGATAAGAAGGAAGTAACATCTCTATTTTTTCTTCTTTTTCAGAATTTAGAACATTTTTTTGCCCTAAATAAGGTTTACTTTCATTGTTACCCATAAATGTTCCTTGCCCAGTCGAGCTGAAACTACAGTGACTATAATTTCCAATATTTCCAGCACCTGCCTCCCAAAGTAAATCTTTTAGTCGTCGAGCGTCTGAAACAGGACAGTAAAAGCTTAGTTTTTTAATAAAATCTTTTTTTGGTCTTAATATTTTTGTTTTTTCTAGTCCTATTTTTTTAGCAATAACAGCGTTAACACCATCTTTAATATTATCTAAATTAGTATGTATGGCATATATGGCAATATCATTTTTAATAGCTTTTATTATGGTTTGCTCTACATAATTTTTACCAACTATGGATTTTAATCCACTAAATACTATTGGGTGATGTGTAACTATCAAATTACATGATTTAGCTATCGCTTCTTCAACTACTTTTTCAGTACAGTCTAGACACACTAATATATTACTAACTTTCCAATATTTATTACCAGTGATTAATCCAGAATTATCATAATCTTCTTGTAGGTAAATTGGTGCTAAACTTTCAAGGTAATTAGTGATTTCATTTATTTTCATTTATCAAAAATAGTATATATAATTTATTTATATTTGATGAGAATGAAATTTATTTCATTTATATAAATATGCCATTTTTGAGATTATTTCTTCTTACTATTTCCTTTATTTATGGTCTAATTGTTTTTTTTAGAAATATATTATTTGACTATGGTATTTTTTCATCTAAAGAACATTCTATTTCAATAATTTCTGTAGGTAATTTGTGTGTTGGAGGAAGTGGTAAATCGCCATTAATAGAGTATATATTAAAACTTATTAATAATCGTGATAAAGTTGCTGTTTTAAGCAGAGGGTACGGAAGAGATTCCAGAGGTTTTCATTGGGTTACAAAAAAATCCTCTGTCAAAGACGTTGGTGATGAACCTATTCAAGTTGCTAAAAAATTTCCAGAAATAAAGGTTGCTGTTTCTGAAAGCAGAAACAAGGGTATTCAAGAAATTATTCAAAAGCAGTTTGATTTAATACTATTAGATGATGCTTATCAGCATCGTTGGGTTAAGCCAGGTTTGAATATATTATTAACTACCTATGATAATTTATTTATAAACGATAATTTATTACCATACGGTAGATTGAGAGAGTCTAAAAATAATTTTAGAAGAGCTGACATTATTGTTGTTACAAAAACACCATACCCATTATTACGATTAGATGAATATAGGCTTAGAGAACAAATATCTCCATTTTTTAATCAAAAGCTGTGTTTCTCTTATTTAGAATATCAAAGGCCAGTTAGCTTATACACTAAAAAATCAATTTCAATAGATGGTAAAGAAGTGGTTTTAGTTTCGGCTATTGCGTCAGCAGACTTACTAAAAGAGTATGTTGATTCTAAGGCAAATATCATACAACATTTTGAGTTTAGAGATCACTATAACTTTAAGAAAAATGACATAAATAAAATAATTGATAGTTATAATAAGATAGATTCGCTAGAAAAGTTAATTTTAACAACTGAAAAAGATGCTGTCCGTTTAATACATTATGAAAACTACTTTAAAGGTATTGATATTGTATATTTACCTGTAAATTTCAAGTTTCAAGGAAAAACCAACTTTAACGAACTAATTTTAAAATATGTTGAGCAAAATAGAGTCGATAGTAAAGTTTCTTGAGCATAAAATGCCATTTACGCCTAAGGCGGGGATTATTCTAGGTACTGGATTAGGAGGATTGATTCAAAAAATTGATATTAAACTTAGCCTTTCCTACCATAATATTCCAGATTTTCCTGTTTCTACCGTTGAGGGTCACACTGGTAAACTTATCTTTGGTCTATTATCAAATGTACCTGTTGTAGCAATGCAAGGACGTTTTCATTATTACGAAGGTTATGAAATTCAAGATGTTACTTTACCGGTTAGAGTAATGAAATACTTAGGTATTGAACATTTATTTATTTCAAATGCCAGTGGGGGTGTAAACCCTGAATATGAAGTAGGGGATTTGATGGTCTTGAATGATCATATCAATTTAATTCCAAGCCCTTTAGTTGGTGTAAATTTAGAGACTTTAGGTCCTAGATTTCCAGATATGAGCGATGCTTATGAAAAAACAATGATTGAAAAAGCATTGAAAATAGGTGTTGATAAGGGATTTCGTATTTTTGAAGGTGTATATGCAGCAGTTACTGGCCCTTGTTTGGAAACTCCTGCTGAATATAAATACCTTAGAATAATTGGTGCTGATACGGTAGGAATGTCAACTGCTCCAGAGGTTATAGTAGCTCGTCATATGGGAATTCCTTGTTTTGCTATCTCAGTGATAACGGATTTAGGAGTACCTGGAAAAATTCAAAAAGTTAGCCACGATGAAATACAAAAAGTAGCGGAAGTTGCTGAGCCTAAGCTTACTATAATAGTAGAAGAATTAATTAAAACATTAGTTTAAAGTGAAAACTTTCAATTTTATACTTTTTCTTTGTTTAGTACTTGCTAATAATTTAAGAGCTCAAATTTCTGAAAATGTTGATCTTTTGTTCAACTGGAATGAAGATACATTAGTCGGATCGTCAGCATATGATAATGTTTATAATGAAATATGGGGTGTGGCTATTAATGATAGGGAATATGCCATTATTGGCTCAACATATGGAACACATTTTTTTGATGTAACCAATCCTCAGTCTTCTTATGAGGTGGCCTTTGTAATGGGTCGAGCAGTAGGGCAGGAGATTATTCATAGAGATTATCACGATTATAAGGGTTACCTATACGCAGTTTCTGATGAAGGAGCTAGTTCTTTACAAATTATTGATATGTCAACTTTACCGGATTCGGTAAGTCTTGTTTATGATTCAACTGATTTAATTGAACGTACACACAATATTTTTATAGATACTGTTAAAGCACGCTTATATACTTCAAATGGAGATATCTACTCATTGGAAAATCCTCTAGATCCAAAATTTATTTATTATACTCCATTACTTGATGGTCATGATATGTATGTTGAAAACGATACAGCTTACATCAATAGAGGCAATCAAGGTTTTGCAATAGTAGACTTTAGTCAAACTACTATAGAAAATCAATCGCATGAAGTCATTGGTACTTTAGCAAGTTATGCTGACCAAGGATATAATCATTCTGGTTGGATTACTACCGATGGCAACTATTATGCTATGGCAGATGAAACTTGGGGTATGAGAATTAAAATGCTGGATATCTCAGACTTTTCAAATATTGAAGTAATCGCTCTTTTTGGTTCTGATATTGATGTTAATTCCATTCCACACAACCTAATTATTAAAGGAAACTATTTATATACTGCCTATTATCACGACGGTTTTTATGTTCATGATATTTCTAATCCATCAACTCCCATACTAATGGGTTATTACGACACATTTGAGCCAAATCATCACGATAGTTATATGGGGGCATGGGGCGTTTACCCATTTTTACCTTCGGGTAATATCTTGCTTTCAGACATGCAAACGGGTTTGTATGTTTTTGATGTTAATTATGAAAACCCATTATCTAATGAAAAAATCCTTTTGAATAATAATAAGATTTATCCTAATCCTTGCGATGATATGATAAATTTAGAACTTGCCAAAGTTTCAAAAGTAGATTTATTTGATATGCGAGGTAGCAAAGTTTACACAGTTAGTGATGTTTTAAATCTTCATATTCAAACGAATATGTTTAGCGATGGCATTTACATTTTAAAAATTTCTGATAAAGAAGGAACAACTACTCATAAAATTAGTATTCAATAATCTTTTTTAAATTTCTTTGTATTAAGAAAAAGAAGTGTAAATTTGCAATCCATTTCGGATAATATATAGATAAAATGAAAAGAACATTTCAACCTTCGAATAGAAAGAGAAGAAATAAACACGGTTTCAGAGATAGAATGGAATCCGCAAACGGCCGTAGAGTATTGGCTAGTAGAAGGGCTAAGGGAAGAAAAAGACTAACTGTTTCCGATGAACCAAGACATAAACGTTAATTATCTGTTTCAATATATATAAGGTGTTGCTTTTGTAACACTTTTTTTTTGAGCTATTCTGTTAAAAAATCTTGATTTTTTGTTAATAGTTTCAATTTCAAATTAGCCCACACCTTTTTTAATTCTTTTACATTCGCATATACACATTTTATTATGCCTAAAGATACCTCCATACAATCCATTCTAATTATTGGTAGTGGCCCAATTGTTATTGGTCAAGCTTGTGAGTTCGATTATTCTGGTTCTCAAGCTGCTAGATCACTTGTCGAAGAAGGAATAGAAGTTTCACTTATAAATTCTAATCCAGCAACTATTATGACAGACCCCTTAGTTGCTGATCATGTTTACCTTAAACCATTGACTGTTGAGTCTATTGAGGAGATTTTAGAACAACGTAAAATAGATGCTGTTCTTCCTACAATGGGTGGTCAAACGGCACTAAATTTATGTATAGAAGTGGACGAAAAAGGTGTTTGGGAAAAACACGGTGTTAAAATTATTGGAGTAGATATTGACGCTATTAATATTACTGAAGACAGAGAAGAATTCAAACAGTTAATGGAAACTATAGACATTTCCTGTGCTCCCTCTCAAACAGCTACCTCATATTTAGAAGGTAAAGAAATAGCTCAAAAATTTGGTTTTCCTTTATGTATAAGACCATCTTTTACTTTAGGTGGAAGTGGTGCTTCATTTGTCCATGAAGCGAAGGATTTTGATAAACTTCTAAAACGAGGAATGGCAGCATCTCCAATTCATGAGGTGATGATTGATAAAGCTTTATTTGGTTGGAAAGAGTATGAGTTAGAATTGCTGAGAGATAAAAACGATAATGTCATCATTATTTGTTCTATTGAAAATATGGACCCTATGGGAATCCATACTGGTGATTCTATTACGGTAGCACCAGCTATGACATTATCTGACACCACTTATCAGAAAATGAGAGATATGGCTATCAAAATGATGAGAGCTATTGGTGACTTTGCAGGTGGTTGTAATGTGCAATTTGCTGTTTCTCCAGATGAAAACGAAGATATTATTGCTATAGAAATTAATCCAAGAGTTTCTCGCTCATCAGCTTTAGCATCAAAGGCAACAGGATATCCTATTGCTAAGATAGCTTCTAAACTGGCTATTGGTTATACACTTGACGAATTGAATAATCAGATTACAAAGTCTACGTCGGCTTATTTTGAACCCACTTTAGATTACGTTATAGTTAAAATACCACGATGGAATTTTGAAAAATTCGATGGTGCCGACAAAGAATTAGGTTTACAGATGAAGTCCGTAGGTGAAGTGATGGCTATTGGACGTTCCTTCCAAGAAGCCTTACAAAAGGCTTGTCAATCGTTAGAAATAGGAAGAAATGGCTTAGGTGCTGATGGTAAAAATTGGACTAATCAAGACGATATTCTTCACGCTATGAAACATGCTAGTAGCGATAGGGTATTTAGGATTTATGATGCTATGCGATTGGGAATTCCTTTAAAAACCATATATGATATTACTAAAATGGATTATTGGTTCCTCAGACAATTGGAGGAATTAGTCGTATTAGAATTTGAAATAGAAAAATACCATATTGGTAATGTTCCTGAAGAACTTATACTAGAGGCTAAAATGAAGGGCTATGCAGATAGACAGATAGCTCATTTACTAAGATGCCTTGAAAGTGAAGTACATCAATTAAGAACTGAAATGGGAATTAATAGGGTCTATAAACTTGTAGATACCTGCGCTGCTGAATTTGAAGCAAAAACACCATACTATTATTCAACATTCGAATCCAAAAAGCAATTTGCAAATGGTGAATCTTTTTCGGAAAATGAAAGTGTTTCTTCCGACAAAAAGAAAATCGTTGTGCTAGGATCTGGACCTAACCGAATCGGTCAAGGCATTGAGTTTGATTATTGTTGTGTTCACGGTGTATTAGCAGCTAAGGAATGCGAGTACGAAACCATTATGATTAACTGCAATCCTGAAACAGTTTCAACTGATTTTGATACTTCTGACAAGCTTTATTTTGAACCTATTTTCTGGGAACACATTTACGATATTATCAAGCATGAAAATCCTGAAGGTGTTATTGTTCAGTTAGGTGGGCAAACAGCATTGAAATTAGCGGAAAAACTTGAGCGTTATGGTATCAAAATTATGGGTACTAGTTACGAGGCATTAGATTTAGCTGAAGATAGAGGTCGATTCTCTACACTCCTAAGAGATAATGATGTGCCATTTCCTGAATTTGGAGTTATTGAAACGGCCGAAGAAGCTCTAGAATTAGCTAAAGATTTAAACTTTCCAATTCTTGTTCGTCCATCCTATGTACTTGGAGGTCAAGGGATGAAGATTGTAATCAATGAATCTGAATTAGAACATCATGTTGTTAATCTATTAAAAGATATTCCTGGTAATAGAGTCTTATTAGATCATTATTTAGATAATGCTATTGAAGCAGAAGCAGATGCTATTTGTGATGGAGAAAATGTATATATCATAGGAATTATGGAACACATAGAGCCTTGTGGTATACATTCTGGTGATTCTAATGCTGTGTTACCGACATTTGATTTGAGCGATAATGTACGTCAGCAGATGATTGATATTACACACAAAATTGCTTTAGCATTGAAAACAGTAGGTCTCATTAATATTCAATTTGCTATTAAGGATGAAAAGGTATTTGTTATAGAAGCTAACCCTAGAGCATCACGTACTGTTCCTTTTATTGCTAAGGCATATAAAGAGCCATATGTAAACTACGCTACAAAAGTAATGTTGGGTAATAAAAAAGTGACAGACTTTAATTTTGATCCTCAGAAAAGTGGATATGCTATAAAAGTTCCCGTATTCTCATTTAATAAGTTTCCAAATGTCAATAAAGAATTAGGTCCTGAGATGAAATCTACTGGTGAGGCTATTCATTTTATTGATGATTTGAAAGATCCGTTTTTCAAAAAAGTATATTCTGAAAGAAGCCTATATTTGAGTCGTTAAGTTATGATACTAATTAAATTACTTCAATATGTAATAATTATTTATTTAATTATTTATTCTATTCGTTTTATCAGTCGACTCTTGTTACCTTTATTATTTAGAAAGATGGTTAAGAGAGCTAGTAGAAATATGAGACCTAATGAACCTAAAAGAAGAGAAGGGGAAGTATCTATTGACAAGGTATCAAAGCAAAAAAAACAGTCTAATTCTTCAGTTGGTGAATACGTAGATTTTGAAGAAATAGACGATAACTCATAAAAATACAATAATGAAGACACTTGAATTGAAAAAGCTGATGCCTCATTTATCAGCTGTTGTGCTATTTGTGTTGATATCTCTTATTTACCTTTCTCCTGTTTTGGAAGGAAAAAAAATAGATCAACAAGATATAAGACAGTTTACTGGAATGTCGAAAGAGATCGTAGACCATCGTTCAGAATACGATGAAGAACCACTATGGACTAATTCTATGTTTAGTGGTATGCCTGCTTATCAAATATCAGTGCGTTACAAAAAGAACCTTATATCTTATTGTTCTCAATTATTTAAATTGTATTTACCTGGTCCTGCAGGTGCTGTTTTTCTATACCTTTTAGGTTTTTATTTTTTATTAATATCATTAGGTATAGACTATCGCTTGGCAATTGTTGGTGCAATTGCCTATGCTTTTTCCTCATATTTCTTTATAATTATTGAAGCTGGACACAATACTAAAGCTCATGCTATTGGCTATGTAGCACCTATACTCGCATCTTTTCTTATGGTGTTTAGGGGTAAAAAAGTTCTTTTGGGTTCTGCTTTAACTGCCCTATTTACCTCACTTATTTTAAATGCTAATCATCTTCAGATTACCTACTATCTAGTGATGTTATTGTTTATTATCGGCGTAGTTAAGTTTATTGAAGCTTACAAAGAAAAAGTCTTGCCACTTTTCTTTAAACACGTTGGTATTTTATTATTAGCTGGAACTGTAGGTTCTTTGACCAGCTTGAGTAGAATTGCTACTACCATGGAGTATGGTCAAGAAAGTATTAGGGGAAAGTCTGAACTTACCGACAATCAATCTAATAAAACATCTGGTTTAGACAAGGATTATGCTACTGCTTGGAGTTATGGTAAAGCAGAGTCATTTACTTTATTAATTCCTAATTTTCATGGTGGTGCTTCTGGCGGAGCCTTAACTACCGATTCTGAAACATATCGATTATTTAAAAACTCACAAGGAGGAAGTCAAGCTAAAAAAATCATAAAACAGTTGCCATTATATTGGGGTTCTCAACCTTTCACTTCAGGGCCTGTTTATGCTGGTTCAATAGTATGCTTTTTGTTTGTAATGGGAATATTTTTGATAAAAGGCTATATACGGTGGTGGATTTTAACTACCTTTTTGTTAATGTTAGCTCTAAGTTGGGGTAAAAATCTAATGCCACTAACTGATTTCTTCTTAGAGTATATCCCTGGTTACAATAAGTTCAGAACAGTTTCTACTACATTAGTAATTGTAGAATTGCTTATTCCATTTTTAGGAATCCTAGCACTCAATAAAATTATTAAAGAAGGAAAGACTAATGAAGTCATGAAATCCTTCAAATATGCTTTAGGAATTGTTGGTGGACTTTGTTTACTTTTTGCATTGATCCCGAACGTCTTTTTTGATATGATTTGCACTTTTTCAGATTGGTTTTCTCAAATACTACAAATACTTAAATTTAAATCATTTTCTATTTCAAACTTTTGTATAACTCCCTTTGAGAGTTCAAAAGATGCTCAATATGGAGAGGCATTAACTGAAGCATTACAACTAGATAGAGCTTCTTTATTTTCTGCTGACGCGTTTCGTTCCTTAGCCTTTATCTTATTATCAGGAGTTGGTATTTGGTTATATCTAAACAAAACGATAAAGAAAACTCCTCTTATTCTTCTTACAGGTATGCTTATTCTTGGCGATATGTGGGTAGTTAATAAGCGCTATTTAAATGATGAAAACTTCAAGGCAAAAAGAAAAATATTACAACCTTTTACACCTTCAGTAGCAGATAGCCAAATTTTGCAAGACCCCGACCCAAATTATAGGGTTTATAATACGACTGTTAGCCCTTTTAATGACGCTTCTAACTCATTTTTCCACAAGTCTATTGGTGGTTATCACGGAGCAAAGCTTAAGCGTTATCAAGAGCTAATCGATTTCCATATTTCTAAAGGTAATATGAATGTCTTGAACATGCTTAATTCAAAATACTTCATTGTTAGAGGACAAAACAATCAGCCTATTGCTCAGCGTAACCCTAATGCTTTAGGAAATGCTTGGTTTGTTTCTGATATAATTATTGTAGAGAATTCAGATGAAGAAATTCAAAAGTTAGGTCAAATAAATACAGCTAATCAAGTTTTAGTAGATCAACGTTATGATGTGCCAGCTACCATAGACTATGATAGCACAGCAACTATTCAATTAACGAATTATAAAGCCAATCATTTGAGCTACACATCTTCAGCTACTACAAAGCAGTTTGCGGTATTTTCAGAAATATATTACGACAAAGGTTGGAACGCTTATATAGATGGAGAGCTAGTACCACATATACGAGCCAATTATCTGTTGAGGGCATTGCCTATACCATCGGGTCAGCATACAATTGAATTTAAGTTTGAACCACAAACCTATTATGCAACCGAAAATATTACTTTATTCAGTTCACTCATTGTAATTATAGCCTTGTTTGGTGCAGTATTCAAAGAAGTTAAAGATTAATGAAAAAGGTTCTCATCATTACTTACTATTGGCCACCGGGTTCAGGACCTGGTGTTCAACGCTTTTTAAAGTTTAGTAAGTACCTGAGAGAGTTTGCTTGGGAGCCAGTAATTCTGACTGTTGATAATGGTAGTTATCCATCGATAGATCAATCTTTAGAGGAAGATATACCAAATGGTCTGCATGTTTATAGAAGTCAATCTTTTGAACCATTTAGATGGTACAATTTATTGAAAGGAAAAACTTCAAAAAATGCTAGTGTTGGTGCCATAGGTTTACAAAGTCGTTCTTTTTTCCAAAGTCTAACATTGTATATAAGAGCAAACTTTTTCATTCCTGATGCTAGAGTAGGGTGGAATAGATTTGCTATTAAAAAAGCTCGAACTATTTTTAAAGAACATGACATTGATGCTATAATAAGTACTGGTCCACCACATAGTTCACATCTTATTGCTGATGCCCTTAAAAAAATATATAAAAAACCTTGGATTGCCGATTTAAGAGACCCTTGGACTACGGTTTTTTATAATGCATATTTTCCTAGAACTGAAAGTACTAAAAAGAAAGACAAACAATTAGAAGATTTAGTGCTAAAAAATGCCGATTCTGTATCTGTTGTTAGTCAGGGTATGCACGATGAATTTTCTGAAAGAGCTAATGATATTAGTTTGATTTATAATGGCTTTGATGATGCTGATTTTAAGGGATTGAAAAAGGTTAAAAATGATAAGTTTACGATTGCCTATATAGGAAATTTTAAACCTAATCAAAACGCAGTTTTAGTTTGGGAATGTTTAAAAGAATTAGGTGACAAAAATGCCCAATTCAAATCCGATTTAAACATTTCTTTGACTGGTAATATTGATTCTTCTGTTGTAAATTCATTACAAGAAAATGGCTTAAAAGAACAACTCTCAATTGAGGGTTTTGCTGCTCATCATATTGCTGTCCAGCGCATGTTAGATGCTAGTTTATTATTATTTGTTATTCCAGTATCTGAAAGAAATCACCTAATTATAACAGGTAAATTGTTCGAATATCTAGCAACAGGAAATTCTATACTAGCTATTGGTCCAACAAATGGGAACGCTTCGGCTTTGCTCAAAGATGCTCAAAGAGACGAAATGTTGGAGTACAATGATAAAGACAATATTTTGCTACAAATTGAAAGTGCTTACATCAGTTGGAAAAATAAAAGCATTCCACAATATAACCTCAATGATTTAGAACGTTTTACAAGGAGAGGCTTGACAGAAAAACTAGCGAATAAACTTAATGAGCTTTCTAAATGAAACGGATAGATGTCAGTAATTACCAAAGAGATAGTTCTTTTTACGGTCGAATAGATTTACTACTTACGGTAAAGAGTTTTGACTTACAAGCCATCAGAAAAAGGTATTTAGAATCCAAAAAAAATAAACGCTCTGGAAGTACTCAGCGTAGAAAACCAGCTTTAGGTGGTGTAGTCTCTTTAAGTCTTAATAAGGGTAAACTTCTTAACGATGAAGTTTTAAGTCAACTTAAAGAGCCTAGAGGCATTGATTTTTTGAACAATAAGTTAGCTGTTTCATCTGAAGAAAAAGTTTTTGTATTGACGGATGTAATACAAACTTTAGAAAACGATTATTTCAGCTATATACACACGGTTTCCTTTTGCCCATTCGATGACAATAGATTAATGGTTTCATCATCGGGTTTTGATTGTATTTTTGAATACGACTTAAAAGAATCTAATCTAATTTGGGAATGGTTTGCTTGGGAAAATGGTTTCGATAGGGGAAAGGACCCCATAACACTTTCGGAAGTACTATTGACTAGACATAAAGACCAAGCTAAAAAGTGGCAACAAGAGGGTAAGAATTTTTTATTAATTGACAACCCAAAGACGCAGAGTTTACCTACTGCCCAGCGTTCAGCATTCATCAATTCAGTAGCTTATCATATGGATAATGAAAACCTCATTTTAGCGACTTTCTTCCATGCCGGTAAGATGATGCAAATCAATAAAAAAGATAATAGTGTGCTGACTGTTATTGAATCCATGCAACATCCTCATGGAGGCAAACAATCTAATACTATAACTCTAGCAACAAGTACAAACTCTGGTGAAATTGTGCTTATTAAAGATAGTGTTGAATACAGGTATTATACCAATGAGTTGGAAGGTAAACCATCGGAATTAGGAGATATGGAATGGCTTCAGAATTCTATACTTGTAGATGATTTCATCATTACTATTGATAGTAACCGAACTTCATTTCTGATTTTTAGTCCTGACAAAGGTTTATACGATCTTATTCCATACAATATGGATTGGGCGATACAAGATATGGTATGTGGTACTTTAACTCAAGAACAAAAGGTCTTGTTAAAAGAAACTAGTCTATCCAACGGATAAGTTCAAAGGCTTCGGCAAATTCACAGCCTACTTGGGTGCCTCTCACACGAGCTAAGCCTTCAATAAACGATTGGGATTTGTAATTTCTAAATCCTTGAGATTTATATTCTGAAATAGCTTGCCATTTGGCGTCTAGTTGCTTTTTAGAAAGTTTGGTGTGGTAGTTTGAGGTAAAGGATATATTATTCCATACCAATTCATAACCTAAAATACGAGAGTGCTTAAAGGCACGTATTCCTTCTTGATGTATGACTTGATGGTCTTGATGTACATCATTTGAACTAGGAAGTACAACCATATCAATTTGTCCAATTTTTTTACGGAAAGCGATTAATTCTTCCAATATGTCTTGTCTGTATTTAGGAAATTTTCTTACTGGAAAATTAAAAGTATGTATATTATCTTCAGCTATCCCAAGATGAACACAAGCTTTTTTTAATTCACTAAAAAGAATGTCTTTTTCAAAACCACTGGGGATAGACTTATGACAAGGAGAAAAAGCTAAGTAGTGAATACTTGCTCCATCATCAGACCATTTCTTGATACTTGCGCCGCAACCAAACTCACCATCGTCAGGGTGAGGTGCTAAAATTAGAATATTCATCGTTATTAGGTTAAGTCTTACAAATATAGTGTTTATTAAAAGTTATTTTTGGATTCTAACAACTGAATTAAATCTTTTACATTTGTAATGTATGGGAATCATAAGGAAGCAAAGTATTCATAACTCCATTAGCCTTTATATAGGAATTTTTATTGGTGCTGTAAACACCATTTTAATTTACCCTTTTGTTTTTGAAAGTAATCCAGAATACTGGGGTTTATTGCAGATTTTAGTGTCCTATTCGGTAATCTTTTCATCTTTTTCTCATTTGGGTGGGCCTAGCATTTTCCTTCGTTTTTTTCCGAAAGCCCAAGTTAAAAGTGAATTATTGAGTTTTGCCTTATCACTATGTGTTACTGGTTTTTTACTATTTGCCTTAATATTCCTTTTTTTTAAAGATTCTTTATTAACTTTTATAGATGCCACACCTTTATTACAAGACCATTTTTATTGGGTTGGGGTGTTGGTGTTTGCACTTAGCTTTTTTGACTTATTCTCTAGCGTGTCACGTTCACATTTAGATTCTTCGACACCAGTTTTTTTAAACGAAGTTTTTGTAAGGGTTTGTGTATTAGTTTTACTAGCCTTGTATCACTATAAATGGATCATATTTAATCAGTTTTTGCTTTGCTTTATTTCTATTTATCTGATCAAACTAGTTATATTATTATTCTTACAATTTAAAAATAAACGACTTTCATTCAGTTTACAATTTAACAAGTCGGATTTTAAAGAGCAATTGAAATACGGTTTGTATGTTATTACGGGGGGGGGTGCAGCCATTCTAGTATCTCGTTTTGATATGTTGATGATAGAACATTATCTAGATTTGAAACAAGTCGCTTATTACGGTTTGGCATTTTTCATTGGTAGTGTTATTAGAGTACCTTCTCGTTCCATTTCTTCTATATCCTCACCTTTAATTGCCAAATCTTTTGAGGAAAATAATTTGAGTAATATACAATCGATTTATTCCAAAAGCTCTATCAATTTACTAATTATAGGGGCTGTTCTTTTCCTTTGTATACTATTAAATATTGATGATATTTTAAGTATACTACCAGAGAAATTTTCACACGGCAAGATTGTGGTATTTTTTATTGGAGCTGCTCAATTAGTCAATCTGGTAGCCGGTTTACACGGTTTGATTTTGATTCATTCTTCGTATTATAAATCTATAGTGTACTTTAATTTATTTCTTTTCTTGATTACCTTCGTTACCAACCTTATTTTTATTCCAATGTATGGTATAAATGGTGCTGCTCTTGCCACTTTTATTTCCTTATTGCTATTCAATGCTGTAAGGATGATATACGTTTATAAAAAAATGAATTTTCAACCCTTTAGTACGAAAACAGCAATTGCTTTTTTGATGATAGTAGTTATCTACTTTGGTTTAAATTACATTCCTCTAACTTCTATGGCTTTGGTAAATATTGTTATCAGAAGTCTTATCGCTTGTGTATTAGTGGCCTTTACAGTTCAGTATTTTAAACTATCTGATGATATCAGCTCTCTAATCAAAGAATTTAGAGAGAGCTATTTAAAAATTTGAATTAAAGTATGGTCTTGCTTTTGATTATCGTAGTTCTGGTACAGCATTTCTTTACCATTTTCACCCATTTCTTTTCTTAATGATTCATCATTAACAAGTTGTTCTATACATGCTAAAAATTCATCTTCATTGGCATAAACTAAGCCACAATTAAAACTCTCTATAAGTTGTTGTTGTGGCAGACAATCAGATGCTATAATTGCTTTAGCGCCGAACAAGTATTGGAAAATTTTATTGGCTATTCCAGATTCGTGTTGTGCATTTTTGATTAGAGGGCATACGCAAATATCAATGCTGTTAAGATAGGAGGGGAGTTCCGATAAATCAATCCAAGGAATGTGATTGATGTTCTCTTTAATAGTTGGCTTAGTAATCCATTCTTTGAAAGTCTTTTTGTCTGCTTTATCAATAGGTCCAACAAATAGAAGGTCAATTTTTAAACCTCTTTTTATGGCTTTTTGAAATACTGACAATAAAGTGAAAATACCTCTCCTTTGACCGATAATACCAAAATAAAAAAGAGTTGTTCTATTCTTTGTTTTAGGTAATGTTTTAATAGGAAATGACTCGAACTTTTTTAAATCAATAGAATTGTCAAAGGAGTAAATAGATTCAGATTTCAAGAAGTCATATTTTTCAAGCAACGACTTTTTAAAATTATCTGATAATACAATGATTTTATCAGCATAGGATAAATACTCTTTTTCCTTTTTAAACCAAATAGTAGTATTTGCTATAAGCCCTCTGAGCGAACCTTTTGTCCAATTATAGGAGTTTACAGCAACCGGGTAATTTTCGTGTAAATCTAGAATTAGTTCAACCTCTTTTTTTGAAGACTTAATAGCTTTATGAGCACATTTTGACATGTATAAATCGTGTGCATGAATGGTGTTAATGGAATTTTCTAGAATAAATTGACGTATTTTCTTTGACCATAGGTACTCGTATATGGGTAATCTTTGAAAAAGAAAAAATAAAATATTTTTTACTTTTTTACTCTGCTTAATGCTTGTTACTTCAATAGGCTGTAACTTGCTATAGTTGTAATTTTTGAAACTATAACATAATACAAATACATTAAAACCATTTTTGACTAAGATGTCGGCTTCTTTCCTTACTCTGATATCAGAATAAAATTCTTTGTCTAAAACAATACCGACATTCTTTTTGGACATTCTTATTTACTTTTTTGTTGTTCCCATTTCCAAGCACTTTTCATAGCGTCCTCAAGAGTTTTTTTAGCTTTCCATTGTAGTTGGTTTGAGGATAAGGTATTATCCGAGTATATTTTTTCTACATCACCAGCTCTACGAGGTCCAATCTTATAGTTTACTTTGAGGTTGTTTACTTTCTCAAAGATATGAATAGCCTCAAGAACACTAACCCCATTTCCTGTACCGATGTTAAAGGCTGACTTACCTTTATTTTTCATGACATATTCTAAGGCTTTAACATGAGCGTTGGCTAAATCAACAACGTGAATATAATCCCTTAGGCAAGTACCATCTTTTGTGTCGTAATCATCTCCAAAAACGGTTATTTGTTCCCTTATGCCAATAGCTGTTTCAGTAATGACAGGAACTAGGTTACTAGCTTTGTCAGATGAACAGTCTCCAATTAATCCACTTTCGTGAGAACCTATGGGGTTGAAGTAGCGTAAAGAAATACCACTGATATCGGTTTTGTTTAATAATTCTTCGCAAAGTTGTTTTGTCTTAGCATAAGGAGATTCTGCTTTTTTGAATGGGGCGCTCTCACTGACAGGTAATACATCTGGGGTACCATAAACAGTACATGAGGAGGAGAAAATGATATTTTCAACCTTATGTTTTTTCATTATATTCAATAGAACTTGCAATGAGCCTATATTGTTTGAGTGGTATTTTTCAGGTTCTCTGACCGATTCTTCAACAGATTTATAGGCTGCAAAATGTATAGCACCTTCAATTTTTTCTTGTTCAAAAACATCATTTAAAGCCTCTTCATTAGTGCAATCTACATTGTAAAAAGGGATGTGTTTCCCAATAATTTTCTCAGCACCTTTTATATTCTGAATAGAGGTATTACAAAGATTATCAACTATTATAGGTTCGAACTTATTTGCTGATAATTCAACAAGAGTATGAGACCCTATGTATCCTGCTCCTCCTGTTACTAATATCTTTGTCATAATAAACTATTGCTTAGAATGTCCTGCCGATTCCTACGACAAATCTATTGGTCTGAAAATAATCTTCGTCAATGCTAGGGTATCTATTTAGGAAAAATGGTAAATCTAATCTCAATGTTATGGGTTTAACCATTTGCAAAGGTCCCCATTCATTTAAGGTAAGAGCAAAACCTAATCCAGCATCTGAGCGCACCTTCGAAAATGCTTCTTTATAATTTTCTCTTGTTATTTCTGTAGTATTTATAACACCTGCATCGGCGAAGAAATAACTTTTAAATGGTAAACCAAAAATTCTATTTAATGAAAAGATGTTCTGAAACTCTAATTCAGCACTTATTGAAGCACCTGAAGTACCGTTATAAGAAAGTACATAATTACCTTCATTATTTATCTCTGGAGCATAATAGCCTGCATACCCTCTGAGGTTTAAGCCACCACCCATTTGAAAATGATTGGTGGTGCTTCCATAACCTAGCCATTGATTAGGAATGAAACCTTCTGATCTAGTGAACTTATTTTCCATTAATTCTTCGGAATTAGCACCTGCAAGATTAAGTCTTGACTCACCAGCCCAATTCGTTCCACTACCATATTGACCAAATAAGCGTGTGTTGAGTTGTAATTTTCCTAATTTACTTTTGTGAATAGAAGTTAAAACTACCTTGGAATAATCGTAGTCACTTCCTACAGTAGAACTTGTTAGTTCTAAATTCAATTTACCATCACCACCTTTGTATTTGTAAGAATGTGTCCACCCAAAAGTTGCAGTATTATTGAATTTATCACTTTCCCAAACTTTATAATTGGTATATCTTAAATCTGATTCATTAGCTCGGTACATGCTTTTAAATGAAGCATAAAAAATATTCTTTTTAGAATAATCGTATTTCTTCAATTTAATTTTGTTTAAGTTTAATCCATCAAGTAATCTACTGTGCAAAGTGATATCCGTATGCTTACTGAATTTATCTAAACCTGTATTATAATTAAAGCGATAGGAGAATGGGTTATATTCATTTTGATAATAATCATAATAGTTATAATCTTGAAGGAAAGCCGTATTTAGCCAAACGTTAGCATCTACTTTATGGTGGTAGTTCATATAATCTCCATTAATATGAAAACCTAATTTAATACCATCGTAATTGTTATACCATACATCTGGTCTTGCATATAGTTCGTATTGCTTCCAATCTGGCATATTCCAAACTCTTGAATCGAAATCGACCTCCATTGGCACTTTACTAACATTATTCAACATATACTTGTCTGCCAATCGGTTAGTAGGGTCAATCACTACCCGCTCTATCCCAGAAGGAATATTTACGCTTGCTGTATACTTAGGATACAATTTACCCCAAGCGTGCCATTTGTTTAATACCGTTGCATCGGTGTTTTTTACAAACCAATGATTTGGAATATGGTATTTGTACTCTTTTCCATCATTAGCAAATACACTAAAGTCAATAGGCATTTGCATTTCACCTTTACGCTCAAAAGTAATTTCAAAATTATCTTCAGTAGTATTTTTTACATTATCAATACTGTAGTCAATAGTTTTGCTGGTTTCCAGCCATTGGTCAAAAAACCAATTTAAATCTACTTTGGTGTACTCAATTATAGATTCTCTAAAATCTTCAAAATAGGGGTGAGCCATTTTCCACTTTTTAAAATAGTGTTGCATAGCCTCTAAAAATAGTTCATCACCTAAAACATATTGTAGATTATAAAGCATAGCACCTGTCTTATAATAAACGTGGCGGTATCCTCCACCATGACCTAGTGCGCTACCAAAATCATCTGAATGTGTGTTTAGAGCAGGGTCATTGTATTTAGTTGCATCTCTTAAATAAGCATAATATACTCTTGAGTCTATAGCTTTTACATCTTTTGTAAAACGTATGCCGTATTTGCTACTTGGTTTTTCTCTAACTAGATTATCTCCATCAATTTTTGTTAATGCCCAGGCCGTTAAGAATTGAGTAAATCCTTCATCCATTGCAGCTCTGTAAGTTTCATTAGAACCTACTTGAGCATAAAACCATTGGTGACCAATTTCGTGAGCCAATAATCCTCTGTATCCAGGGTCACTACCACTATCTAGTGTAATCATGGGATATTCCATACCATCTCTAGCATCAGCAACAATGATTTTGTTATAAACGTACATACCGATATCTTCAGAGAAAACCTGAATAACTTTAGCTGCAAAGTCAGCAGCATTTTGCCATCTTGAGGCATGTGGCTCTTGTACTAAAGAAATCGCTCTAATGCCATTCCACTCGGCTTCACCAATTCTGTAGGTAGGGTCGGCAGTAAATGCGAAGTCGTGAACATTTTCAGCGTGATATATCCATGTTTTTCTAGAAAGGCTATCATAAGGAATTATAATGCTAGGGGGGGAGTTCCAAGGTTTGTTAGCAAAATTTTTGATGTCTAATTTTTCTCTTAGGCTAGCTGGCATAACTTCTTCTCTGTTTTGAAGTGCACCAGTAGCTTCAACAATGTAATTAGATGCAAAAGTTAGTTCCACATCAAAAGTTCCAAAATCACCGTAAAACTCTTTGCCAAGGTGTTGGTCTTTAGTCCAGCCGAATTTTTTATCATAAACAGCAATTCTAGGATACCACAACACACCATCGTAATGGGTATTACCAAAGGCATTAAAGGTTTTCATTCGTCTTCTCAAAGAACCCGTATCAAAATAGGTTTTGAAATCCATATTGATAGTAATCTTATCACCACTTTTTAGTGGTTCATTGAGAATAACTTTCAAAATTGTATTGTCTAATAATGTCTCTACTAATTTACCATCAACTTTAAGGTTTTTTACTACTGTACCTAGACCTTCTTTTTCGTACCTACCATAATTTATTTCTTTTTGGTTTTGATTATGAAGTTCAGAACAATACGAATTGGGGGTAAAGGCATTTTGATACAAGTGAAAATACAATTCATTTAAATCATCAGGAGAATTATTCCAATACACCAATTGTTCTGTGGCATCAATGATATCTTTGGTTTCATCGATGTTTGCTATAATGGTGTAGTGTACATCTTGTTGCCAATAGCCAGCAGGTGCTTTATTTTTCCAATAGTTTGGATTGTCTGCTTGATTGTAGGTGTTGGGTTTGCTAAGTGGATTGTATTTGTTCTGAGAGAACGAAATGGTGCTAAATAAAATAGCTGCTAAAATGAAATATAACCTCATAAAAACTGTCTTAGATTTTAAGTCGCAAAGATAGAAAAATCAATCAGATTTCTATGTGAAGTTTTAGGTTGATTAGCCTTGAAGTCAGTCTGTTAGGAACTCCAAACTGATAACCATTAGTGTCTTTTACCCACAAGAAAGAGATGGTGTTGTCTATATCTAGTAAATTGAAGACTTCCATGCTTATCCAAGTCGACTTGGTAAATTTGAAAGGATTGAATTTTTCTGTTTCTTGACCTTCTTTTTTAAGAATAGCAGAAAAACCAATATCTACTCTTTTATAGTTTGGAATGGTAAAATTGTATTGACCTTTATAGCTACCAGGAGCAGTAAGTGGTAGGCGTGAACCGTAAACCAAATTGAGGTGCATCTTAAAATTGGGATTCTTAGGAAGGTAATCTTGAAAGAATAGGTTAAAATTAACCAATTGATCTGTTGGTCTGCTGTAATAGCCTGGTTCTATAGTGTTACCTTCGCTATCGGTATAACTGTCGTCTTGAATATCTGCTTTTGTACTTAAAATAGATACACTAGCCCAGGACTCAATATTTTTGACAAATTCACCATTGAGTCGTAAATCTATACCCTTTGCATAACCAACAGCATTGTTATTGGCGTAATAACGAATTCTAATATTTTCTACTTCGTAGGGAATAAGGTCGCTAATATCTTTATAGTACAGTTCAGTAACTAACTTAAAAGGACGTTGCCAAATTTTAAAATTATAATCACTACCCAGTACATAATGAATGGATTTTTGAGATTTAATATTGGTGTTTAAATTACCGTTAAAGTCTCTTAGCTCTCTATAAAATGGAGTTTGATAGTAGTATCCTGTTGCAAACCTAAATACAATGTCTTTATCCCACAAGGGTTGATAAGAAAGTGATGCTCTAGGACTAAATAGGTATTCTTCATTCAGTGTCCAGTAGGACGTTCTTATTCCTGAATTGAGATTAAATCGACCTAATTTTTGTTCAAATTGCATATATGCATTGTATCTGTATGAATCCAAATCGATGGATGTTCTGAGGGATTCGTCCAAAACAAAAGATGTTGGGTTTTGTAAACCTATGCCTATAGAATCTACTGGATGAGGCAATGAATAATCGGAAGAATCAATTAATGTCCATTCGTTGATTTCATCTTTAATTTGTTCTTTTTGTCCTTTTATTCCCCATCGAAATTCAAAATCGTTTTTGAAATAGACTCCTTTATGCTCCACATTACAAACATTAGCTTGTAGGTAGTTTCTAGCATGATTGAGATGAGAGCCTACGCCAATATTAAAACTTGCTTCTCCAAACGATTCTGAGCCTAAGTCGTTATCAACTTCTGAAAGCCAATATTGACCAAGAATATCAAAAGTTTCGCTTTCATAGGTTTGAAAAGCAGTTAATGTCAAGTCAGTTTTAAGGTGTTCATTGGCTTGATAGGAGAGGTTAAAGGCATTGAAAAAGGTTTCGTAGCTATCAATTTCCTGTCCTTCAAAATAAATACGTAATTCCAAAGGAACGCTAATTGTACCAAAACGGGTGGTTTTATTGGCAGGAATATGTTGGTATTTATTGTTGGAATAATTGAATAGAGTATTAAAAGAGAGGCGATTGCTGATTTGGTAATTGACAAAGGCTTGAATATCACTAAAACTTGGCTTGTATTCTCCTTCTGTTTCAAGACTATTTAACAAATAGGCATTGGATTTATGACGTGCCCCTATCAAATATGATAATTTTTTAGACTTATTAGCACCCTCAAGATGTAAATTTGCAGCTAGCAAACTTAAGGTTGCTGATGCCCTAAATTCTTTAGGATTTTTATAGGTTATATCTAAAACAGAAGACATTTTATCACCATACCTAGCGGCATATCCACCAGCTGAAAATTGAATGGATGATACTAGGTCTGAATTGACAAATGATAAGCCTTCTTGTTGACCAGAACGTATTAAAAATGGGCGATACACTTCTATACCATTGACGTAAACTAGGTTTTCGTCAAAATTTCCACCTCTAACAGTATATTGAGAACTTAATTCTGTCGATGAATTAACACCTGGTAAAGTTTTAATTAAGCCTTCAACACCTCCACTAGCAGTAGGGATTGAGACAGCATGTTTAGCATCTACCTTTTCAAAGGTGTTAGAACGTGTTTTTTGGTCTTCTATTTCTACATTATCTATAGATACTCCAAGGTTTTCTAAGGTAATATCAAGCTCATAATTTTGCCCCTTTTTGAGCATAGGGAGTTTTACAATTTTGGTTTTGTAGCCAACAAAAGAAAAACTTAACTCTTGCTCTATGTTGGCCGAAACATCAATATAATATTTTCCGTTACCATCTGATATTGTGCCTTTAGATTGGTTAATGACACTGACATTGACACCTTGAAGAAAAAAGTTTTCAGAAGTGCTTATTATACCATTAACATTTTGTCCAAAACCATTATAGGAAAGGAATAAAATTAGTATAAATGAATGCCTGAAAACAGCTTTTAACATAGATTCGCAAATGTATTAATATTCATATTAACTTTATTTTAGATAAACACATTTATTTTAAATTTGGCGTCAATAGAATAACTTATAATTTTTAGATATAGTATTTATGAAAAAGATATTGGTTTTATGTACTGGTAATTCTTGCCGTTCACAGATGATGGAAGCTGTACTCAAAGACATATTAAGTGCATCACAATTTGAGGTTTACAGTGCCGGTGTAGAGGCTCATGGTATCAATCCCTATATGAAACGAGCAATGGAGAACAAAGGCTATTCTTTAAGAGGGCATACTTCTAATACTATGGATGAATATGCGCATTTACATTTCGATTATGTTTTTACGGTTTGTGACCATGCTAAAGATAATTGTCCGTACTTTCAAAATGCTACACAACGAACACACCACTCTTTCAATGATCCTGCAGATGCTGAAGGAAGTGATGAAGAAAAAATGCTAGTTTATGAAAAGGTTAGGGATGAAATAATTTCTTATTGTAAGAGCGCTATTCAAAGTCTTTGATTTCTATCTGTAGAAAACGGCTTGGTATTCCGTAGCGTTATTTACAGAATCATGAACAACCAATTTAAAGACATGTTTTCCAGCTTTTAAATCTTTTTTAAAATAATGCGTAAGCTTATTACTTTTAGGTTCATATTCCATTAATACCCATTCGTCATTTATTGTAGCTGAATAGGTCTTAACGCCACTTTCTCCGTCTTTAATGGTAATTTTTAATGTTGAACTTTTCATCGTTTTGCCTGGATATATATTTAGACCTTTTACAACTGGATTAATAGTGTCTATGGCTACTGTGAAATTACCGAATAAGCGAGTTTTTACAGAAATTTTTCCGTCTTTGTACTTGCCGCCAACATAGTTAGGTTTACCTTTTTTATTGAGTTTACATATGTATGATTTGGAGGCCAAACTATCAGGTACAGTAGTTTTTACAGAAAGGGCGTAGGGACTATGAACAGTAGATTCTTCATTGTGAACACAATGTATAGGAGAATGAAAAATATCACTTGAGTCTTCAAAGACTTTATATGTAAAGAATAAGGTATCGTATAAGGAGTATTTAGGTATTTCTATGGAAAGTAGTTCATTACCAAAAGTATTATGTTCTTCATAAGGAAAAATAGAAGTGAATTTTACGGTTTCTTTGGTATTGTTGTCAGATGAAATCTGCTCAGACTTTTTGACCTTAAAATTTAATTCAGAAACATTTTCATATACATCTTTTACTCTAATCACTACTTTTTGCGTATCATTTTTAGGCTTAATAATACCTTTATTGGCAACATAATCGTATATAGATAATTTGTTGTTGGGCTCAAGAAAACACTTATGTAATTTTCTTTTGTTTGTGACTTTTTCAGAATAATCCAAATGAGAGTTGATGTAACGTGTTTCATGAAAACCAAATTCCTTCATAGTGTGGGAATATATCAACTGACTATCTAACAAGACTTCAATAGAATATACTCCGTTTTTATTTTTGGCTTTATTCAATAAGTCATAAGTATTTACACCCAAAGCATATAGCCCACTGACTTCTATAGTTTTATCGATATAACAATTCTTACCGGAACCTTTTACTTGATAAAGTTTATCTTCATAATCACCGTCAATAACTGTCTTTTTTGACTTAGAATATACTTTCAACTCTTTTATGACTGGTGGAATATTGTCAGTGATGTCAAAACCAAATTGTAAACCATTTTGTGGGTATTGATTTTGACTATTTCTAATTTCAAAGTGGAGATGAGGGGCTGCTGAACTTCCTGTATTTCCAGATAATCCAATGATTTCGCCTTTCTTTACTCTTAACTCATTTTTAGTCGGAAACAATTCTATATCATAGCTTTGGTTTTTGTATTGGCTACTTATAACATAATCTTGAATAGCACCAGTGTAACGCATCAAATGGGCATAAACTGAACTGTAGCCATTGTCGTGTGTAATGTAAATAGCCTTGCCATAGCCCCATGGAGAAACTTTTATCCTCGATATATAGCCGTCAGCAATGGCATAAACTTTTAAACCTGATTGTCCTTGTGTTTTGATGTCGATACCTGCATGAAAATGATTACTTCGTAATTCTCCAAATGTGCCTGACAACACTAGTGGAATATCTAGAGGAGGATGAAAGTCTTGAGGATGTTCTTGTCCAGAGCTAACTAAACTAAATAACATCAATATAACAACAAAACAATTTTTATACATTATTTATAATCTTTGCTATGTTAACAAATATTTGCAAAAATAATACTATAAAAATTAACGTTATAATTTGTATTTAAGTATTGCTATGTTAACTTTGTTAATCATATCAATTAATGATATTTTTTGCTGAATATGAAAGCTACTATTGAAAGATTACATAACAAGTTAGAGTCATTACTTGCTAACTATCAGCAACTTAAAGAGGAGTTAAAAACCTCTAATCAAAAGGTTGATGTTTTGTCTAAACAATTAGACGAGCATAACCAAACTATTCAACAATTGAATGAAAAAAATAAAGTTTTGAAGCTTTCTTCTTCTATTCAAGGTGAACAAGGAGATAATAAAGCAGCCAAACAAAAAATAAATGAGCTAGTGCGAGAAATAGATAAATGCATTGCCCTATTAAATAAATGATTAAAATCGCTTTATGCAACATCTTAAAATTAAAGTAACAGTAGCCAACAGAGTATATCCTCTTACCATTAATAGAAAAGATGAGGAAGGTGTTCGAAAGGCAGTAAAAACTATCGAAGATAGGCTGAAGCTTTATGAAGCTAAATTTGAAGCTCGAGACACTCAAGATTTACTTAGTATGTGTTTACTTGAAATGGCTGTAAAAGTTCTCGGGGATGAGCAAAAGGTTAAAGTTGATAGTAGCCTTGAAGATCAGTTATTAGCAATAGAATCTATAATCGACAGTCATTTATAAAAATGTTCTTTACATAATACCCGCGTCATTCAATCTAGTTTTTAAACTCAACACGTTTATATTCGAGGACTGACTTATGCCTTCAAAAACCGGCCTCAACCTTCATGGTTTCTTTACTGAACAGTGGACTTTTGCGATTGTGTAGCTACCTCATTCATTATTTTAAGGAGTTTATTAGCTCATCGTTTGATGTGGGTATTTAATTTTAAACTTAAAACAATGAACTCAATTTTAATTTTGATGACGCTTACAGGAGTTTTAGTTGGTGGTTTATTAGCGTATTTAGTTATTAGCTACAACTCTAAAAAGCAATCAAATTCAATTATAACCGAAGCTAAAAAAGAAGCTGAACAGATTAAAAAAGATAAAATTCTTCAAGCTAAAGAAAAATTTATTGAACTAAAATCTGAACATGAGAAGATTATCAATCAGCGTAATCAAAAGTTGGCTCATTCTGAATCTAGAGTCAAAGAAAAGGAAAGTAAACTTTCTCAAAAGCTAAAGTATGTCAGCAATAAGGAGAAGAAATTAGATGAAATCAGAAATTCTATCTCTAGACAGTTAGATGTACTCAAGCAAAAAGAAAATAAATCTAATAAAATACTTGAAAAACAAGTTGAAGCATTGGAGAATATTTCTGGTTTATCAGCTTCTGAAGCAAAAGAAGAATTATTACAAGCCTTGAAAGACGAAGCAAAAACAAAATCCTTAGCGTATGCTCAAGAAATAGTCGAAGAAGCTAAACTGACGGCAAGTAAAGACGCTAAAAAAATTGTAATCCAAACTATACAAAGAGTAGCGACAGAACAAGCTATAGAAAATTCAGTATCAGTATTTAATATAGATGGTGATGATGTTAAAGGTAGAATTATTGGTAGAGAGGGAAGAAATATTCGTTCTCTAGAGTCTGCTACTGGAGTAGAAATTATTGTTGATGATACTCCTGATGCGATATTATTATCATGTTTCGACCCAGTTAGGAGAGAGGTTGCTCGATTAGCTCTACATAAATTGGTTACAGACGGTAGAATACATCCTGCACGAATAGAGGAGGTTGTCAAAAAGACGAGAAAACAAATTGAAGAAGAAATTATAGACATCGGTAAACGAACAACTATAGATTTAGGAATTCACGGTTTACACCCCGAAATAATAAGAATGGTAGGGCGTATGAAATACCGTTCTTCTTATGGTCAAAATCTATTGCAACACTCTAGAGAAGTCGCTAATATGTGTGCTACTATGGCTTCTGAATTAGGTTTAAACCCTAAAGCGGCTAAACGAGCTGGTTTGTTACACGATATTGGAAAAGTTCCTGATGATGAACCAGAATTGCCTCATGCAATATTAGGTATGAAATTAGCTCAAAAATACGGTGAAAAAGAACATATATGTAATGCTATCGGTGCTCACCATGATGAAATAGAGATGACTGCTATGATTTCGCCAATTGTACAAGTTTGTGATGCTATTTCAGGATCTAGACCAGGGGCTAGACGAGAAATTGTAGAATCTTACATCAAGCGTATTAGAGAGTTAGAAGACACAGCACTTGCTTATCCTGGTGTTTTGAAATCTTACGCTATTCAAGCTGGCCGTGAGTTAAGAGTTGTTGTAGAGAGCGATAAAGTATCGGATACTGACGCAGAAAAGCTATCCTTTGAAATATCTCAAAAGATAGAGACACAAATGACTTACCCTGGTCAAGTTAAAGTAACTGTTATCAGAGAAACGAGAGCGGTAAATTTTGCTAAATAATTAAAAAATGATTTAAAAAAGTCTGATGAGTGTAATTATCTCTTGTGCTTTTTCGTTCTTAGACTGAAATGTAAACGAATGAAATAGGTTATTCAATAATCGTTTGATAACAGTAGTATTGCCACAAGGGGTAAAGTACTTAGAATTTTCTTTTAGTTTTTCTCTTTTCAAATAAACTTCTAAGTCTTGTCGATTTAGTATTGCACCTTTGTTGAATGGATTGATATAAAATTTTATTGGGTCTCCATTTATTTCATTTACATCTTCAAAACCTATGATAAAATGCTTAGGCATATTAACACCACATATGGGTAAATTTATTTTTTCAGCAATAATAATGTAAAGCATAGATAGGGTTAGGGGATTACCCATATGCTTATCAATGACAGTATTAATGAAAGAGTTGTCTGGCGATTGAAAATTTCTTGTATTTCCTCTAAATCCATTTTGGGTAAAAAAGACCCTATTAAAAGCAGATATTTTTTCTAGTTCAGAATAAGTTTGTTCTACTTCTAAATTTATTTGAGAAACTAAATTATAAATTTTTGTTCTATAAAATTGTTCGTCAATATCGGGGTATTGGTACTTGCTAATAATAAACCATGCCTCTAGAAGATTTTTATCCTTTTTTTGAATCCATTTCTTTAAGGATTTAACAATATCCCTAAAATGTATTTCGTAAATGATATTTTCGGCTCTTTCTTGAATTAAACTGTCATAATTACTTTCCCAAGCACTTTCGAGTTCTGGTAAAACCTTAATACCTAACTCTACAAGTCTTGATTTGACTGAATCAAATATCTCTTTGTCAGGGTCTTCCAAAAGACTAATTAAAGCATTTAACTCTTTATAATTCATTTTAAACTAATTTATCTATTGCTTGAACAATTAAATTATCAATAGCACTTTTGTAGTTAGTGGAGCGTTGGTTGGTTACTCTATTTGCTAAAATTGTACAAAGTGTAAGGCAATTATGCCCCATCAATTTACCTAAGCCATACAAAGCAGAAGTCTCCATCTCAAAGTTAGTGATTTTTATGCCATTATGATTAAAATTAAGCATTCTTTGGTTTAAATCTTCAATGGCAAATGGTATTCTCATTTGACGACCTTGAGGTGCATAAAACCCAGGTGCTGTTATTGTTATTCCTTGAGTAAAATCTTTAAATTTATTTAGCAAATCTTTGTTTGCAGCATAAACGTAGGGTTTTGATAGGAAAGAAGGCCACTGTAATTGTTGGTCAATAGCATTTTGTATTTCGTGGTCGAATTGGTTATTGGCATAAAAATGCATCAAATTATCAATTCCTAATCCATAAGAGGAAACGACTATGGAGTTTATATTTATCTCTTTTTGTATTGTGCCAGATGTTCCTAGTCGAATCAAATTAAGGCTAGTCTTTTCTTTTAGTTGTTGACTACTATCTAAATCCATATTTACTAGGGCATCTAATTCGTTTAGCACTATATCAATATTATCTGTACCTATTCCAGTAGATATAACAGTTATTCTTTTTTTTCCAATATATCCAGTGTGTGTAACAAATTCACGATTAGTGATTTGATATTCAAAACTATCGAAGTGCTTTGATATTTCACTGACTCTTCCTTGGTCACCAACTAAAAATATATCATTAGAAATATGTTCTGGTATTAAGTTGAGGTGATAAACACCTTTAGAGTTATTAGTACTAGATTTCATTATCTTTTTATTTACTTTTGCACTAACAAAGCTATAATAATTATGACTTCTAAAGACATCATTCTTGTTCCAATTGGTTTTACTGATCAATCTCTAGTTGCTTTACAACAAGCAGTTATCGTCGCCAAACGTACAAATTCTGAATTGTTTCTTCTATCTGTAGTTGAAATGCCAACAGCATTACAAAAGATTTTTTCAGATTATGAAGAAAAACAGAAACACTTTAAGGAAAAGCTAAGAGAAAATTTGATCGAATTGAGTAATAATTATTGCGAGGGTGTATCCAATGTGAAGTGTTTAGTGTCTTCTGGAAAAATATATGAAGAGATTACTGTTATTGCAGAATCACTTGGAGCTAGCCTTATTATTATGGGTACAGATGGAACTCCAAAAGATATCAAGAAAAAGTTTATAGGTTCTAACGCTAATAAGGTGGTAAGGTCAGCACCATGCCCAGTCATTACTATTAAAGGCAAGTCCATAAAAAATACTTGTAATATGATTGCACTTCCTCTAGATTTAAACAAAGAAACTCGTGAAAAGGTAACTAATGCCATTCAATTTGCTAGATTGTTTAATTCAGAAGTTAGAGCATTTTCAGTTTCTTTTTCAGATGACGATGATTCAGTAAAAAATAAGTTAAATAGTACGCTTTCTCAGGTTAGCAAATTCATTACTTCTAAGGGTGTTAAATGCAGTACTGATCTTTTAGAAATATCGTCTTCTGCAATTTTTTCAAGTTCTATAGTAAAGTACACTGAAGATATTAATGCTGATTTGATTATGATAATGACTAAAGGGGAAGAAAATTTAGATTTAAACTTCCTAGGCTCCAACGCAAGAAAATTAATAAATAAATCAGATATTCCTGTTATGAGTATAAGACCTGCTGCTAAAAAAGATACGTCTACTTATATCATTCAATAATTTTTTTGTTCATAAACTTTTTGAAATTTTGAATATTAGCAATATGCATTTGTTAATTTTGTTGGTTCAATAGTTTATGAAACTTCTAATCTCACTGTTAATTATTATTTTTTCTTTCTTGGCTTTTAATTTCCAAGAACATCCCCCTGTTCAAAATCCTCCATTTTACAATTCAGACACTGCTTGGGTACAACAAGTGATGTCTTCATTAACTTTGGAGCAACGTATTGCTCAATTATTTATGGTCGCTGCCTATTCTAATAAGGGTATATCACATCAGCAAGAAATTGAAAATCTAATCACAAAATACCACATTGGGGGTTTAATGTTTATGCAAGGTGGGCCCATACGACAATTGCATTTAACAAATACCTATCAATCTTTAAGCAAAGTACCCTTGATGATTGCTCAAGATGCAGAATGGGGATTGTCTATGCGTATTGATAGCACTATTCGTTATCCTTGGCAAATGACCTTGGGGGCTATTCAAGATGACAGTTTAATTTATCAAATGGGATTAGATGTCGCTGAACAATGCCGAAGGTTAGGCGTTCATATCAATTTTGCCCCTGTTGTTGATGTCAATTCTAATCCCCAAAACCCCATAATAAATAACCGTTCTTTTGGAGAAAATCCATGCCGTGTTGCACAACATTCTTTAGCCTATATGCAAGGCTTACAAGATGGTGGTGTAATGGCATGTGCAAAACATTTTCCCGGTCATGGTGATACAGATTCAGATTCTCATAAAACATTACCTACTATCAATCATACTATCGAAAGATTAGATACGGTTGATTTAATTCCATTTAAAACCTTGTTTGACAGAGGGCTTGGGAGTGTTATGGTAGCTCATTTACACATTCCAAGTATAGATGATACCGACTATTTAGCTTCGACCTTATCTCCTAAGGTAGTTAAGGATCTATTGAAAGATACTTTAGCCTTTAAAGGCTTAGTATTTACAGATGCATTGAATATGAAAGGAGTTAGTAAATTTTATGAACCTGGCGAGGTGGATTTGAAAGCACTTTTAGCTGGAAACGATGTCTTACTTTTTGCTGAAGATATACCTAAGGCTATTGAAAAAATCAAAGAAGCTATTATCAATAAAGCCATTAGTGAGGAGGAAATAAATAACCGTTGTAGAAAAATTTTAATGGCAAAAAAATGGTTTGGATTAGATGAAAAGCCACATCTTAACTCAAGTAATTTAATACATGATTTGAATATCAAAAGGTATGAGGTATTAAATCGAAAGTTAGTAGAAAAGTCTATGACTGTTTTACAAAATAGTGATGATTTATTACCTTTAAAACGATTAGACACCCTAAATATAGCCCTTGTTTCTATTGGTGAACAATCCAATCAATTCCAGCAAACATTGTCCAATTATGCCCCCGTAAAGACCTTTCATCTTAATGAGCAACACAGCGATATAGAAAGAAAAAAGATATTGGATTCATTGGCTCAATATAATCTAGTAATTGCTAGTGTTCACAAATCCAATAAACACGCTTGGAAATCCAACCGTATTCATCAGAATACGGATTTATTTTTACAAACTTTAGCCTTACAGTCTAAAGTAGTTTTAAGTATTTTTGCCAACCCTTATTCTATTAGTGATTTACTGATGACTTATTCTTTTGACGGCTTACTTATGGCTTATCAAAATTCGAATGAGGCTCAATTTTATGCTGCTCAGCTTATATTTGGAGGAATTGGAGCAGATGCCACTTTACCCATTTCTAATAAACATTTTGACGAAGGTTTTGGATTAACAACTAAGACCTCACGTCTTAAATACGATTTTCCAGAAAGTCTGGGTATGGATAGTAAATTATTTCTAAAGATAGATAGTATAGCTTTAGATGCTATTGATAAAGAGGCTACACCAGGCTGTCAAATTTTAGCTATCAAAGACGGTGTAGTATTTTACAATAAAAGCTATGGACACCATACATATAAGAAAAATAAGGCTGTAAAGAATTCGGACATTTATGATTTAGCCTCATTAACCAAAATAATTGCTTCTGTTCCTTCCTTGATGTATTTGGAAGAAAATGGACAAATGCATTTGGATAGTTCTTTACAACATTTTATTAGTTTAGCTGATACCTCCAACAAGAAAAACCTAACTATTAGAGAAATTCTAGCCCATCAATCAGGACTAGCATCTTGGATACCATTTTACAAGGAAACACTTGAGGAGGACGGTTCTTTACGTGATACATTGTATAGCACAGTTTATTCTGATACTTTTTCTGTAAAAGTAGCTGATGACATTTTCTTACATAAAAGCTATCCAGACAGTATTATGGATCGAATATTGGGCACGAAACTCAACCCCAAAACATACAAATATAGCGATATGGGTTTTTATATTTTTAAAGATATTATTGAGTATAAAACTAACTTAGCCTTTCAAGATTTTGTAAGCCAACAATTCTACAGTCCATTGGGTTTAAATACTATGGGGTTTTTACCCAAAACTCGATTCGATAATAGTCGTATAGTACCTACTGAATTTGACTATTACTTTAGAAGTCAGCTTTTGCAAGGTGATGTGCATGATATGGGAGCTGCAATGTTAGGAGGTGTGGGCGGTCATGCAGGACTTTTTTCAAATGCCAATGATTTAGGAATTTTTATGCAAATGCTTCTTCAAAAAGGATACTATGGTGGTGAACGATATTTCCAAAACTATACCGTTAATCAATTTACTAAATGTCAGTTTTGTAAGGATGAAAATAGGAGAGGTGCTGGTTTTGATAAAGCCGTTTTAGAAGGGCAAGAAGGTGGCCCAGCCTGTGATTGTTCTCCTTCTTCAAAAGCATTTGGGCACAGTGGCTTTACAGGTACTTTAGTATGGGCTGACCCTGACGAACAATTTGTTTATGTATTTTTGTCCAATAGAATACATCCAACTTCAGAAAACAAAAAATTGTTGGAAATGGACGTGAGGACTAAGATTATGCAAGTGTTTTATGATGCAATAAGAACCGTTAATTGATGCACAAATCGTTAAAAATAGGTTTAGTTTGTTATCCTACCTTTGGTGGTAGTGGTATTGTCGCTACGGAACTAGGTAAGGCCTTGGCTGAAAAAGGGCATGAAATACACTTCATAACTTACAGTAAGCCCGTTCGTATGGATTGGTTTACTAAAAATATGTATTATCACGAAGTATCTGTATCTGATTATCCACTTTTTGAATACGCTCCTTACGAATTGTTACTCTCTAGCAAATTGGTAGATGTTGCTATCAATCAGAAGTTAGATATTTTGCATGTGCATTATGCCATACCACACGCTTCGGCAGCCTTTTCTGCCCAACAAATATTGAAGACTAGAAATATAGATTTACCTTTTATTACCACTTTACACGGGACGGACATTACTTTATTGGGTAAGGATAAATCTTTTCAGCCAGTCATAGAATTTGCCATAAACCAATCCGATGCTGTGACGGCTGTTTCGGAAAGTTTAAAAGAGGATACCTATCAATTTTTTTATATCAAGAAGAATATAGAAGTCATTCCTAACTTCATAGACCCTAGTTTATACCGTTTTGCTGAGGATATTGAATTGAGAGCTCAATTTGCTGAAAAGGACGAAGTGATTATCACTCATATTTCTAACTTCAGAAAAGTCAAGCGGGTGGACGATGTCATTCGTATTTTTAAAGACGTACAACAGCAATTGTCTGCCAAGCTTCTGATGGTTGGCGATGGTCCTGAGATACATCAAGTAAAAAATTTAGCTAGAGAACTAGGCATTTCCGATAAGGTTTTCTTTTTGGGCAAATCCAAGCGTATAGAACAGATTACTAGCATATCGGATGTTTTCCTTTTACCTTCTGAAACAGAAAGTTTTGGTTTGGTAGCTCTTGAGGCTATGGCATCAGGAGTAGCGGTAGTATCTTCCAATGTCGGTGGTCTAGCAGAGGTCAATAAAGATGGTGTAACGGGTTTTTTAAATGATGTTGGAGATATAGAGGGTATGATAGCTAGTGTATTGACTATCCTCAAAGACAAAGATACTTTAGCCCGTTTTAAAACCAATGCCCTAGAGCATTCTCAGAAATTCGAGCTTAACAAGATAGTCCCTGTGTATGAGAACTTATACCTTTCTCTAGTGAAGCATTAAGCACCCACACGTTTACAGTGATAGCCTTTCTTTTGCAGTAGTTCCATTACTTTATCTCGAACATTACCTTGAATAATGATTTCTCCATTTTTGGCACTACCACCAACACCACATGCCGATTTAAGAGCTTTTCCTAAGTCTTTCAAGTCACTATCTTGACCTACAAAACCTTTGACGATAGTGGCGACTTTACCGCCTCTATTTTTTTTATCAATCCAAACTTCTAAGCGTTGATTTTCGATAGCTAGTGTTTCTTCTTCGCTTTCGTATTCGTACTCAAAATTGGAATTGGTAGAATACATTACGCCGATTTTATTTTTCTTCTTTTTAGCCATAAGGAATAAATACGTTTAATGTTTTAGGATGGGTATCTATGTGTATTTTTTTGCCAAGGTCGTGCCCTTCCCCATCGAGGTGGCTTCGGCCATTTTGACAACTTATTGTTATGCTATTAGTTTTGATGATAGTCATGTATTTAGACTGGTGTATTTTGCCTGTAAATAGACGATATAACAATACAGGAACTAGATAACGTCTAAAGTCTTTCAAGACACAAATTTCTGTTAAACCATCGTCTACTTTACTTTCAGGCGATATCTGAGCACCATTTCCAAACTGAGTCGCATTGGCCCATGAAATGATGACGGCATTATACACTTCTTTTTTACCATCGTATTCTAGGGTATAATCTTGAGCTGGGTAGTTGGCACATTCACGCAAGACCAATTTGACGTAAGATGAAAAGCCCCTTACCTTAGTCGTTGCAAAAAGGTGAGCGATATGAGCATCGAAGCCAACACCAGAAACGTTAAAAAAGGGTAGTCCATTAGCTGTGCAGCTATCTATGGTTTTGAAATCTGAAATGTTAAGTTGCTTAATGGCTTTGTCAATATCCCTTTCCATACCAAAATGAAAAGCAAAACCATTACCAGAACCACAAGGCAGTACTGCTAAAGCCGTTTGACTTCCTAATAATCCCTTGGCACATTCGTGCATAGTACCATCGCCACCAACAGCTACTACCACATCTATCCTATCATTTACTGCTTGTTGCGCCAATTCGGTAGCATGTTTTGCTCTTTCTGTATAGAAATAGTCAAAATCAAATTTGTTCATGTCAAGGTGCTTTTCAATGCGACTTTCTAAACCTTTATGTTGGGCTTTACCAGAGATGGGATTGATGATAAATCTAATTTTCATAAACACTCATTTGGTTAGTAATCATAGAGTTATTAAAGCCTTGTTTGATAGCTTTCAATTGATTGACAAGAACAGTAGAATTAGGCATACTCTCTTTCAATGTTTTATCCTTGTAGGTGGTATAGACTTCGTCTTTATTCACTAGATATCCGTCTTGTGTTATCATCAGGTATTCGTTTTTTAGAAAGGATACAGCCAAGTCTTGTCCTTGTAATATTGATTGACCAAAGCTAAAAAATTCTTGCTCATATCCTATCAAGTCCAATACGGTGGGTAAGATGTCTATGTGTTGGCTAGTATTTTCAACTGAACCTTTTAGTGTGCTATCGCTTTTCCAAAATAGCATAGGCACAGCATATCTACCGATTTTATTTTTGTAAGCCGCTTTACTAGAAAGTGGCGAAGTATGGTCGGCAGTAATGACAAATAAGGTGTTATCGAACCAATCCATCTGTTGGGCATTTTGGAAAAATGTGCTTAGGGCATTATCGGAATAGCCTATACTTTCGTGTATATCTAATTCCCCTTTAGGAAATCGGTTTTCATACTCTGCTGGTATATGGTATGGTGGGTGAGAAGTGAGGGAGAAAAAGACACTTAGAAATGGCTTCTCAATCGTATTTAATTGCTCAGCAAAATAGGAAAAAAAAGGCTCGTCATATATACCCCAATGCTTATCGAAATGTCTATCGTCATTGAATTCTTCTCTACCGTGATAGTCGGTAAATCCAGCCTTTTTAGAAAATTCATAAAAGCCCATAGTCCCTTTTTGTCCACCGTGAAAAAAGGAGGTGTGATAGTCTTCTTTAGACAAGATAGACGCTATGCTAGTGTAGTTGTTATTGGCATAAGATGAGGTGATGAATGGCTCTGTCATTAGCGAAGGAATAGAGGCAGTAATGGCAGGTAATGCTTCTATAGAACGTACGCCATTGGCATAGGCATTTTGTGCGACCAATCCTGTGGACATTAAGCTATCTAGAAAAGGGGTATAGCCTTGACCGTCATTATAATAGCCTACAAATTCTTTGGAGAAACTCTCTAAGATGATGATAACGACATTTTGCTTACTGAAGCCATCGGATTCGTAACGGTGAAGGGTATTGTAATAATTAGTTTGGTCGGATTCAAAGTAAGTATAGGCTTGCAAGCTATTTTGTTGGTAAGAATGTAGAATTGTAAAAGGCGTATTCAACACCAAATCGGACTCGTTACAAGAAGAAAGCACACCAGCATTAATGGTTTTGATTGGTTTGAGTTGAGTACCACCTCTTAAGCCCAAGATAATACTACCAACAATAAAAATAAGGAGTAGTAGGTCAATGGGTTTACGCTGAATAGCTTTAGGTAGCTTTAGTGTATAACACAACACTAGTATTTGGGCGATGAACAACAAAGTTACGGGCCAGTATTCTAAGATATACTTGAGGTAAACACCAAAAAAATCATCTTTGGTGATGAAGCTAAAAAAGTCTATGGTACTGCGTTTGAGGTTAAAAGCGTAAAAGACAATATCGATGTTGTTGAGTAGTATAAAAGGCGTATTGACTAGAATAAAAACAGTACTTAGAAAACGATTATAAATCTTGGATTGGGGTAATATGTAGTGAATAATGAATAGCAACACAAGGGGTAGATTGATATACAAAATAGCCGATATATCGAAGCGAATACCCTCTAGTAATGCTAAAAATAGATGACTTACTTCACTATCAGAAAAATTATAGAAATAAAATGCTAAGCGACTTAAGCTATAAATAAGACATAAGGTTAAGACCTTTTTTAGAAAAGTAAGTAAGTGAGAAATACTCATAATTTATTCACAATTACAACTATCGTAGCTACAATTGGACTTAGGCTTTCGCAAGGTTTTAATCAGATAAACTACAGCTGAAAACACTAAAAATATGATAATGATATTTTCCCAATTCATTGCATGAAATTTATTGCACAAAGTAACGAATTATTCTATTTTTACTCACTTAATGAAGGAATAAAGTTTTATGTTATTCAATAGAAAAGGTATCCCTGACGAGCAACTTTTGGACTTGTACAAATCCATTCTTAAGCCGCGAATGATAGAGGAGAAGATGCTCATTCTGTTACGTCAAGGCAAGATATCCAAATGGTTTTCTGGTATAGGCCAAGAAGCCATTGCTGTTGGTGTTTCTTCGGCTTTGGAACAAGAAGAATACATTTTGCCTATGCACAGAAACCTAGGTGTTTTTACCACTAAAGGCGTTCCATTAAATCGTTTGTTTTCTCAGTTTCAAGGTAAGATGAACGGCTTTACTAAGGGTAGAGACCGTTCTTTTCATTTTGGCAGTCAGCAACATAAGGTAGTCGGTATGATATCGCATCTAGGCCCTCAATTGGGTGTAGCAGACGGTATAGCCTTAGCAAATAAACTTAAAGACAACAAACAAGTCACAGCTGTATTTACTGGAGAAGGAGGTACATCTGAGGGCGATTTTCACGAGGCTTTGAATGTAGCTGCCGTTTGGGATTTGCCCGTTATCTTTATTGTAGAGAATAACGGCTACGGCTTATCAACACCTACCAATGAACAATTCAGATGCCAACAAATAGCCGATAAAGGCAAAGGCTTTGGTATGGAGAGCTATATCATAGACGGCAATAACCTTTTGGAAGTGTACAGAACCATTTCTCAGTTAAGAGCAGAAATACAAAAAAAACCTAAACCTGTATTGTTGGAGTGCATGACCTTTAGAATGAGGGGACACGAAGAAGCCTCAGGTACAAAATACGTTCCTCAAGAGAAGTTTGACAAGTGGCAAGACAAAGACCCAGTGCACAATTACGAACAATTTTTAATATCAGAAAAGCTACTTACAAACGAGCTGATAGAAGACATCAAAGCACAGATAAAAGCAGACATTAATAGTGCTTTGGATACGGCCTTTACTGAAGAAGAAATTAAATCTAGTACTGAGCAAGAATTGGCAGATATGTACAGTCCTTTTGATTTTGAGGAACAGCCACCAGCCAACAGTACCACCACCAATATACGTATGGTAGATGCCATATCCGATGGTTTAAAACAGTCCATGCAAAAGTACCCCAATACCGTAGTGATGGGACAAGACATTGCCGAATATGGAGGCGTGTTTAAAATTACAGATGGCTTCATTGATGAATTTGGCAAAGAAAGGGTACGCAATACGCCCATTTGTGAATCTGCAATTGTTAGTGCCGCTATGGGCTTGTCTATAAATGGATATAAAGCCATTGTGGAAATGCAGTTTGCCGATTTTGTAAGCTCAGGATTTAACCCCATTGTCAATTATTTGGCAAAGGTATACTATCGATGGGGACAAGCCGCCGATGTAGTGGTACGTATGCCAACAGGAGCTGGTGTAGGAGCAGGGCCATTTCATTCCCAATCCAATGAAGCTTGGTTTACGCATACCCCCGGATTAAAGGTGGTTTACCCAGCCTTTCCTTCTGATGCCAAAGGTTTATTAGCAGCAGCTATTGAAGACCCTAACCCAGTCATGTTCTTCGAGCACAAAGCCTTATACCGAAGTGTCTATCAAGAGGTTAATGACAATTACTATACTCTAGAGATTGGTAAAGCTAATCTACTAAAAGAGGGACAAGATGTGACAATTGTTTCTTACGGTGCAGGCGTACATTGGGCATTGGAAGTGTTAGAAAAAAATCCACATATTTCCGCTGACCTTATTGATTTACGTACATTAGTCCCACTAGATACCGATGCTATTTTTACATCTGTACAGAAAACTGCTAAAGTTATTATATTACACGAAGATTGCGAAGTGGGTGGTTTTGGGGCTGATATTTCGGCATTGATAAGCGAATATTGTTTTGAGTACTTAGACGCCCCTGTTTTACGTTCAGCAAGTCTGAATACAGCTGTACCATTTGCCAAAAATCTTGAAGATAATTTTTTAGCTAAAGAAGGTTTTGAGCAAAAGCTTAATGACTTGTTGGCTTATTAAGAAATATTCGTAAATTGTAATTTAATTTAAACCCCAAAATTTATGAGAGTATTATTCGCTTTTTGTTTGACAATTTTGTCATTTGTTTCTCTAGCCCAATCTAGCTCAGACGATATTTTAAGACGTGCTGAAGTTATGCCTGTTTTTCAACAATGTGAAGACCCAAACTATGCCGATGCACCTTATCCCTGCACTATGAAGCAGTTGTCAGATTACATCAAAGCGGCTGTTGTTTTGGATGAAACGACTGGAAATATTACCAAATGTGTAATTAGCTTAGTGGTAGAAAAAGACGGTAGTGTTTCCAACGTTCAGTTGTTGAGAGGTGTTTTTGTTAATGCCGAAAACGAGCAAGAAAAACTTGCTTTAGAAAATACACTAAATACTATGATTACCGAAACTGTAGAAGGCTTGAACTTCGTTCTTCCAGGCTACCAAAACGGTGAAAAAGCTAGAGTAATGTTACAATTCTCGGCTTCTGTAAATTACTAGTTTTAAATAAAATATATTATTAATAACCATTTTATTGGTCTTTTTATTTCATACCAAATAATTTATTCTTAACAATAATATCACTTACTCCGTCGGGCACACCATTTTGCCAGCCGTCTTTTTCATTTCTTATTTTCTCTAATATGTCTCTAGAAAAAATTTGTAGAACATTGGGCTTGTAATTTAAGTCTTTAATTCTACCATTAGTTAACAAATAGTCATACAGAGGTCGCAATCTTCTATGAATTGGTATATTTTGACTATTGAGTAAAGTATCGTTAGCATCGGCTTGATATGGATAGAGATATATCTTTAAATCTCTAGTAAAGAGAATCCCAAAGGCCTCTAAAATTCCACCATTAAGATTGCGATAATATTTATCATCAAAAATTTCCATTAAATTATTTACACCTATAATTAGCCCCATACGTGCTTTAGTGTAATTAGAAAAATATTCAATCAGTTTATAGTACTTTCTATAATTAGAAATAAGTACGCTATGACCTAATGAACATAGAATGTCAGCTCTGTCTAAAAAATCTTTTTCATCAATATCACCTTCCATCTTAAGGTTACTTAAAGTAATTTCAAATAATAATTGTACATTGTCTATGTCTACTTTATTCTCTTTGATAAAGGCGTTATACCCGTTTTCCATCATATCAATATTTACCTTGGTAACTGGTCTGAAACTTCCTCTAATAGTTAAGATATTTTTCTTATAAAGTACATCAGAAGGCTGTTGGTTTTTGCCATCAGGGCCAAAGATTACAGCGTCTGTCATGTTCTCTTTGACTAAGATTAAACTAAGTATTCGATTGTCTACACCTTCAAAGTCAGGGCCTTCCATATGAATCATATCCATTTCCACATTATCTCTAGTTAGATTATCGTAAATAGATTGAATGAGTTTTTTTGGCTCATTGTAATAGTTAAAACAACCATAAATGAGGTTTGTACCCATTACGCCAATAGTTTCTTGTTGTAGTTTAGCATCATTGTCATTTAGTCTAACGTGAAAAATAACTTCGTTAAAACCTTTATTGGGATCAGTTTGAAAACGACAACCCATCCAACCGTGGCCTTTTACTGTTTTAGAATAATTGACTG
>CAXFOQ010000005.1:0-48118 GCA_964004705.1 uncultured Flavobacteriales bacterium | reverse complement strand
AAGGGTTGGGCTGTTCGCCCATTAAAGTGGCACGCGAGCTGGGTTCAGAACGTCGCGAGACAGTTCGGTCTCTATCTGTTGTGGGCGTTAGAAATTTGCGAGAACCTGACTCTAGTACGAGAGGACCGAGTTGGACAGACCTCTAGTGTACCTGTTGTGACGCCAGTTGCATCGCAGGGTAGCTATGTCTGGATGAGATAAGCGCTGAAAGCATCTAAGCACGAAACTCATCTCAAGATTAGATTTCTTTTAAGGGTCGTTATAGACGATGACGTTGATAGGTCATAGGTGTAAAGGCAGAAATGTCATAGCCGAGTGATACTAATTACCCTTTAGCTTTTTGTAGTTGATTTACATTAACTAAATTGTTTTCTTTTTACAATATGTCATAATCTTATTGAAGATTTTATGGTGGTTATTGCAGTGGTGTTCACCTCTTCCCATTCCGAACAGAGAAGTTAAGCCCATTAGCGCAGATGGTACTAGGTTAATCCCTGGGAGAGTATGTCGCCGCCAAATTTTTAAAAGCCTCGTTTCTTTGATTCGGGGCTTTTTTTTTAAATAGATTTAAACGTAATTTGTTTAATGAAAAAGTGTTTGCTTTTGTTCCTTCTATTACCATTTGTTGCTTTTACTCAGAATATGAATATGGATTTAGTACCCTATAAATCTTCTTTCTCTCACTTTTTTCATCCTAAGGAGTATAGTTATTCAATAGATACCCTTAATACAGGTTATTCAAGTTTGCAATACCATTCCTTTTCTTCTAAAGGTCAATTCATTAAAGTAAATCATCAGCAGTTTATCACCGATTATATTTTATTTAATTTCAATTTTGATAAGTTTTCTCAGGAAGGAATATTCAATAGGGAAAACCTTAAGCTTCATAATGTAAGTTCAAATTTGTTATTCAACAATAAAAGGCAAACCTACAGTGCAAAATTATCTTTAGGATATCAAAAAATTATTACAGATGAAAATGGAGGACTATTAAATTATAGTACTACAAATTTCGATGATCCTTTACTTTATCAAGTAAGCTTAATTAATGCTCAAAATTTAGTAAAAAATAGAAATCATAAACTTGTGCAAAAGTTTAAATTGAATCATAAGTGGTCGATTATTAATAAATTCTCAATTCTCAGCAACCGTAAAATATATTCTGATAATTTCCCTAATTCCGGTTTTTATCAAAATCTATTTATTGATTCTACACAGACATTCGATTCCCTATCTAACATAGCTATTACTAATAGTTTTGGTATTACTTTCAAGAACTTCACCTTAAGCCAAATTATACACAATAGACATGCGCATATCTATACTATTGATTCTACAGATTATGACTATGGTTTATCTTTAAATTATTATAATGATAAACAAAGTCTTAGTTTTAATTATGAACTATATCAATCTGACGCCCTTAATTTGTCGCTAAAAAAGGCATTCAATTTAAAGTTATTAAATCATACAATAAATTTGGATTATAATAAAAGTAGAGTGCCTATTTTAATCAATTCTTACTACTCTAATCACTTCTGTTTTGATAACGATTTTAATAACATTAAAATAGCAAAAGCTACTTATTTTGTCAAGCATAAAAACTTTTCTTTTATTTCTGATTTGAATCACTATTCTGACTATGTATATTTAAATCAAGATAGTCATTATCAGCAACATCAAAATGCTATAATAAAATGGTATAATAAATTGACGATAAATTTAAATTGGAATAGGTTTCATACTACTCAAACTATGGAATATCAGTATGCAGATAACAACTCTATATTACGATTTCCAGAGTTTAATTACAATACATCTTTGTGGTTTGAGTCTAATTTATTTGGCGATAACTTAAATACTCAAATTGGAGCTGACATGAACTATTTTACCTCCTATTATGCCAATGCCTATAATCCAGCTCTTGCCAAATTTTATTTACAAGATAATCAACTTATTGGAGATGTGCCTTTAATCTCGGTCTTTTTAAAGTTGAAAGTACATAATATGTCCATTACTATGCGCTACAGAAATATTACTACTTTAATTAGTGATAATACTGATATTTATTATCTTATTCCTAATTACCCTAACTATCCAGCATCTTTCCAATTATCTGTGGTATGGAAATTGAATAATACATCAAATTAGTTATAATTTATTTTTTCTTTAAGCAAACTAAAATTTAGAAAAGTCTTGGAAATTAGTTAGATAAATATGGATTTATGCCGAATAATTTTTATGTACTCAATTGTATTTTTGGCTTATTCACTTCTCTCAGTATAACAGTTTATATTAGTTTGACTAGGTTCTGTCAGAACAATCTAAGTAAGCAAATAGTCTAAGAGTTTTAGGATAAACTCATCAAGTCTTTTGCTTTTTCTTTTTAGCAGCAGGGAACAAGACGTTATTTAATATAAGCCTATAGCCCGGTGAATTTGGGTGTAATTCTAGTTCAGTTTTAGGATCACCAACCTTATGTTGATAGTCTTCAGGGTCGTGACCACCATAAAATGTCCAAGTACCTTCACCAAATTTACCATGAATATATCTTGCTTCATTGACCGAGGAGGTTTCACCCATTATCAGAACGTCAGACTTGATAAATTCCTTTTTGAAAGCAGTTGTTTGACCCATAAAGCCTTTGATAACTTTTTCGTGGTTTTGGCACAACATCGTTGGTACAGGATCCCATTTTGCAGAAAATTCAAATAAAGTAAAGAAATCCAAAGATTGATTTAACTTTCTAGTTCTGGTAGCATCTATACTAGAGTACTCATACTGATTAGGATTTTTTATTAATGAAAAATCTTTAAAAGCAAAGGTGTTTTCATAATTCAGTTTTTCTTGAGCTTTAGGGTCAGCACCATCGCCATCAAACATGTAATCACAAATATCCACATCTTTTGCTGCCAAAGCTATATCGTATGTGTCCGTTGCCGAGCACATAGCAAATAGAAAACCACCACCTGCAGTAAACTCACGAATTTTAAGAGCAACTTCTAATTTGGCTTGAGAAACTTTTTTGAAACCCATTTTTTTAGCAGAGCGTTCAAAATCTTGTTTTTGTTTTCTGTACCATTCTGCATTTTTATAGGCAGCATAAAATTTTCCATACTGACCAGTAAAGTCTTCATGATGTAAGTGCAACCAATCGTAGAGTGGTAGAGAGCCACCAATCACTTCTTCGTCATAGACTAAGTCGTAAGGTATTTCGGCATAAGTAAGTGCTAGCGTAACCGCATCGTCCCAAGGTAATTTACTCTTTGGTGAGTAAACAGCAATTTTGGGTACTTTCTCTAGTTTTACTACATCTTGATTGACTTCTGGACTAGTTACTTCCCTTAATATTTGGGTGGATTGAACATCTGCAATAATTTGATAAGAAACACCTCTTATTTTACACTCTTTTTCTATAAGTGATTTGTTTTTTATTAAAAAACTACCGCCTCGATAATTGAGTAGCCAATCGACTTCTTGTTGATTTTCTAGTACCCAATAGGCAATACCATATGCTTTGAGGTGATTGGTCTGTGTATCGTCCATAGGAATAATTAGGTAGGATGCCCAAGCATTGAGTTGAATATAAAGCATAAAAACAAAAACTAGATATTTTTTCATTTTTAGTAAGGTGCTAAATTATCGTCATTCATACTCGAAGGAAGTACATCATCACCTTTAAAACCAAAGGTATCTAGGTCGGTGAATTTTGCTAGTTGAGGAATGAATCGAAGTTTTATATTTTCTAGTGACCCATTACGATGTTTAGCTACAATAATTTCTCCTTGCCCCTGGCAATCTGGGTCTTGTCCTGGAGTTGTATTAGGCCATTCCGTAAAGCCATAATATTCGGGACGGTAGATAAAACATACAATATCGGCATCTTGCTCAATAGCACCAGATTCTCTAAGGTCAGAAAGCATAGGGCGTTTGTCACCACCACGAGTTTCAACTGCTCTACTTAATTGTGATAAGGCTACAATAGGCACATTCAACTCTTTAGCAATACTTTTTAGAGAACGAGATATGGTACTTATTTCTTGCTCTCTGTTACCGCTCTTATTAGAATTGCCAGCGTGCATCAATTGTAGGTAGTCAATGACCACTAACTGAACACCATGATTTTTGACCAACCTTCTACATTTTGCTCTAAGTTCAAAAATAGTAAGGGCAGGTGTATCATCAATAAAAAGAGGCGCTTCTGAAAGTTTAGTAATTTGTTGGTTTAGTTGTATCCACTCGTGATCTTCAAGATTTCCTTTTCTTAATTTCTGAGTAGGAATACCAGATTCACTAGCAATAAGTCTATTTACAAGCTGAACTGATGACATCTCTAAAGAGAATACAGCTACGGGCATATTAAATTTTACAGCAGTATTTCGTGCCATTGATAATACGAAAGCTGTTTTCCCCATTCCTGGTCTAGCAGCTAGAATGACTAAATCTGATTTTTGCCAGCCCGATGTTACCCTATCCAATTCAGAGAAGCCAGAAGGTACACCACTTAAGCCATCTTCTTTATTTTTTATTTCCTCAATTTGATTTAGAGCTTGCAGTATAAGAGTACTCATTTTATCGTAGTTCTTACGAATATTACCCTCTGAAATTTCATATAATCCTTGTTCGGCAGCATTTAGTAGATCAAAAACGTCAGAAGTATCATCATATGCATCTTTTATGGTTTGGCTAGAAATACGAATTAGCTCACGTTGTATAAATTTTTGAGCAATAATCCTTGCGTGTGTCTCGATATTAGCTGCAGAGGCTATACGTTCCGTTAATTTAGTAATAAATGAAGGACCACCAATTTCTTTAAGTTCCCCCTTTTGCTTGAGTTCTTCAACTATAGTTAGAATATCGACCTTTTTAGCTGAATTGAATAAATTTTCAATAGCTGAAAATATTTTCTGATGTTGATATTTATAAAAACTTTCAGGTTTAAGTAATTCTATTGCATTAGAAAGAGCATCATTATCTATCATTAATGCTCCTAAAACAGCTTCTTCTAAATCTAATGCTTGTGGTGGTAGTTTACCGTCAATTGAATTACTGATCATTGGCTTGACATTAGTTTTTTTATTTTTCTTATTCTCCTGCATATTTACTCCTTAAATGCTCCCATACTTCCGAACTTTTCTATTCTTTCTTCTATCCTATTTTCAGGACTTTTAGACTCTAATTCTCTAGTGATGTCTAAAATATTCTTTTTAATATTATCGTACATAAAATTAACATTTCTATGTGCACCACCGGTAGGTTCATCTATTATGCCGTCAATAAGTCCATTTTTTAGCATATCGTGGGCGGTTAATTTTAAGGCATTAGCTGCTTTTTCTTTATGATCCCAGCTTCTCCATAAAATGGAAGAGCAAGACTCGGGAGAAATAACAGAGTACCAGGTATTTTCTAACATTAACACTCTGTCACCAATACCTATTCCCAATGCGCCGCCAGAGGCACCTTCGCCAATGATGATACAAATAACGGGAACTTTGAGTTGTACCATCTCTATGAGATTTCTAGCTATGGCTTCACCTTGACCTCTTTCCTCAGCTTCTAAGCCAGGATATGCTCCTGGCGTGTCAATAAATGTAACAATTGGACGGTTAAATTTTTCAGCCATTTTCATCAATCGAAGGGCTTTTCTATACCCTTCAGGATTTGCCATACCAAAATTTCTATGCTGACGCATTTTGGTGTTTTTTCCTTTTTGCTGACCTATTAACATAAAAACTTTACCATCGATTTTTGCCCAGCCACCAATCATAGCTTTATCGTCTTTAACTGTTCTATCTCCATGAAGTTCGATAAAATCATCAGTAATTTCTTCAATATACTCTAGTGTGTAAGGGCGTTGTGGATGACGAGAAAGTTGTACCTTTTGCCATGCCGATAGGTTAGAATATATCTCGTTCTTTTTAGCTTCTAATTTTTTCTTTAAATCCGAAATAGTTTGTTTTACCTCTATTCCTTCTCTACCTAATTGTTCAGCTTGTTGAAGATTAAGCATTAAATCTTCAATTGGTTTTTCAAAATCCAAGTATTCAATATCAGTCATTACTCTAGTCTATTTAGTAATTTTTAATAAATAAAAAGGAAATTCAAGTTTAGAAAAATTTATGTGATTACATTTGTATTTTAACAATTAAATTTATTAACAGTGCTATTTTTCCCTAATGCCAAGATAAATATAGGTCTAAACATCACCTCTAAGAGAGTTGATGGCTATCATAATTTAGAAAGTATTTTCTTTCCTATAGCGTGGTGTGATATTTTGGAAATTATGCATTCAAAACAATTAAGTTTTGAGATTACAGGTCTGTCTATTCCGGGTCAAGGTAATTTGTGTTTGAAAGCCTATGAGCTTATGAAAAGTCATTACGGTATTACTTCAGTTTCTATGCATTTACATAAAAATATTCCTATTGGTGCTGGTCTTGGCGGAGGTTCTTCTGATGCTGCTTTTACTCTGATGGCTTTGAATACCATTTTTGAATTGGGTTTAGAAAAAGATGAACTTAAGAAAATGGCAGCTAAGCTCGGTGCTGATTGCCCATTCTTTATTGACAATACACCTTCTTTAGCTAGTGGGATAGGGGAGGTTTTAAATCCTGTAGACTTAGATATGTCTAATTATCATCTGTTAGTTGTTAAGCCAGATGTTTTTGTTTCTACGTCAGAAGCTTTTTCTGTTATTGTACCACAAAAAACTTCGTTATCTTTTGAAGAAGAAATAAAAATGCCTGTTGAAAAATGGACACTGAAAAATGACTTTGAGGACAGTATATTTCCGCAATACCCAGAGTTATTGGAAATAAAAAAATCTCTAATTCAAGCAGGTGCTTTGTATGCCTCAATGAGTGGTAGTGGTTCGTCTATTTATGCTATCTTTTCAGAAAAACCTCAACAACTGGAATTTGATAATTGCCAACTTTTTCATCAAGTTTTATAGCCTAATTGCTTTAAATTTTTTGCTCGATTGGCCTATCTTATGTCAAAAAGATGTTATTTCATAATATTTTTATAAATTTGCTGCCCTTTTGCGACTAGTAGAGGAAAAGGGCAAGACATTAGGTTAAATAATCTTTCACACAAAGTTCGCACTTCCTCTAGCTGAAATGTGAAATACAAATTAGACATACAATATGTCAGAAGAAAAAAAAACAGTAGCAAAAAAAACGACTACCAAAAAAACAAATGCTAAGAAGTCAACTGCAAAAAAATCAACCGCTAAAAAGGTTAAGAAAGAAGAAGTAGTTGAAGAAACTCCAAAAGTAGAAGAAGTAGCTGCAGCAGTTGCTGAGGAAATTCCATCAGAAGAAGTAGTTGAAGAAACTCCAAAAGTAGAAGAAGTAGCTGAAGCAGTTGCTGAGGAAACTCCATCAGAAGAATTAGCTGAAGCACCAGCAGAAGAAGAAACTCCTGTTGCAGAAGGAAAAGCTCCAGTAAAAGCTGAAAAAATGACTAACCCAGAAGAAGATAAAGATTTCGATTGGGAAATTTACGAAATGGGTAGTGTAGAATATACGGATGACGTTAGAAAAGAACTTGAAAAAGATTATGAAACAGCACTAAGTACTATCGATTCAGAGCAAGTACTTGATGGTTCTGTAGTTTCTATTACAGATAGAGAAGTTATTGTAAATATAAACTACAAGTCTGACGGTATCATCTCAAGAAACGAATTCAGATACAACGAAGATTTAAAAGTTGGTGATACTGTTGAGGTTCTTGTTGAGAAAAAAGAAGACAAGAAAGGTCAGTTAATACTTTCTCACAAAAAAGCACGTGTATTACGTTCTTGGGAAAGAGTTAATGATGCACACGACAATGACATTATCCTTGAAGGATTCATTAAATGTAGAACTAAAGGTGGTATGATTGTTGAGGTCTTAGGACTTGAGGCTTTCTTACCAGGTTCTCAAATTGACATTAAGCCAATACGTGATTACGATGAGTATGTTGGTAAGAAAATGGAATTTAAAGTGGTTAAGATTAATCATGAATTTCGTAACGTAGTTGTATCTCACAAAGCACTTATTGAAGCCGACTTAGAAGAGCAAAAGAAAGAAATTATGTCTAAACTTGAAGTCGGACAAGTACTCGAAGGAATGGTTAAAAACATTACTTCCTATGGTGTTTTTGTTGATTTAGGAGGTATAGATGGATTAATCCATATTACTGATTTATCTTGGGGTAGAGTAAACCACCCGGAAGAAATCGTTGAACTAGATTCAAGAATAAACGTTGTTATACTTGAATTTGATGATGACAAGAAAAGGATCCAGTTAGGATTAAAGCAATTGGCAGCTCATCCTTGGGACGCGCTTGATGAAAAAATTGCTATTGGTGACAAAATAAAAGGAAAAGTTGTTGTTGTTGCTGATTATGGTGCTTTTGTTGAAGTGCAAACAGGCATTGAGGCCTTAGTACACGTTTCAGAAATGTCTTGGTCTACCCACCTTAGAAGTGCTAGTGACTTTTTGAAAGTAGGACAAGAGATAGAAGCACAAGTACTGACACTTGACAGAGAAGATAGAAAAATGTCTCTTGGAATGAAGCAGTTACAACCAGATCCTTGGGCAAAGATCGCTGAGAAATTCCCAATTGGAAGTAATCAAAAAGTAACAGTTAGAAATTTCACTAACTTCGGTATTTTCGTAGAGTTAGAAGAGGGAGTTGATGGTTTAATACACATTTCAGATTTATCTTGGGAAAAGAAAATTAAGCATCCCTCAGATTTCACCAAAATTGGTGAAGTCATCGAAGCTCAAGTATTAGAATTAGATTTGGATGCGAGAAAGTTAAGTCTTGGTGTTAAACAATTATCTGATAACCCATGGAATGGATACGAAAGTGTATTTAATGAAGGTTCAGAGCACGAAGGTGAAGTTAAGGATATCACAAAAAATGGTGCTACTATTATCCTTACTCATGGAGTAGAAGCATTTGCTCCAAAAAGACATCTTAACAAACAAGATAATTCTAAAGTAGTAGTTGGTGAAAAACTGAACTTTCGTGTACTTGAATTCCAAAAAGATTCTCAGAAAATTATTGTTTCACATACTGTGATTTTCAAAGAAGTTAAAATGGTAGAAGCTAAAAAGACAAAGAAAAACGTCGCTAAAGTTCAGCAATCTCAACAGAAAAGTACTTTAGGTGACATGGATGAGCTAATAGCTTTAAAAGAAAGTATGCAAAAAGATACTACTAAAAAGAAGAAGTAATCTTTGTTGAATGATTATTAAAAGGCCCTATTTTCATAGGGTCTTTTTTATGCAATGTAATGAATAAATAATTTATATTTGTAAATTGAAATGAGCAAGCCCAAAAGCATACTCGATAAAAAACAAATTCAAATCATAATCAATCGATTATGTCAACAGTTAGTTGAAAACCACAGCGATTTTTCAAATACCATTTTAATTGGACTACAACCTAGAGGTATCCAGTTTTGTCATCGCATCAAAACTAATTTGGAAATCATAAATCCAAAGTTAGAATTGCAAATTGGTAATCTTGATATCACTTTTTACAGAGATGACTTTAGAAGGAGAAAAGATCCTCTTGTTGCGAGTGCTACATCTCTTGATTTTTCATTAGAAGGTAAAAAAGTTGTAGTTATTGATGATGTTTTATACACTGGCCGATCTGTAAGATCTTCTTTAGATGCTTTATTGGATTATGGACGCCCTTTATCTATTGAATTACTTGTGCTTATAGATAGAAGATTGAGTAGACATGTACCTATACAGCCCGATTATGTAGGTTGTACAATTGATGTAGTTGCAGATGAAAGAGTATCAGTGGAATGGGGTGATAATGAACGTGTAATTTTAAAAAGTTAATGAGTACTTTAAGTGTCAAGCATCTTTTAGGAATTAAAAATCTTCAATGTGAAGATATAGAACTTATTTTTAGGACTGCAGATAATTTTAAAAAGGTCATCAATCGACCAATACGAAAGGTGCCATCTCTAAGAGATATCACTATTGCTAATTTGTTTTTTGAAAACTCTACTCGAACAAGATTATCTTTTGAGTTAGCTGAAAAACGTCTTTCAGCTGATATTGTTAATTTTTCAGTGTCATCTTCATCGGTTAACAAAGGAGAAACGCTTATTGATACCGTAAATAATATTTTAGCGATGAAGGTAGATATGATAGTTATGCGTCATCCCGACGCTGGAGCTGCAACCTTTTTAGCTAATCACATAGATGTTCCAATAATTAATGCAGGAGATGGTACTCATGAACATCCTACGCAAGCACTTTTAGATGCTTATTCCATAAGAGAAAAGTATAGTACCATAAATGGTAAAAGAGTAGTTATTATTGGTGATATTCTACATTCACGAGTAGCATTATCAAATATTTTTTGTCTAAAAATGTTGGGTGCTGAAGTTAAAGTATGTGGACCTTCAACTCTCATCCCAAAGTATATAGAATCATTAGGCGTTAGTTACGAACCAGATTTAATGACTGCCTTAGAGTGGTGTGATGTGGCAAATATGTTACGTATTCAATTAGAACGTCAAGACACTAAGTTTTTTCCATCTTTAAAAGAATATAGTATGATGTATGGATTGAATAAGGAATGTCTTGATTCTCTATCAAAAAATATCACAGTGATGCACCCTGGCCCGATTAATAGAGGCGTGGAATTAACTTCCGATGTTGCAGATTCTAAACAAGCCATTATTTTAGATCAAGTAGAAAACGGTGTAGCTATACGTATGGCTGTATTGTATTTATTAGCTAACAGCATTAAAAAATAATATGTTACACAGCCACCATATTCAGAAAAATTGCTTGATAATACAATTGTTAGTGATTGAAGATGATATGTCTTTTATCAACTCACTTTTTAGTAAGGACTGTAAACACCTTATTTTAAACCTCTCAGAAGTTTCAAATATAAATACCGAACATTTAACAAAGTTTACTACATTTGGTAAAAATCTTGTTCAAAATAATTCGTTCGTTATGATTTCAAATCAATTTTTACATGATGAATTCTTGGTGGTACCAACACTGCAAGAAGCTTTCGATATTATTGAAATGGAAGATATTGAGCGCTCACTTAACATCTAAAATATTATGAAGAAAAGTTTACTATTTACATTATTATTTACACTAAGTTTAACAGTCTTTGCACAACAAAGCCCATGTGTTCCTGATGCCTCTTTGCAGGATTCAACATTTGGATTGTGGCCAGACACCATTCAAAATCTTCCAATTGCGCAGCTAGATACATATTATGAGGAGCATATACAAATCAAAACACCAAATACAGTAGGAGAGGTAATGGGTGACCCCTATGAAATTGACATTTTAGGTTTTCCTGTAAATATTGCACCACTAGAAATTGATAGTATTAAGTTAGTCGGTGTAAATGGCTTACCTTCTGTAATGTCAACATACCTTTCAAATCCTGACTCTGTTTTTATGGGTAATGATATTGCATGTGTAACTTTATTTGGTACACCAGGAGATAATGAATTAGGTACTCATGACATAAGTTTGATAATTGATGGTTGGATTAATGTTTCAGTTATTGGAACAGTTTCTTTGTATGATCAGTTGGGCGATTATGAAACTATTGATGGATACAGATTAGTCGTTCAGTCTGAAATGGTTTCTATTGATGAAAATAACAACTTGCCGTTTTCAGTATCTCAAAACTCACCTAATCCATTTTCTAGTAGAACTAACATAGAATTTAACTCTACTAATGAAGGAGAATACCTTTTTTGTATAGTCAATTTATTAGGTGAATTACAAGACCACAGAATAGTAAATGCTAATTACGGAATCAATAAAATAGATATCGATGCTTCAGCTTTATCTTCTGGTATTTATTTTTATTCTTTGAGTAACGCTCAGGAAATGATAACTAAAAAAATGATAATCAACAAGAATTAATGTCATTCGAATTAACGATTCTAGGCTGTAATTCAGCTATCCCCACAATTCATAGAAAACCTACCGCTCAGTTGCTGAATGTGTCTGAGCGGTTTTTTTTAATCGATTGTGGTGAAGGTACCCAGCTACAATTGAGGAAATACAAAATAAGAATGCAAAGCATTCAACATATTTTCATTTCACACCTTCATGGTGATCACTATTTTGGTCTAATAGGGTTTATTTCTACTATGCATTTATTAGGTCGTGAAAAAGAATTGAATATTTATGCTCCTAAAGAGCTTAAAGAGATAATTTATATTCATTTAGCGGCCTCTAAAACTGAATTACGTTTCCCATTATTTTTTCATGAATTTGGTTTTGACGAACCAGAATTATTAATGGAAAGTAACTACTTGACAGTACATACTATTCCGCTTTCTCATTCATTACCATGTTGTGGCTTTTTGTTTAAAGAAAAGAAAAAACCAAGAAGAATGAAAAAGGATAAAATAGAAGAATATAGCATTCCTCCTGAAGCTATACCAGCTATAAAAAGTGGTGAAGATTATTGTCTTTCAGATGGATCTATAGTACCTCATTTAGAGTTGACAAGAGGCGCTCAGTTATCTCGATCATTTGCTTTTTGTAGTGATACTTCATATAATGAAGCAATTATACCACAAATAAAAGGTGTTGATATGCTTTATCATGAAGCGACTTTTTTAGATGAATTGAAAGAAAGAGCTAGACAAACTATGCATTCTACAGCCAAAGAAGCTGCAACTATTGCATCTAAGGCTCAAGTTGGTAAACTCATCATAGGTCATTATTCTCAAAGGTATTTTGATTTAAGCCCCTTGTTAGATGAAGCACAAACTGTTTTTCCTAACACAAGTTTAGCTATAGAAGGTGAAAAGTTTGAATTAAAACGTGAATATGATTCTGATAGCTGATAGTGGTAGTAGTACAACAGAATGGCGTTTGTTAGATGGTGAAAGTATTTCACAGTATCAGTGTATAGGATTGAATCCATTCATAGTTGATGAGCATATCATTAGTGATACATTATCACAATTAGAAATTCCTTTTGATAAGATAACAGAACTTCATTTTTATGGTGCTGGTTGTGGTTCTTCCGAAAAATCTGATTTTATGCAGACCGCATTGCAATCCGTTTTCATTTGTGCAGACGTTATGGTTTACTCTGATTTATTAGCGGCTGCTCGATCCTTATTTCAAAAAAATGAAGGCGTAATTGGTATTTTAGGAACAGGATCTAATGTGGCTAAGTATAATGGTGATAGCGTTGAGCCTTTTTCTACTAGTATGGGGTATATTCTTGGAGATGAAGGAAGTGGAAATGCTTTAGGAAAACGTTTTTTAAAGGCTTATTTAGGCGATAAATTGGATAAGGCTTTAATTCTTAAAATAGGATTAGATAAGGTAACAATTTTAAATGAATTATACTCTCATTCCTTTCCTAATCGCTATTTAGCATCTTTTGCTGAGCTAATGTTTAGAAATAGAACACACCCTCAAGTAGCTCAGCTCATCAAGCAAAGCTTTGACGAATGGGTCGAAGTATGCTTATTACCTAATAACATCACATCCTTGTCGTTGTGTGGTTCTGTTGCTTTTTATTTTCATGCTGAAATAAAAAGAAGTTGTACAAATTTTAATATTTCGATTACTTCTATTTTAGAAAAACCTATAGCTGCATTGGCAATATTTCATAAAGCTTTTCAATGATAAAAATATTATCTTTGTTAAATATGAAAAAACTAATTTTATTTATAGCATTACTTCCATTAGGTTTTTTGTATGCTCAAAATTCAATGGTGCTTACTTTTAATCAAGACAACTTAGTGCCAGGTACAAATACTTTTAATTGCGAAGGTTCATTTACTTATTTTACGATTAATACCAATCCTATTGATACTTCTTACTATGTTACACTAATTAAAAATGGTATAATTTTAGAAGAAGGCAATTATTCATCGATTAATAATCAATCATCTGGTTTTTTGGCATTGAATTCATTAATTTATGCAGGTTTTTATGAGTTGACAGTTGTTTCTTTAAGTAATAATATTACTTTTTCAGATACCTTCTCTTTCCAAGACCCAACACCCTTGTATTTTGATTACACTACTGACAACCCACAATCTTGTGTCCCCTTTGGAAACATTTATATAAATAACATTAGTGGAGGAACTGCACCCTATAGCTTAGGTAAAGTAAATGCACTTGGAGAATTTGAGCCTACTTATTTTCAAGATTCTAACGATACAAGTTATACAATACAAGATTTAAATGCGGGTTATTATTCTGTTTCTTTACAGGACTCGTACGGCTGTGTATTTACATTAGGGAGTGATAATCCAATAGAAATAGTGCAAGGTCCTGATCCTTTAAATATCATTTCAAGTTCACAAGAAGACTCTTTTCGTATATGTATTCAAGGTGGTGTTTTACCAATAAGTTTTGTTCTTAATGAGGATACAGTTGTTACTAATGACTCTTGTGTTTCTTATGCACTGTGTGCTGGAGATTATGAGCTAATTGTCTTTGATGCCACAGCAGATAATATGTGTTTAGATACCTTAGAATTTAATATAGATGAAATAGATGGCTTTATAGAACAGGAAACCTCTACAATGAAAGTGGAATCTGGCGGAGTTCGACCATTCAGTTATTCTTGGACTATGAACGGAGATATTCAGGTCAATCAAACGGACTCCGTTTATGAGGGAGGCTTATGTCCTGGTTCATATACTTGTAATATAATTGATCAAGCTTATTGTTCATCCTCATTTGATTTGACTATCAATGAAATAGAATCTAATTTGATAGAAGAAATCGACTGTTTTGACCAAGATTTTTCTACTATAGAAACTTCCGTTATTGGAGGGACATCTCCTTACGAATATTTATGGAACACAAATGAAACAACATCAAGTATTAGCAATCTTAGTCCCCAAACTTATCAGCTTACTATTACGGATAGTAACGGCTGTAAATTGATTGAAGAAATTGAAGTTCCTGTTATTTTAGATAGTTGTTTGATCAACGCATTTAGTCCAAATGGTGATAATATCAATGATACATGGATGCTAAATACATCATTTTTGTACGAAAATACAGAAGTAATCATCTACAATAGGTGGGGTGCTAAGGTTTATCAATCTTTAGGTTATAAACAGGCTTGGGACGGAAAAAATTCCTCAGGTAATTTAGTAAAAGAGGGCGTTTATTTTTATTCGATAATTCTTAAAAATGGACACGACAATATCAAAGGTACAATATCTGTCTTTTATTGATTTTCCATCCAGTTGATAGGGTAGCGTTTAAGCCAAGTCATTTGTCTTTTAGCATACCTTCTAGAGTTTTGTTTGATAAGTTCTATGGCTTTTTCTAGAGAGATATCATTATTTAGGTATTGAAATAGTTCGGAATAGCCTACGGTTTTTAGTGCATTCAAATCTTGGAAATTTATCAAACTTTCCACTTCTTTTAACAAGCCTTTTTCCATCATTATATCTACTCTGTCATTTATTCTTTTGTAGAGTTTTTCTCTATCCATTTTTATAGAAATGTATTCAACTTCAAATGGTCGTGTCTTATTTTTTTTGTTCTTAAAACTGCTGAATGTTTGACCGCTTTGTTTACATACTTCTAGACACCTAAGTAGTCTTTGATGGTTATTCACATCTGAACTGGCATAAAAAGTGGGGTCGATTTTTTTTACTTCATCTTGTAGCCATTGTATACCATAATCCTCAAACTTTTGTCTTAGCTTTATTCTAAGAGTCTCGTCAATTTCTGGAAAAGTATCCAAGCCTTTGCAAACGGCATCAATATACAATCCAGAACCGCCTACCATTATCAAAGTGTTATGATATTTAAAAAGCTGTTCAATTTTAGAAATAGCTTCTTTTTCGAACAGTCCTACATTGTAGTTGTCGTGGACACTTTTATGTTGAATGAAATGATGATTTACGGCATCTAATTCTTCTAGTTCAGGTACCGCAGTACCTATTTTCATTTCTTTGAAGAATTGCCTTGAGTCAGCCGAAATAATTTCGGTATTGTGCTGTAGAGCTAATCGGATGGCTAGACTAGTCTTGCCAACAGCCGTAGGACCATAAATTACTAAGAGTTTCTTAGTAGTCTTCATAGTTTTCGAACTCATTAAATTCGTCTAGCGTATCGCCATAAACATCTTCGTCTTCAGACCAACTTTCCTCATCAGAAATGAACTGAACTGACGGTGCTTCGTCAGGCATCTTGCCAAATGATAGCAAGACTTCAGCTTCTTCAACTTCTTTGATTTCGTCAATTTCTTCAACTTCAATCATGAATCGCCATAGCGTTAGGAAGTCATTAACATAGAGCAGTTTTTCTGTGTTTTGAAATATATCATTAACACTAATGTTTTGCATTTCTCTTGAATTAGGCTCCATAGCGATGAGTGGTATTTCCTCGCCTTGTTCCCAATCCTCATTAGTTAAATAAAAGGCGGCCATCTCTTCAGGCTTTAGTGCAAAAGCAGATACTATTGCCTTGTGTAAATCTTCTAGCGTATTTTCTGTGTTGATAAGAATCTCTCTAAATACATCGTCGTTGTGATCAAAAACAACATTTAATTTTACAGTCATTATTTATTTTTTTGGTTTTAGCCCAATTTCTGCAGCTTTTTTAATTAAGAATTGATAGGCTTCTTTTTTTTCATTTGCAATGATACCATCCAATATAGCTTCTTTAATTGCATTTTTTAATATACCAATTTCTTTACTTGGTTTAATATCAAAAATATCGATTATTTCTTCACCACTAATAGGGGGTTGCATATTTCTTATGTGGTCACGTTCTTCAACGTCCTTAATCTTTTGTCTGACAAGTTGAAAATTATTAAGGTAACGCTTTACTTTTTCAGGGTTTTTGGAAGTGATATCGGCATCACATAAGGTCATTAAGTCATCTATGTCTTCTCCTGCATCAAATAATAATCGTCTTACTGCTGAGTCTGTAACTATTTCTTGTGCCAATACGATGGGTCTTAGATGCAGTCGTACTAACTTTTTAACGTATTTCATCTTTTCATTCAAAGGCAATTTTAATTGTTTGAAAATTTTTGGCACCATCTTTGAGCCTAAAAATTCGTGTCCATGAAAAGTCCAGCCTTGTTTTTCTTCAAATTTCTTAGTGTCTGGCTTAGCGATATCGTGTAAAATAGCAGCCCATCTAAGCCACAAATTATCAGTGTTTTCACAGATATTATCTAGCACCTGAAGGGTATGATAAAAATTGTCTTTATGCCCTTTATTCTCAATAATTTCTACTCCTTGTAATTCAACCATCTTAGGAAAGAATTGATGGAGTAGTTCGGTGTTGAATAACAATTTAAAGCCTATAGAAGGTTTTGATGACAGTATTATTTTATTTAGTTCTTCAGTAATGCGTTCTTGAGAAATTATTTCTAGTCTATTAGCATTGTCTTTAATAGCCTGTAAAGAAGATTCTTCAATTTTAAAATTCAATTGAGTAGCAAAGCGAATAGCTCTCATCATTCTTAAAGGGTCATCAGAGTAGGTTATATTTGGTTCTAAGGGTGTTCTGATAATTTTATTTTCTAAGTCTTCTAGTCCATCAAAAGGGTCTTTAAGTTCTCCAAAATGTTCTTTATTTAGTCTAATTGCTAAAGTGTTAATGGTGAAGTCTCGTCTATTTTGGTCATCTTCTAATGTACCGTCTTCTACAATAGGTTTTCTCGAATCAGAACGATAGGACTCTTTTCTAGCTCCTACAAATTCAAGTTCTAAATCTTGATATCGGAGCATAGCTGTACCAAAGTTTTTAAATACTTGCACTTTAGTGTCATTTCCGACTAATTCACTGACCTTATTGGCCAATTCAATCCCACTACCAACACATACAAAATCGATATCGGTAGGTTGAGTACGTTCAAGAATAACATCTCTTACAAAACCACCTATGACATAGGTTTCATAAGCTAGTACATCAGCTGCTTGAGAAACTATAGAAAAGATAGGGTGTTGTATGTGTTGTTTAAGGTTCACTTATCTAATGATTTTAATCTCTCCGTTGTTTTTTAATTTGATGATATTAGAAGATTTTTGACTGATTGCTTCATTTTGTCGGTAATTTACTACGAAATCTACGCCCTTCAAAATGGTATCGCTAATAGACCTAAAATCTTTGGGCGTTTCTTCACCGCTAACATTAGCCGAAGTAGAGATGATAGGCTTACCCAATCTTTGAATTAATTGTTGGCAAAAAGTATCTTTAGCTAAACGTATTCCGCACGAGCCGTCTTCTGCAATGGCGTTGGGGGCAATGCCTTTAACCTCATCATAAATTAGAGTTAGTGGTCTGTTTGCTGACTCTATTAAATCCCAAGCAATTTCAGGCATATTTATGACTGTTCTTTCCAGCATCACTTCCGAACCAACTAGTGTAATTAAGGCTTTTGAGGAAGTACGCCCTTTCAAGTCATATATTTTTTGAATGGCTTGTGGATTACTAGCATCGCAACCTATTCCCCAAACGGTGTCTGTTGGGTATAAAATAATACCTCCTTCTCTCAAAGTGTTAAGGCAGTTTTGAATATCTTCTTTCATCAAATGTTTTGATATAAATTCATAAGTCGCTCGGCAATTTTATCATCGGTAAAGTTTTGAGCGTGTTTTTTTCCTTCTTCTATCATTTTCTCTCTTCTAGAAATGTTAGTGCTTATTTCTAATATTTCACTTTTCATTTGCTCAATATCGTTGGGGTTAATGTAAGAGCTGTGTTTTCCGCCTGGCTCAGCAAAACAACCGCCTTGTGAGGTAATGACGGGAACACCACAAAAAAGAGATTCTAAAATAGGTATACCAAAGCCTTCAAAAAATGAGGGGTAAATCATTATATCGGCCTGCTGATATATAGCCGCCATTTCTTTTAATGATAAATCGCTTAATATCTTAATCCTATCGTTCATTTTATTTTCATTAATGAAATCTAGGCATTTGTTTTTGTAGGCTTTACCATTGCCAATAACTACAAGTTGGTAGTCTGGTAATTCTTTTAAACACCTAAGAATATTGTATAGATTTTTACGTTCTTCAATAGTGCCTACATACAAAAGGTATTTTTTTGGTAGTTGATGTTTTGTGCTAATACAAGCTTTAAAATCTGCACTTTGTTCTTCTTGAAAGACTTTATTGCATCCTTGGTAAATAACCTCAATCTTATCTTCTTCAATATTAAAAAAACGAATAATATCTTGTTTAGTTTGCTGACTTACGGCAATGATTTTATTAGCAATTTGACAGGCGTATTGACTTTTTTTGACATAGGAAATACGGTCGGCTTTTTTAAAATATTGAGGGTAACGAATAGCTATTAAGTCGTGAATGCTGACTACCGTTTTGATGTTGGTATTTTGTATACCATAGGGTAATTCGTGGCTTAGTCCGTGAAAGTGGCTAATGTCATCTTTGACTAAATCGTTTTTTAATTTTATGGTACGCCATACTGAGCTAAATGTTCTGTCAAACCAAGCTTTCGGCGAATGAGTGTAATAGTGTTTTTTATCTTCTAAAAATGATAAACGCTCGTTCTTTATTTCTTTTGGAGTGTAAAGGTGGTATTCGTTGTCACTAAAATATTGTCCGAGAATACGAATAGTATCTCTAGAGTAATTACCTAATCCAGTGTTGTTGAAAAAGGCTCTTTTAGCGTCAAAACCTAGTTTCATTATACGGCTACCTTGTATTCTCTCAAAGCATCATTAAGAGAGGTTTTTTTGTCGGTACTTTCTTTGCGTTTGCCAATGATTAAGGCACAAGGGACACCGTATTCACCTGCCTGAAATGCTTTGGGATATGTTCCAGGAATAACAACAGACCTTTCTGGTACTATGCCTTTATATTCTATAGGTTGCTCTCCAGTAACATCAATGATTTTTGTAGAGGCGGTCAAAACAACATTTGCTCCTAAAACGGCTTCTTTTTCTACTTTAACCCCTTCAACAACAATGCATCGTGAGCCAATGAATGCGCTATCTTCAATTATAACTGGTGAGGCTTGTAAAGGTTCTAAAACCCCACCAATACCAACACCACCACTAAGGTGAACATTCTTACCTATCTGAGCACAAGATCCTACGGTTGCCCAAGTATCTACCATAGTGCCGCTATCTACATAGGCACCAATATTTACATAGGAAGGCATCATAATAACTCCCTTAGCTAAAAAAGCACCATATCTAGCTACAGCGTGAGGAACAACACGAACACCTAAGTCAGCATAATTGCTTTTTAATTTCATCTTGTCATGAAATTCCATAGGTCCAGCCTCCAAGGTTTCCATCTTTTGAATAGGGAAATATAATATTACTGCTTTCTTAATCCATTCATGGACTATCCATTTTCCTTCAACAGGCTCTGAAACACGAAGACGTCCTTTGTCCAATTCTTCGATGACGTAACGAATACTTTCTTGAGTTTTACTATCGTTTAAAAGTTCACGATTATCCCAAGCTTGTTCGATTATTAATTTTTGTTGTTCAATCATAAGAGCAAAGATAGTTAAATGCTTTATTTTTGCACTATGTCAAGATTGTTAGCAATAGACTATGGTCAAAAAAGAGTTGGTATTGCGGTAACCGATGATGAACAAATCATTGCTTCTGCTTTGACCACTTTAAATTCTAAGGAAGTGATGTCTTTTTTAAAGGATTATTTATCAAAAGAAGATGTAGAATGCTTTGTCGTGGGTTTAGCTAAAAATTTAAATAATACGCCATCCGAAAGTGCTCGATTTATTGAGCCTTTTGTCTTACGATTAAAGGAAGCCTTTCCAAAGGTTAGAATAGAAAGAGTTGACGAGCGTTTTACTTCTAAAATAGCTTTTCAAACGATGATAGATGCTGGTCTAAAACAACAAAAAAGAAGGGATAAGGCACTGATTGATAAAATAAGTGCAACACTTATTCTTCAATCATTTTTGGACACAAGAAAGTAATTTCTGATTCAAGAAATGAGCGGTAAAAGATCTTTTATTTTTAATTAAGTCTTCTGGTGTTCCTTGAAACAATAAATCCCCACCATTTTCTCCTCCTTCAGGGCCTAAGTCAATGAGCCAATCTGCACATTTTATAACGTCCGAATTGTGTTCTACACAAATAATTGTATGGCCATTTTCAATAAGTGCATTAAAAGAATATAATAGTTTTTTGATATCATGAAAGTGTAGTCCAGTTGTAGGTTCATCAAAAATGAACATAGTTTTTTCAGATTTATGCCCTTTACTTAAAAAGAAAGCAAGTTTTATTCTTTGGGCTTCACCGCCACTGAGCGTATTTGATGATTGCCCCAATTGAATGTAGCCTAGACCGACTTGCTGTAGAGGTAATAATTTAGAGACAATTTTCGATTTATCATTTTCCTCAAAAAAGCTAATGGCTTCGTCAATTGTCATTTTGAGAATTTCTGAAATATTTTTATTCGCAAATTTGATATCTAAAGTCTCGTTTTTAAAACGTTGCCCTTTACAGCTTTCGCACTCCAAGTACACATCTGCCATAAACTGCATTTCAATAGTAATTTCACCCTCTCCTTCACAAACTTCACATCTTCCACCAGAAACATTAAACGAAAAATGACCGCTTTTATAGCCTCTTGTTTTAGACAGTTCTTGCCTTGCAAACAAATTTCTTATTTCATCATAAGCCTTGAGATAGGTTACTGGGTTAGACCTAGATGAGCGACCTATGGGGTTTTGATTGATAAATTCAATATGTTGAATGCGTTTCAAATCACCATTTACACTATCGTGAGCTCCAATTTTAGAGGCATAGCCTTGAATGCTTTTTTGAATAGCAGGGAATAATATTTGTTTGACTAATGAACTTTTACCTGAGCCACTTACACCTGAAACTACCGTCAAGCACTCTAGAGGAAATGTTACCGAAATATTTTTTAGGTTGTTTTCTCTTGCTCCATTGACTAACACTGAATAAATTACCTTTCTTCGATGAGTAGGGACTTCGATACGTTCAGTATTTGTTAAGTATTTGGCTGTTAGGCTTTCAGAATGTTGGCCTATGTCATTGAGTTTTCCTTGGTAAATAATGTTTCCACCATTTTTCCCTGCCAGAGGACCGATATCTATAATTTCATCTGCTGCCATCATTATTTCTTCATCGTGTTCGACCACTACCACTGTGTTACCCAATTCCTTTAGCGAATTTAAAATGCTAATTAATTTCTGTGTGTCCTTTGAATGTAAGCCAATGCTAGGTTCATCAAGAATATACAAGGAGCCTACCAAACTACTAGCCAATGAAGTAGCTAGGTTTATACGTTGTGATTCTCCGCCTGAAAGGGTAGAAGATAGACGGTTTAATGTTAAATAGCCTAACCCCACATCATCTAAGAATTGCACTCTATTTTTTATTTCTTCGATTAGACGTTCAGCTATTATCATTTCTGTGTCTGATAGCTTAATTGAGCTTATTAAATTAAGTAATTTGCTGATTGGTAAATGAACAATGTCATTGATAGTTCTCTTGCCTACTTGTACATACAAGGCTTCCTTTCTTAGTCTTGTTCCATTGCACTCAGGGCAAGTGTTTTTACCTCTGTACCTAGCTAATAGCACACGGTTTTGAACTTTATAATTTTCTTTTTCTAACAATTGAAAGAATTGACGGATACCTTTAAGTCCTTTAGCACCATTCCAGACAATCTTTTTTTCATCATCTTGGAGTTCGTTGTAAGGGCGATGAATGGGGAAGTCATATTTATTAGCGTTAAGTATGAAGCGTTCTTTCCAAAGGCTAAGTTTTTCACCTTTCCAACAATTGATGGCACCGTCGTATATAGAAATTGATTTGTTAGGAATAACTTTGTCTTCATCAATACCCAAAACAGAGCCAAAACCTTCACACATTTTACAAGCCCCATAGGGGTTGTTAAAGCTAAATAAATGTTCTGATGGGGTTTCAAAAGAAATGCCGTCTAACTCAAAACGATTAGAAAATTCTTTAATTTTTTTACCAACAACCTCAATGGCACACTCTCCGTTACCTTCAAAAAAAGCGATTTGAACACTATCTGCTAATCGATTTAAATTATCGTTATCTAGATTTACAACAAGTCTGTCAATGACTACATAAACAGTCTTAGACGTATCTATTTCTGAGTAGTCTATAATACTATTCAATCGTATAATTTCAGAATCTACTTTTATTCTAGAAAATCCTTTTAAGCCTAATTTTTTTAAGCTGTCTTCTATCGAACTGTTAGAAAAATTAAGTTTGAATAAGATTAATATTTTATCATTAAGCTCTTGTTGACATACGTAATCTACTACATCACTTACTTGATGTTTTTTGACTTCTTTTTCAGAAATAGGAGAGATAGTTTTACCTATTCTAGCAAATAATAATTTTAAATAGTCATAGATTTCTGTAGATGTGCCAACTGTAGATCTTGGGTTTTGGGTATTTACCTTTTGTTCAATGGCAATAGCAGGGGATATGCCAGTAATTTTATCGACATCTGGTTTTTGTAGTTTCCCAAGGAACTGCCTAGCATAGGATGATAGACTTTCGATATACCTTCTTTGTCCTTCTGCAAACAAAGTATCGAAAGCTAAGGAAGATTTTCCTGAGCCTGAAACACCAGTAATAACTATAAGTTTTCTTTTAGGAATGGATACATCAATATTTTTGAGGTTGTGCATTCTTGCTCCCGAAATATTGATGTATTTTTGATTGTCTTTTTGCACTTGAATTAAAGGCGTTATTAGTTTTTGTTTCTTTCGAAGTTTGCAAATTTACGGTTTTATCATTTGGAATTTTACAAAAAGTCATTTATATTTGAAACAACAAAAGACCAAACGAATTGGTTTTTATAAGTGTAATTTTAATCATTTGCCTATAGATACATATCTACTTTTTAATTAGTATTAATTTAAAATTGTTAGATATGTTATTACACAAAGTCTCCGATAAAGATTTAGTTTCATCTTACATTAATGGTAATCCAGTTGCTCTTGACGAACTAGTCAACAGACATCAGTCTAGAGTTTTAGCTTTTATCAATTCTAAAGTAAGAAACCTTCAACTCGCTGAAGATATTTTCCAAGATGCTTTTTTTAAAGTCATTAAATCACTAAATAGTGGTAAGTATAATGAAGAGGGTAAGTTTTTACCTTGGTTGATGCGGATATCTCACAATCTTGTTATCGATTACTTTAGACAGAACAAAAGAATGCCAAAGGTAGCACAATCTAAAAGTTTAGAGGACTTTGATATTTTTGATGTTATTGGAAATGGTGAGCAATCCAAAGAATACGATATGATGGAAGACGAACAAACTCAACTTTTACGTCGTATTATTGCTGAATTGCCTAATGAACAGAAGGAAGTTCTTATAATGCGTCACTATGAAGATCTAAGCTTTAAAGAAATTGCTGAAAAGACTGGTGTTAGTATAAATACAGCCCTTGGAAGAATGCGTTATGCACTAATAAATATTCGAAAGTTATTAGAAGAGAATAATGTTGATTTGACAATAAATTAATTGCTTGTACAATTTTTAGGAAAGGTTTTGCGTTGTGATAGTATAATTTTAAAAACTAACATATGTTCAAAACTTTTACTCAAAATGATTTAATTAGATTTTTGTACAACGAGATGACCTTAGAAGAGACGATTTTATTAAGAGAAGCATTACTCAATGATTCGGATTTATGCGACACTTATTATGAATTAAAGTCATCAATGAACCTATTAGATTCTGAACAATTGTTGCTGTCACTATCTAATTTTAGTCTTGCAAAAATTAAGTCTTATGCAAGAGGATTTTCATCAAAGCCATCTAAATATATTGACAGAATTGATTTGGTTTTGAATTAGTTAATAACATACTTTACCAAGCCCTTCTTATGAAATTAAGAGGGGTTTTTTTTTAACTTTGGGTATGAATAGAAAACAACGCTTTGAATTATTTGTTGATTACTTCGATAAATATATGCCTGTAGCTGAAACAGAACTACAATACAATAATGGATTTGAGTTATTAGTAGCTGTTATTCTTTCAGCTCAATGTACAGATAAACGTGTAAATTTGGTAACTCCTACTTTATTTTCTGCATTTCCAAACCCTGAGCTTATGGCTTTATCTTCGCCAGAAGAGATTTTTCATTATATCCGGTCTATAAGTTATCCTAACAATAAATCAAAGCATCTACACAAAATGGCAAATATGCTGATTCATGACTTTGATGGTAAGGTGCCCGATTCTATTGATAGCCTACAATTATTGCCCGGTGTAGGTAGAAAAACAGCAAATGTTGTGGCTTCTGTTTTATATGACATTCCAACTATGCCAGTAGATACACATGTATTTAGAGTATCAGAGCGAATAGGACTTAGTAAGAATGCTAAAAATCCATTGCAAACCGAAAAGCAATTAGTGAAATATTTTCCTAAAGACAAACTTAATATTGCTCATCATTGGCTTATTCTTCATGGTCGTTATGTGTGTCTTGCTAGAAAACCTAAATGCCAAGAATGCGGTATCATAGGAATATGTGATTTTTTTCAAAAAAATAGATAATTTGTTAATAAATGCAGTCATAATATTTTGCTATTTCTGAGTTTTTTTTGCTCTTTTGTTAAGCTTTAAAAATTCAAAAATGACTAGTTTAAAAGAAGGTGACAAAGCTCCAAATTTTACCGTCCTTAACCAAGATGATAAACTATTAACTTTAGATACTTACAAAGGCAAGAAGTTAATACTATATTTTTACCCTAAGGATAGCACTCCTGGTTGTACTGCTGAAAGTTGTAACCTAAGAGATAATTATTCTGAACTTTTAGCTTTAGGATTTGAAGTTCTAGGAGTGAGTGCCGATAGTAGCTCTTCACATCAAAAGTTTATTTCCAATAATCAATTACCCTTTCATTTGCTTTCTGATACAGAAAAAGAAGTCATTAAGGCTTATGATGTTTGGGGTCCCAAAAAGTTTATGGGAAAAGTGTATGATGGTATACATAGAACAACCTTTGTTATTGACGAAAATGGACTTATTGAGCGTATCTTTACTAAGGTAAAGACTAAAGAACACACAGCACAAATTTTAGAAACATATAAGTAAACAGCTATGAGTGATAAACAAAAAGAAGCGAAATTAAAAGCCTTACAACTTACTCTTGATAAGATGGAAAAGTCTTACGGAAAAGGTACTGTAATGCGCTTGGGTGATAAACCAGTTGAAAACATAGACGCTATACCTACAGGTTCATTAGGTTTAGATATAGCTCTTGGAATAGGTGGTTATCCTCGAGGTAGAGTTATTGAAATTTATGGGCCTGAATCTTCTGGTAAAACCACATTAGCTATACACGCTATTGCCGAGGCTCAACGTCAAGGTGGTATTGCAGCATTTATTGATGCAGAACATGCTTTTGACCAAACTTATGCAGCTAGTTTAGGTGTTAATATTGATGATTTACTAATCTCTCAACCTGATAATGGTGAACAAGCGTTAGAAATAGCTGACAATCTTATTCGTTCTGGAGCAATTGATATTCTAGTCGTTGATTCTGTGGCGGCTCTAACTCCTAAGAGTGAAATTGAAGGAGAAATGGGAGATACTTCTGTAGGTCTTCACGCTAGATTGATGTCAAAAGCACTAAGGAAATTAACAGGAACAATTAGTAAAACAGGTTGTACGTGTATTTTTATCAATCAATTACGAGAAAAAATTGGTGTTATGTTTGGAAATCCAGAAACTACTACCGGTGGTAATGCTTTAAAATTCTATGCTTCTATTCGTTTGGATGTTAGAAAAAGTACTGCTATTAAAGATGCTGATGGTGCTATCGGAAATAAAACAAGAGTTAAAGTGGTTAAAAATAAGGTAGCTCCTCCATTCAAATTAGTCGAGTTTGACATTATGTACGGTAAAGGAATTTCAAAATCTGGTGAAATATTAGATAAGGCTGTAGATTTAGAGATCGTTCAAAAAAGTGGTTCTTGGTTCAGTTATGAGGGCGATAAACTAGGTCAGGGAAGAGATGCAGTTAAACTTATCTTACAAGACAATCCAGAGTTATCTGATCAGCTTGAAGAAAAGATTAAAGAGCGTATTAAAAACTAAGTTATTAGCTGATTGCTGATATGTTTAGACTGCTCATTTTTTCTTCAATAATTTTCCTTTTTTCTTGTTCAGAAAAAAATATATCCTCTAAAGAGCCAAATTCAATTGCTGAATTAAGTAAGGCATTATTAGAACAACCATACGATACGGCATTATTGATAAAAAGGAAAAATCTTTTTATTGAGAGTGGTGAGCCTGAAAAAGCTATCATTGATCAACAACAACTCTTTGAAATAGACACGTCAAATCTAAATTATCGTTACGACTTAGCGGACTTGTATTTTGAGCATTATCCATCTAATCCTAATTATATTTCTAAGAGTTTAGCTTTAATTTCTGATAAATACATTGTATTTCCGCCCATGTTACTATTAAGAGCAAAGCTGTATTACATTCTTCAAAACTATTCACAGTCGTTGAAAGATATAAACACATATCTTCCTTTGTACCCTTTCGATGCAGAGGCTTACTTTTTTAAAGGCTTGAACTACAAGGATATGGGTGACCTTGAAATGGCACAATCTCAATTTCAGACTGCTGTAGAGCTAGACCCTCACTATGTTGAATCATATGAGCAGTTAGCTTTTATCTATTCTTTTAAAGAGGATAGTCTTGCTAAGTATTATTTTGAAAATGCACTTATTGCCGATTCTAGTCTATTAAGTTCTTGGTATAATTTGGGTATGTACTACCAAAATCAAGGTGATTTTTACAATGCCAAACAGTCTTATTATGGCATGCTTAGACGAGATTCGTTGAATAAAGATGCCAATTATAATTTGGGATATATTTTTTTGGTCGAAGGTAACTATGAATCAGCAATTCAGTATTTTTCGTTAGTGATTTCTCATAATAGAGTTTATGCCTCAGCTTTCTTTTCTAGAGGATTAGCTTATAAGTATGCTGGTAATAATGATTTTGCTAGAAAAGATTTTGAAATGGCTTTAGAATTGAATCCTGAATTTAAAGAGGCTAAAGATGAACTTAAGTCTTTTTTATAAAAAAAGGCTCCAATAAGGAGCCCTTTTCGTTTGTTAGTCTTAGTTTATTTACGCTAATTTCACATTTGTAGCGTTTAGCCCTTTACGACCTTCTTCTAAGTCAAATGTAACTTTGTCATTTTCACTAATTTCATCGACTAGTCCAGATACGTGTACAAAGTACTCTTTTTCTGTTTCGTCTTCTTTAATGAATCCATATCCTTTGGTATCATTAAAAAACTTTACTGTTCCAGTATTCATAATTAATTTATTTATTTAAGCAAATGTAATAAAAAAGGTAAATCAAGGATAATTTAACTTCTTTAATTATTTTAAAATATTGAGGTCAGCTTCTAACTTTGTCCACTATTGCTTTAAAAGCATCTGGGTGGTTCATCGCAAGGTCAGCAAGAACTTTTCTATTCAATGTAATGCCTTTTTTAGATATGCCACCCATAAATGTTGAATAACTCATATCGTGTTCTCTAACACCAGCGTTAATTCTTTGAATCCATAATGAGCGAAAATTTCTTTTCTTTTGTTTACGTCCAATGTATGCATACTGCATTGCTTTTTCAACTGCATTTTTTGCAATTGTATGTACATTTTTTCTACGGCCGAAGTAACCTTTTGCGGCTTTTATAACCTTTTTTCTTCTAGCCTTTGCTGCGACAGCATTTACCGATCTAGGCATAATTTAATAGTTTTTAGTAGTTAGCGTCTCATTGAGAACTTTTGAGCTAAATACTTGGTTAATAATTTTTAATTATAGACACAATTGTTGTTTGATGTTTTTAACATCAGACTCATGTACTAATCCAGTTTGAGTTAAATTACGCTTTTGTTTAGTCTCTTTCTTTGTTAAGATATGACTTTTAAAAGCATGCTTTCTCTTGATTTTACCAGTACCAGTAAGTTTGAATCGCTTTTTAGCACTAGATTTTGTTTTCATTTTTGGCATGATAAATCCGTTTAATTTGGTTTTACTTTTTCTTTTTAGGAGTGATGAACATTGTCATCCGCTTTCCTTCTAGTTTTGGCATTTGTTCTACAACACCATGGTCTTCTAAAGCCTGGGCAAATTTTAATAATAAAATCTCGCCTTTTTCTTTGAAAACTATGCTTCGTCCTCTGAAAAATACAAAAGCTTTCACTTTTGAGCCTTCTTCTAAGAACTTTAATGCGTGTTTTGTTTTAAAAGCAAGGTCATGTTCTTCTGTATTAGGACCGAAACGAATTTCTTTTACTACAGTTTTCGATGCGTTTGCTTTTATTATTTTTTGCTTCTTTTTTTGATCGTACAAAAACTTCTTGTAGTCAATAATTTTACAAACAGGAGGGTTAGCTTTTGGAGAAATCTCAACTAAATCTAATCCCATATCGTCAGCTATATTCAATGCTTTTGATATTGGAAAAATTCCAGATTCTATGCCTTCGCCTACTAATCTGACTTCAGAAGCGGTGATAAATTTGTTGATTTTATGTTCTGCTTCTGTTTTTCTTCTAAAGTTGTTATTTCTTCTTCTTATTGCGATTGTACTCTGTTTTTGTTATTAATTCTATTTAAAATTACTTATTAAATTATCAATTTCCTCGTTGAGGATGTTAATGAATTTTTCAATTTTCAAAATTCCCAAATCTTCGCCGCCATGCCTTCTAACAGATACTGTCTTACTTTCTTTTTCTTTTTCACCAACAATTAGCATAAATGGTGATTTGCTCATTTCAGCATCTCTTATCTTGCGACCGGCTTTTTCAGCTCTTTTATCAACAAGGGCGCGAATATCGGAATTATTTAGCAGATTTAAAATATTTTCAGCGTAATCGTGATATTTTTCACTAATTGGCAAAATCATAACTTGGTTTGGAGTGAGCCAAAGTGGAAAATTACCTGCGCAATGTTCTAGCAATACAGATACAAACCTTTCCATCGAACCGAAGGGCGCTCTATGTATCATTACGGGTCTGTGGGTTTGGTTATCAGAGCCTATATATTCTAATTCAAAACGTTCAGGTAGATTATAATCTACTTGAATTGTTCCTAACTGCCATTTTCTTCCTAAAGCATCCTTAACCATAAAGTCTAGCTTTGGACCATAAAATGCAGCTTCTCCATATTCGATGACTGTGTCAATACCTTTTTCTTCAGTAGCTTCTAAAATAGCTTTTTCGGCTTTTTCCCAATTTTCTGTTGAGCCTATATATTTCTCAGGCTGATTTACATCTCTTAATGATATCTGTGCTGTAAACTGTTCAAAGCTTAGTGTCTTGAAAATGTAAAGAACTAAATCTATAACTTTTATAAATTCTTCCTTGACTTGTTCGGCAGTACAGAAAATATGGGCATCATCTTGTGTAAAGCCTCTTACTCTTGATAATCCATGTAGTTCTCCTGATTGCTCATAACGATATACAGTTCCGAATTCTGCAAATCTTACAGGTAAGTCTTTGTATGAACGGGGTTTGGTTTTGTATATTTCACAATGGTGAGGGCAGTTCATGGGTTTTAATAAAAATTCTTCGCCTTCAGAAGGAGTGTTAATGGGTTGAAAAGAATCTGCTCCATATTTAGCATAGTGACCTGAACAAACGTACAGTTCTTTACTACCTATATGTGGCGTAATGACTTGATCATAACCCGCAGATTTTTGCACTTTTTTGAGGAAGTTTTCTAATCGTTCTCTAAGAGCTGCACCTTTAGGTAGCCACAAGGGGAGTCCTTGTCCAACCTTTTCAGAAAAGTAAAATAATTCCATTTCTTTACCAAGCTTTCTGTGGTCCCTTTGTTTAGCTTGTTCTAAAAGCTGAAGATATGCTGTTAATTCTTTTTGCTTGGGAAAACTAATTCCATAAATTCGGGTGAGTTGTTTGTTGTTTTCATCACCTCTCCAGTAAGCTCCAGCAATGTTTAATAGCTTAGTTGACTTTATAAATGAAGTGTTTGGAATATGTGGCCCCCTACATAGATCAGTAAAATTACCTTGTGTGTAAAAGGTAATATTACCGTCTTCTAAATCTTCTAAAAGTTCGAGCTTATACTCATCATCTTTTTCTTTGAAGTAAGAGATAGCATCTTGTTTAGATATTTCTTTTCTTGTATATTCGTTTTTTTGCCTTGCCAATTCAACCATTTTAGCCTCAATTTTACAAAAATCATCAGATGATATGGAATGTTCTCCAAAATCAACATCGTAATAGAAGCCGTTTTCAATTGCTGGTCCAATAGCGAGTTTAATTCCTGGATACAGCTCTTCAAGAGCTTCTGCCATCAAGTGCGCAGAAGAGTGCCACATAGTTTGTTTTCCAAGTTCATCGTTCCAAGTGAGTAGTTTGAATTCACAATCTTTTTCAATTGGACGATTAGCATCCCAAACTTCATCATTTATCTGGCAAGCAAGAACATTTCTTGCAAGTCCTTCACTGATACTTTTAGCAATATCCATACCTGTAGTACCTTTTTCAACCTGTCTTTTAGCTCCGTCTGGAAGTGTAATGTGTATCATAAAATAAATCTGTACTCAAATCTAGAATTTGCAAATATAATCAAATGAATATATTTTCTGAGTGATTGGTATTTTTTAAACTTGAATAACTCCTGGGTTGTAAGTTTCGGTAATTGGCGAGTTGTTTGCTGCTTCAATTCCCATTGATATAACTTTTCTCGTATCTCTTGGGTCTATTATAGCATCAACCCAAAGTCTTGACGCGGCATAGTAGGGTGAGGTCTGACGGTCGTACCGATTAGTTATTGTCTTTAGTAATTCTTCTTCTTTTTTCTTATCGATTTTTTGTCCTTGTTTTTTGAGCGAAGATTTTTCTATTTGCAATAATACTTTTGCAGCTTGCTCTCCTCCCATAACGGCCATTTTTGCACTTGGCCATGCAACAATTAATCTAGGGTCAAAGGCCTTGCCACACATAGCGTAGTTTCCTGCCCCATAAGAATTGCCCATTATAATAGTGAATTTTGGAATTACAGAATTGCTCATAACATTAACCATTTTGGCACCATCTTTAATGATGCCAGAGTGTTCTGAACGTGAGCCAACCATAAATCCAGTAACATCTTGTAGAAAGACTAGTGGTATTTTCTTTTGGTTGCAATTGGCAATAAAACGGGTTGCTTTGTCTGCAGAATCGGAGTATATGACACCACCAAATTGCATTTCACCTTTTTTACTTTTAACAAGTTTTCTTTGATTAGCAATTATGCCTACTGCCCAGCCATCAACTCTAGCATATCCACAAACTATAGTTTCTCCATATCCTTTTTTGTATTCTTCAAAATCGGAATTGTCAACCAAACGCTCAATGACTTCCATTGTGTTATATGGTTTATCTCTATTGGCAGGTAATATGCCAATGATATCATTTTTATCTTTTTTAGGCTCTATAGCTTCAATTCTGTTAAAACCAGCTTTTTCAAAGTCTCCAATTTTACTAAAAATATTTTGTATAGTTTTAAGACAATCTTCATCATTTTTTGATTTGTAATCAGTAACACCAGATATTTCACAATGTGTTTGTGCGCCACCTAGTTTTTCGTTATCAATATCTTCTCCAATAGCAGCTTTTACTAGATAACTTCCAGCTAGAAAAATAGTTCCTGTTTTATTGACAATCAATGCTTCATCACTCATTATTGGAAGATAGGCTCCACCTGCTACACACGATCCCATTACAGCAGATATTTGTGTGATGCCCATGGATGACATCCTTGCATTATTTCTAAATATTCTACCAAAGTGTTCTTTGTCAGGAAATATTTCATCTTGCAATGGTAAAAAGACACCTGCACTATCTACCAAATAAATAATGGGTAATTTGTTTTCCATTGCAATCTCTTGAGCACGTAAATTTTTCTTGGCTGTGATTGGGAACCAAGCACCCGCTTTTACAGTTGCGTCATTGGCAACTACAATACATTGTTTATTGCTAACATAACCGATAACAATAACTACTCCTCCTGATGGGCAGCCGCCATATTCTTTATACATTTCATCGCCTACAAAAGCTCCAATTTCTATGGATTCACTGTCGTCATCAAGAAGGAAGTCTATTCTTTCTCTAGCAGTTAGTTTTCCTTGTTCGTGTTGATTTTTTATTTTGGACTTACCACCACCAAGCGAAACCTTATCGAACTTTTGAGTCATTTCTGAAATCAAAAGCCTCATTTTATCTTCGTTTTTATTAAATTCTAAATCCATGAGACATTAATAATTTTTCAACGGTTAATAGTTTCAAGATAAGTCTTACTGTTATTCCCCTCATTAAAAAGAAGGTCTAATATACTGAGATTAGAAATAAAGCCGAATTTATTTTCAAAAACTTGCATGTATCTCGGAGGCTCAATATAGTCAAAGTTATACATTCTTTTGTCCACATAATCCGAATTGTCAATATAAGATTCGCTTAAATTGAATGCTGTTGAAATTCCAATTTTAGAGCAAACGAAGGTCATCATTTCTAAATTAAGATCTTTTAAAAAAGTATGTTTTTTTTGAAATAAGCTATGAAGCTCATCTTCGAAGTATTCAAAAAACGGAGAAGAACGATAAGCACTTATTAAACTTTCCCAATGTTCCTTTTGCCAGTTGTAATCGTAATTTATTTTAATGTCTTTGAATAGTGTTTTTGAACTATTTTTTCTGATCTTTGGAACCTTTAGTGTTAGTATTCCATTAGCACCATAAATTTTACATCGTGTTCTTAGACTCTGTTTAACGAAATAATCATTGACTTCTATTAAGTATTCATTTGAAATAAGGTAAGAGAAGTACTCAATTGAACCAAAATAGGGGCAGGGCAGAAGTGTTGGTTTAATGGACTGCATTGAATAACCTGTCCCATCGGATTTTATTAATTCCTTTTTTATTCTTATCCCAACTCATCCAAATGAAAAGCGCTTTACCTACTATGTGATCTTCCGGAACAAAACCCCAGTATCTTGAGTCTAAAGAGTTATGTCTGTTGTCTCCCATCATCCAATAATAATCCATCTGGAACGAATAGCGATTGCTTAATTTACCGTTAATGTAAATTTTATTTTCAATTATTTCAAGAGAGTTCTTTTCATAGATTTCTATAACTCTCCTGTAGATTTCAATATTTAGAGTATCAATATTTATGGTTACGCCTTTGGCAGGAATAGTAATAGGTCCAAAATTGTCTAGATTCCAATTGAATTTATCCTCTGGAAAAATAAAATCTGATGAATTTACTTTAACACCTTTTTTAGCAACTACTTTTTCAACTTTTTTGACATATGTAAAGCGTTTAATTGCATCTAAGCTATTTTCGTTTAGAATTAGTTCATAATCACCATTTCTGGAAAGTATTTCCCCTTCATAAATATTATACTTGTTTAGTGTCTTTTTGCTAAAAAGAGTCCCGTCAGTTTTGACATAGTATCTAAACTGATTTTTCATTTTTTCTGTTTGTGTTTGTGGTTCACCATTTACATACAAGTCACTATTTTTTATTTCAACAACATCTCCTGGTAAGCCAACACATCGTTTGATATAGTTCTCTTTTTTATCTACAGGTCTTTCCGGATATAGCAAATCATCGGTAGGATAATTAAATACTACACAGTCGTTTCTTTCTATTTGGCCAAATCCTTTCATTCGGTGGTAGTCTAGCTGTATCCATTTTAGATAGGCAGGTGTACTTTTTGTAAGTGGAAGTGTGTGATGAACAAGTGGAAACGATATTGGTGTATTGGGTACTCTTGGTCCATAACTTACTTTACTAACAAATAGAAAGTCTCCTATTAAAAGTGATTTTTCCATCGAAGATGTAGGTATGGTGTAGGCTTCAATCAAAAAGGTTCTAAGAATTGTAGCTGCTATTACGGCAAAAATAATAGCATTAAACCAACTTTTGATTTCACTTTTCGGCTTTTTCTTTTTCTTTTCTTTTTTCTTCCAAAATTGCCAAGGTATAGTTTCCCAAAACAAAATATCACCAACTATTAAGGGGAAAAAGTAAAGCCATTCGCCATCAATGAGGTATACACAAAATGACCAAATTATTGTAAAAACAATGAACATTACTAATTTGAAAGATTTACCTAAGAGTTGTTTTAATTTTTTCATTTTTAATTGATTTTAAGAATGTCACTCATTGAAAAGCAACCTTTTTTATCTATAATCCATTCTGCTGCAATCATTGCTCCTTGAGCAAATCCAATCCTATTATGAGCTTGGTGTGTAATGGATATACTATCAATTTCTGAATCATAGTTGACAATATGAGTGCCAGGAAAATTTTCAGTTCTTTCGCTTTCTATGTTTATTGTGTTAGCTATTTGTGATTGCAAACTTAGGGCTGTACCACTAGGTGTATCCAATTTTTCAATATGGTGAATTTCTTTGATTGACGCTTTGTATTCAGGCTGATTTTGCATTAGTTTAGATAGCTTTTTATTCAATTCAAAAAAAAGATTCACACCAATACTAAAGTTTGAGGCATATAGAAATCCTGTTGCTTTTTCTTTTGCCAGTCGTTTTGCATCATCAAGATTTTCTAACCATGCAGTTGTTCCTGAAACTACAGGTATACCTAGATTCAATATGAATTGAATATTACAGTAAGCACTATTTGGTGTGCTAAAATCTATAGCAACATCAGTATTTGAAAAATCCTGATTTTCTATATTATTGCTACTATTTATAATCACTGAAATAGTGTGCCCCTTTTTAAGAGCAATTTGCTCTATTAATTGTCCCATTCTGCCATAACCAATAAGTGCAATATTCATGTAGTCAAAGTTAAAAATTCATTTTTAATGATAGAATGGGAGTTTTACCATTTGGTGTGTTAATAATATTAGGGTAAGTTTCTAAGCTTAAATCTTCGCTAATATCGAAATCAAACATATGAGAATCTACACTAGCATCTACTATATTAAGTAAATAAATAGCAGCAGTAATAATGTAGGATACATCTCTATTCCTTTCATAATAATCAACAATAGTTAAGAGTTGACTATCATTATATATGTCAATATAATCGTCAATACCACCATTTGAACGACTGATGTATGCATTTTGATAGGTCTTAAGTTTATTTTGATTATCATAAATGAAATATATACTTGTTGATAATGAAGCATAAATAATGGGGACTTTCCAATATTTTTCATTATAAATTTGTCCTGCGCCAGGAATAACTGCAGATAGTATAGAGGCTTTGTGAGCTGATTTTAAGCTTATATACTCTGTTGATTGTCCAAAACTAGTTAAAGAAAACAACAAAAATATGTAAATAACTATATTATTCAATTATGGAACTAGTTTAGATATGATGTAGTGTAAATCGTCATTTGAATTAAAAGGTATTTCTATTTTTCCTCTTCCACTTTTGTATACTTTTAATTTGACATCTTTATCTAATTTTTTACTGATCTCATTAGCCAATTTTTGATGCTCAAAGCTGGGTAATATTTTACCTCTGTTTATAGATATTTTAGTGTATGAGCTATCTCCAAAGTCTTTAACTATTTGTTCTATTTCTCTAACTGTAAAGCTATTTTTTACAGCGTCTCTAAAAATATTAATCTGAGTGTCATGATTTTTGACATTTACTAATGCTCTTGCATGTCCCATACTGATTTTATCATCTCTTAATGCACTTAATATTTCAGGAGGTAATTTTAAAAGTCTTAGATAATTGGTTATGGTTGATCGTTTTTTGCCTACTCTTTCACTCATTTTTTCCTGAGTAAGTTTGCACTCATCTATTAGTCTTTGATAGCTTAAAGCGATTTCAACTGGGTTAAGTTGATCTCTTTGGATATTCTCTACTAGTGCCATTTCTAAGATAGCTTGGTCATTAGCATTCCTTACATATGCAGGAACTGTTTTCAATCCTATTATTTGTGAAGCTCTGAACCTCCTTTCTCCTGAAATTAATTGGAATTTATCTTGACCTAATTTTCTAACGGTAAGAGGTTGAATTATACCCAATTCTTTAATAGAAATTGCCAATTCTTGTAATGTATCTTGGTCAAAATCTATTCTGGGTTGAAAAGGATTGATTTCGATTTGTTCTATTTTTATTTCGGACATCAAACCAATAACTTGATTGTTGTCAACAATACTTTTGTTTTTAGTAATGTCTGTGTCTTGATTATTGAGTAGTGCGGATAAACCTTTTCCTAAAGCACGTTTTTTTTCTGCCATTTTATTGATTTTGAAGTGCTGTTTTATTCTTTTCTAAGAGTTCTTTTGCTAGATTTAAATAATTGATAGCGCCTTTACTATTAGCATCATGCATAATAATAGTTTGTCCAAAACTTGGCGCTTCACTTAATCTTACATTTCGCTGTATTATAGTATTAAAGACCATATCTTGAAAATGTGTTTTTACTTCTTCAACAACTTGGTTTGAAAGTCTAAGTCTTGTATCATACATGGTTAGTAAAAGACCTTCTATATCTAAATCTTTGTTTAAACGATTTTGAACAATTTTAATTGTATTTAATAATTTACCAAGGCCTTCAAGAGCAAAATATTCGCATTGAATAGGTATTATAATAGAGTTTGCTGCAGTTAGGGCATTTGTAGTTACAATACCTAAAGAAGGTGCACAGTCAATAATAAAATAATCATAACTTGATTTAATTTGATCTAGTATGCCTTTAAGAATAAACTCTCTATTTTGTTGATTAACGAGTTCGAGTTCAGCGCCAACTAAATCAATGTGGGCAGGAAGTAAATCTAAATTTGGGCTTTCAGTTTTAACGATTACATTTCTTGGATTTATATTATCAATCATACACTCATATAATCCTGTTTTAATTTCTCTTGGATCGTAGCCAACACCTGATGTTGAGTTAGCTTGAGGGTCTGCATCTATAAGAAGAACTTTTTTTTCAAGAACACCAAGACAAGCTGATAGGTTAATCGCTGTAGTGGTTTTGCCAACTCCACCTTTTTGATTAGCTATTACAATCGTTTTACTCATTTCGTTAGTTTTAATTTTCTAATGCAAATTAATTTGGATACAGTTTAAAAAGATAATTTCTTTTGAACTCACATAAAGTATGTATATTTACAATATCAAAAATAACCTAATTTATTTAGTGCTTAAGAAGAAGAACACATGTTTTTTTTAACATTTAGGGCAAAATGTTAATAGTCATAATTTTATAATTTTAAAAATGTCATTAATCATAAATTCTACTGAAATAATTTTTTTGATTGTTCAGGTGTTAGCCGTATTATTTTTAGCTATTTTATTTTTACAATCTGGAATTGACAAAGTATTGTTTAAAAAAGAAAATTTAGAGTGGTTGAGATCACATTTTGCTAAATCACCATTAAAAAACTTTGTGCCAGTTTTATTTTTTACTATAACTGTTGTTGAGTTACTATCCGGAATACTAAATCTATTAGGAGTTATATTTTTACTATTTGATGGTAATTTTACTCTAGCGTTATGGGGTACTATATTAGCTTCAATAGCATTGATAATGTTATTTTTTGGACAAAGAATGGCAAAAGATTATGTCGGAGCACAATCATTAGTTAGTTATTTTATTCTTACCATCATAACTTTAATTACATTTGGACATACAATTTAGGATTTAGATATCTTCAAAGTTAACATCGTTAAAACTCGAATCATTATCTTCGGGTTCATTTTTTGAAGCTGAAATAATTTCTTGTCCTTTATTCTTGAAGATGTAATCTATACTTTCATTAAGTACGTCTTGAAATTTATTAAAATCTTCTTTGTAAAGAAATATTTTATGCTTTTTAAAGTAATGACTACCATCATCATTAAATATTTTTTTACTTTCAGTGATGGTTAGGTAGTAATCGTTTGCTTTAGTAGCCCTAACATCAAAAAAATAAGTCCTTTTTCCAGCTCTTACTTTATTTGAAAAAATTTCATCTTGGTTTTTATAGTCTTCCATAATTTGTATTTCAAATCTATCAAATTTAATGTAAAATACAAATATAATTCTACTTTGAAAGTTGTTGCTGGTACATTTCGTAGTAGATTTCACCTTTTTCGAAAAGCTCAGAATGTGTTCCTATTTCAGCAATTTTGCCTTTATCAAGAACAATTATTTTGTCGGCATTTTGTATTGATGAAATTCTGTGGCTAATAGTAATAGTTGTTTTATTCTTAAATTCTTTTTTTAGAGAAGAGAGAATTTTTTCTTCAGTTTCATTATCTAATGCTGATAAGCAATCGTCGAAAATAAGTATACTTGTTGGTCTAACTAATGCTCTAGCGATTGATATACGTTGTTTCTGCCCACCTGAAAGAGTAACACCTCTTTCTCCAACCAATGTTTGGTAACTCTTAGAAAAGCTTTTGATGTTTTCATGTATCGAGGATTTTATCGCCGCTAATTCTATATCTTCTTCTGTAAGCTTTTCTTTTGAGCCAAAGGCAATATTATTAGAAATAGTATCTGAAAATAATAAAGACTCCTGGGGTACTAGACTAATTTCTTCCCGAAGACTGGCTAAGTTGATTTCTTCAATTGCAATATCATCTATTTCAATAATTCCAGAAGTTGGCTTGTACATACGACACATGAGGTTTACAATTGTTGATTTTCCTGAACCTGTCCTACCCACTATTGCAATAGATTGACCCTTTTCGATTATAAAAGAAACATTATCTAACGCTTTTATTCCACTACCTGGATATTTAAAGTTAATATTTTTAAATGATATTTTACCTTGAACATTATGAATTTTTCCTTCTTCTGAATTAATTTCTGGCTTGGTATTAAGAAACTCATTAATTCTTTTTTGCGAGGCTGATGCTCTTTGAATAATTGATGTAACCCATCCGATAGATGCCATTGGCCATGTTAACATATTGACATATATAATGAATTCGGCAATATTTCCATTACTAATATTTCCAGCAATAGATTCTTTTCCTCCTATGTATATTGTAAGTAAGGTACTCAAGCCTATCAACAAAAGCATAAATGGGAAGAAAGCCGCATTAGTTTTAGCTAAAGATAAATTACGCTTTAGGTATTCGTTAGTTTCAGATTTGAAAATACTAAAGTTAGCTCCTTCGTTAACAAAGGATTTCAAAACTCTTATACCAGAAAAAGACTCTTGAGTTAGTGTAGAAAGAGCAGATAGTTGGGTTTGTACTTTTTCACTTTTGGTATGTATAACTTTACTTATGAAAAAAATAGTAATTGACATTATCGGAAGTGGAGCAAGAACAAATAAGCTCAATTTAACATTTATACTAAACATATTATACATAACAAATACGAAAAGTGATAACATGTTAATAGGATACATTGTAGCAGGACCTAAAAACATTCTTACTCTAGTCACATCTTCACTAATTCGAGCCATCATGTCTCCGGTATTATTTTTTTTATAAAAAGCTCTATCTAATTTTTGATAATGGTTGAATATTTCATTTTTTAAATCGAATTCAATTAATCTGGACATGACGATGATAGTTTGTCTCATGAAAAACATGAAAAGCCCTTTTAATAAAGCAAACAGAATTAGCATAATTCCAAAATAAAGTAATATTGAAGTTAAATTTATAAAATCGTAGCTACCATGAGATGATTCAATAGCTTCTTTGGCAGCGTCAAATGCTTTTCTAGTATATATTGCTGGATATAAAGCAAAAATATTAGATGTAACTACGAAAAATATTCCTGTGGCAAACCGCCATCGGTATTTTTTGTAAAATTTGAACAGATATTTAAGTTCTTTCATAAAATTGAACTAGTTAATCTAATTACACAAATAAAGTTGTAATTTTGATGGCGCAAAATTTACGTTTTTGAGTTGTAATTAAAGTACAACAAAGTTAATTAACTTTCTGTTTAATTTAATTAATATTTAGCTCTATGTTAGAATTAAAGAATGTCAATGAATCTGTTAAAAATCTTAAAGTAATTGAGATGATGACTGACATGAACCATGAACAATTGGTATTTTGTAATGATAAAGAAACAGGGCTAAAAGCAATTATCGCTATTCATGATACTACACTTGGACCAGCTTTGGGCGGTACAAGAATGTGGAATTATGATTGCGATAACGATGCCATTATTGATGTATTGAGACTTTCCAGAGGTATGACATTTAAAGCTGCTATAACTGGTTTATCATTAGGAGGGGGAAAAGCTGTGATTATCGGTGATTCATCTACCCAAAAAACTGAAGCTTTGATGCGTAAATTTGGTAAATATGTTAATAGTTTAGGCGGTAAGTATATTACTGCTGAGGATGTAGGTATGAGTGCAGCAGATATGGTTCATGTGAAAAAAGAAACAGATTTTGTAACTGGAATACCTATTGAAATGGGAGGAGGAGGAGATCCATCGCCAATAACTGCATTTGGCGTCTACATGGGAATAAAAGCTTCAGCTAAATACAAATGGGGCTCAGATGATTTAAATGCAAAAAAAATTCTAGTACAAGGTGTAGGTAATGTTGGAGAGAGTCTTGTAAAATTTCTTGCAGATGAAGGTGCATATGTTTTAATTAATGATATCAATAAGGCAAATTTAAAACGAGTTTCGGAGCTTTATAATTGTAAAATTATTGAAGGAAATATGATATACGATTCAGATATAGATATTTACTCCCCATGTGCGTTAGGTGCTACAATCAATGATACCACTGTAGAACAATTCAAATGTGATATAATAGCCGGAGCTGCTAATAACCAGCTTCAACGCGAATTTAAACATGCTAACATATTACGAGAAAAAGGTATTTTATACGCACCAGACTTTTTAATAAATGCTGGTGGATTAATAAATGTTTATTCTGAGATTAATGGATATGATAGAGAAAAAGCTATTGCTCAGACACGAAAAATTTATGATACTAGTTTAGAAATTTTTGCTAAATCTGAAGCGGAAAATATCACTACACATCAAGCAGCTCTAGAATTGGCTACGGAACGAATAGTAAAAGCAAAAAACTAGAGAATTAACAAATTTTATGCTTAATCGACGCCACATAAGAATACGTGTTTTACAATTTGTTTATTCTTGGCATAAATCAAATACGGGAGATATTGCATCTCTTGAAAAGCACTTTTTGAAATCATTAAATAAAATAGAGGAGTTATATCTTCTTCTTCTATTATATATTTTAGAAATAAGAGACTTTGCTGAAAATTTTTCAGAAGACTCTAAAAAAAAACAATTACCCTCTCAAAATGATTTAAATCCAAATAAAAAGTTTATAAATAATTTGTTTTTAAAAAAACTGAGAGATGATTCTGATCTAATAAAAAAAGTTGTAAATTATAAATTATCTTTTTCAAATGAGCAAAATGTAATAAAATCCGTTTATTTTAAAATGATAGAATCTGAATTGTACACTTCTTACATGAGTGATTTGTCTTTCGATTTTGAATTAGATAAAAAGTTTATTGTTAAGCTTTTTAGTAAAGAATTGATAGAAATGGAAGTCTTTCAAGACTTTTTAAGTGAGCAAGTTATCTTTTGGCAAGATGACTACCCTTTTATTTGTAATATGGTTATTAAAACAATTAAGGATTCTAATAAAGACAAAATAGAATTGTTTGAACTTTTTAAAAATACTGATGATAAATACTTTGCGTTTAATTTATTGCGCTATTCACTAATAAATTCTGATGAATATTCAAACTTAATTGCTTCAAAAACTAAAAACTGGGATCTAGAAAGGGTTGCGCAAATGGATTTAATCTTAATGCAAATGGCACTTTCTGAATTATTGAAAATGCCTAGTGTGCCTGTAAAAGTTACTATTAACGAATATATTGAACTTGCGAAATATTACAGTACTCCAAATAGTAAGAACTTTATTAATGGTGTTTTGGATAGTTTATTAATTGAACTCAATAAAGAAGGAGCTATAAAAAAAATGGGCAGAGGCTTAATATAATAATTACTATTTTTGCTTTTAACTAATTATTATTTAAACATGTACAATGTATTATTAATATCTATTTCAGTTTTGTTATTCGCATGTAGCGATATAGCAAAAGATGTTGGAAATAACACTAAAAATACTAGCAAGAAAAAAGAAGTAAAACCATCACTTTCTTCAAATCTAGTAATGAATGATAATACCGCAGAGACATTAGGAGAAAAATCTGCAATGCCAGAGTTTAATTTTGAAAAAGAATTACACGATTTTGGAAAACTCGTAGATGGCGAGAAAGTATCTTATTCATTCAAATTTACTAATTCAGGAAATGCGCCATTAATCATTTCAAATGCTAAAGGTTCTTGTGGTTGTACTGTGCCTAATTGGTCAAAAGATCCAATTGCTCCCGGTGAATCTGGATCTATAGACGTAACTTTCAACAGTTCAGGAAGAAGTGGAAAACAAAATAAAGCCATAACTTTAACTGCAAATACTAACCCAAACAGAAAGGTGATCAATATCACTTCTGAAGTAACTTCTAAATAAATGAATTTAATTACAATATTATTACAAGCCGAAAGTGGAGGTAATCCGCTAATTTTCTTTATTCTAGTTTTTGGAGTTTTTTGGTTTTTTATGATAAGACCTCAAGTAAAAAAACAAAAGCTTGAACGTAAATTCAGACAAGAACTTAAGAAAGGAGACAAGGTCATCACCTCTAGTGGTATGCATGGTAAAGTTGTAGAGGTGTCTGAAAATACATTAAAATTAGATGTTGGAAGCAACATTATTTTGAAATTTAATAAATCAGGAATTTCTGCTGAATTATCAAATTCTAAAGATTAATCTTTAATAGGGCTATTTCGGTTCTTTTTTTATGTTAAGCAAGCTTAAATTTCTATTCGATAAATTAATTTTTATTTTAAGAATTGAGAGAAAGCAAATTCCTATTTTCTTATTTCTATTAACTTTATCTACTTTATTTTGGATCCTTACCGTTTTATCAAAAGATTATACTACAACTCTACATTATGAGGCTTCATTTGTAGATTTGCCCAATGATAAATTACTTATTGATGATAAAAATGTCAATTTGCATCTTCAAGTAATAGCACCTGGTTTTACCATACTTGCTCATCATTTAAGTTTCAGAAAAAATATACCGCTGTCGGTTTCAACTTTTATTCCTAAAAGGAAAGGCAATAAATGGAACTATTATTGGTTAGGCAAACAATCAATTTCACAACTTCAAGAAGTTCTTCCAAACAATATGCAATTGTTACATATTCAGCCAAATAGAATTGATGTATTACTAGACGATAAAGCTGAAAGAGTTCTTCCCATTCAGATTAAAACAGATTTGTCATTCAAAGATTTATTTAGACAAAAAGAGCCTATCCGGTTAGAACCTTCTACAATAACAATATCTGGACCAAGAGCTGTTGTCGAAGTTTTTAATACTATTGGTACTGAAACCTTGAAAATTGATGATATTAATGCTAATTCATCTGGCACTATCAATATCAAACCACTAAATCATTCTGAGATAAATTATTCTTTAACTAATGTAAGTTGGGAACTGAAAGTGGAGCAATTTACGGAGGGTAAAATGGTATTACCTCTAAGCATTAAGAATGTGCCAAAGGGTTATGAAATTAAGCTATTTCCCAATGAAGTTACTATAAATTATCTAGTTTCTTTAGATAAATTTGATTTGGTTAAAAGAGATATGTTTGGAACTAATGTTAATTTTGATAACAACAAAAAGCGTTTACCTATTGACCTAATTAGACAAGCCGATTTTGTAGAAAATGTTAGAGTTATTCCTGAAAAAGTTGAATATTTTTTAATTAAGAAATAAATGAAAAGAATCGGTTTAACTGGAAATATAGGAAGCGGCAAGACAATTATAGCTTCTTGTTTTGAGGTTCTTAATATACCTGTTTTTAATGCAGATAACGTAGCAAAGTTACTCATGAATAAGGATGTTAATTTAAAGCAAAGCTTAATTGCTGAGTTTGGAAAAGAGGTATTTCTTAATAATGAGTTAAATCGTAAATATTTGTCCAAATTGGCTTTTAACGATGACTTAGTTTTAAAAAGGCTTAATGCTTTGGTTCATCCAGTTATTCAAGAAGCTTTTGAAAAATGGTCTATTCAGCAGAGCGGGGCATATATTATTAAGGAAGCTGCTATCTTGTTTGAAAGTAATACTTATCAGTCTTTAGATGCAATTATTTGTATTTCTTGCCCTGAAGAAACAAGACTTAAACGTATTTTAAAAAGAGATGATTTGTCAGAAAAGGAAGTGAGACAAAGAATGAGTAATCAATGGGCCGAAGAGAAGAAAATATCTCTTTCAGATTATGTAATCAAAAATGATAATACTTGTTTAGTGATGCCACAAATACTAAGCGTTCATAGTGCCTTAAAATAGTTCATCGGTTTTTCCTAACCCTTCGCTAATTATTTCTAGTTTGCCAGATGAATAATCTACTACAGTTGATGGTTTTAAGGAGCCTATTCCCGCATCGATTACAATATCGACTTTATTAGAATACCTTTCATAAATCAATTCGGGGTCTGTACTAAACTCCATAATTGTTTCTTCGTAATGAATTGAAGTGGATAAAATAGGATTACCAGTTTCGTTTACTAAAATTTTGGGAATGTTGTGGTTTGGTATTCTAATCCCCACAGTTTTTTTTTTAGTTTTAAACAGCTTTGGAATGCTTCCATTAGCTTTTAGAATAAAGGTATACGGTCCTGGAAGCACCCTCTTCATACTTTTATAAGTGTTTCTACTAATAGGTAAGGTATAATCAGATAGTTGGCTCAAATCTGAGCATATAAATGAAAAATTTTGCTTTTTAAGGTCAACATTTTTAATTTTTGCTATGCGTTCTACGGCTTTTTGTTGATAGATATCACAACCTATTCCATAAATAGTATCTGTTGGGTAGATAATTATGCCACCATCTTTCAAACATTCTACTATTTGAGCTATGCCTCTTGGGTTGGGGTTTTCAGGGTGTATTTTGACGAGCATATTATTATTTATTTTTAGCGTAATCGTCTAAAAACTTTTTTAATCCAATATCTGTAAGCGTGTGTGGTATTAATTCTTTTAAAACCGATAGGGGAGCTGTAACAGCATGAGCGCCGATTTTAGCACACTCTTCAATGTGGTTTTTATTTCTTATAGAAGCAGCAAGAATTTTTGTTTGATAATTTTGATTCTCAAACATATCAACGATACTTTTAACAATTTGAATACCATCTTGTCCGTTATCGTCTAGTCTACCAATAAAAGGTGAAATATATGTTGAGCCAGCTTGTGCTGCTAATAGTGCTTGTCCTAATGAAAATACTAGCGTACAATTGGTTTTAATTCCTTTGTCACTAAAATATCGAATAGCTTTTATTCCTTCCTCAATCATTGGAATTTTAATCACTATTTGAGGATGCAAAACAGCTAGTTCTTGACCTTCTTGAATTATACCTTCAAAATCAGTAGATATTACTTCAGCACTAACATCGCCATCAACAATTTCACAAATTTTTTTATAGTGTTTATGGATATTATCTTTTTCTTTTATCTCTTCTTTAGCTATCAAACTGGGATTGGTTGTTACACCATCAAGAATGCCTAAGGCTTGTGCCTCTTTGATATTATCTAAATTTGCTGTGTCGATGAAAAATTTCATAATAACAAGTTATAAATTTACTGATGATAATAAAAAAGGGCAAGCTACTTACATCACACCGCTCAACCACCTACCCTTGCTACCTTCCGGTCCTGGGGGAATTCAGTAGGAGCTGGTTGCGTAAAACTTGCCCATTGCAAATATATACTAATTACCCTCTATTTCGAATACTTTAATCTAAAAAATAGCACAAAAAAATAATTATATTTGTCAATAATCCTTAAAATAAAATAATGAAAGATTATATCCTCAAAAATGGCTTAGTTTTTGGTGCTATTTCTATTATTTTAAATTCAGCTTCTTATTCTTTGGGTGTTGATTTTTTTATGAGTCCTGCTTTATTAATTTCTAAGATTGTTCTTTATGTTACTGTTCTTGTTTTTCTATCTTTAAATTTTAGAAAAATTATTGGTGATTACATATCTTTCAAAGATACTTTTAGCGTTTCTTTAGGAATCGCAGCTGCTGGCTCTTTTATTTCCACTCTATTTTTAATTTTATTATTTAATTTTATTGACTCTAATTTTGCTGTTTTAATAAAACAGGCAACTATTGAAAAATTAATAATGTCACTTGAGCAAATACCTGAAGGTAATGCCTTTTATGAAAATATTGAAAATTCAATCGAAGAGATTGAAAATACCAACTTATATTCCGTTACTAATCAATGGAAAGCATTAATTCAAGAAATATTCTCTTATTCAGTAATATGCGTTATTCTTGCATTATTTATAAAAAAAGACAAACCAATAGAAATGTCCGAATAATATGAATATTTCAGTAGTAGTACCTTCATATAATGAGTCTGAATCTTTGCCTGAGTTATGTACTTGGATAGAAAAAGTGATGATTTCTAATTCATTTACTTATGAAATCATAATTGCTGATGATGGTAGTACCGATGATTCATGGGATGTAATTAAAAAATTATCTAAATCTAATTCAAAAATAGTTTTCTTATTATTATTACTAGAATTTGTCGTCGTTGCATAAGTTTTAGGTGGTGGTATACGTGATTTTTTCACACGTTGTTGAGATTGTTGCTTCAGATTTTTCTGTTTACTACGTAATAATGTACGTTCTTTTAAACTTCCAGGGGAAATATCTGCTGAATGAAGTAAAGCATTTGAATCCATACTATCATCTAAACCTTCTTGTTTCATTATAGCTTTTCTACGCCGTTCATATGCATTATACGTTTTATTTGCATCTGGGTATGTTTTATGTAAATAATCAAAACAAAATTGCAAAAATTCACAATTTGCTTGAAAATTTGAATTAGCTAACCGTTCCAAAGGTATATCTGCTGCAACATTATTTTTACGTAATGCTTTCGATAATATTTTAAAATTAGATAAACGTTCTTTTTTAGTTCCAGGAGCATAATTTAATTTATCTAATTGTATGGTACAACCACATGCATCAAATATTTGACAATAACCTATTGCATCGGATAATTC